>JAIPCT010000039.1 GCA_021738065.1 Burkholderiaceae bacterium
TGCGGCTTCCTTCTCGACCAGAAATTCGAGCCGGTCCTTGATCTTCGTCGAGGTGTAGAACCGTCCGACGCGGGCGGCGATGGCGCGCGCCACCATCGCCGGCGTCAGTTCGCCGGCGGCGGGCAGCAGCCAGTCGCCGTGCGGCATGGCCCATTCGCCTTTCTCGTCGAACTTGCCGATGACGCGCGGGCGCACCTTCTCGCTCCAGTTGTAGAGTTCTTCCTTGAGCTGGTATTCGAGAAACTGGCGCTTCTCCTCGACCACCAGGATTTCGTCGAGGCCATCGGCAAACTTGCGCACGCCTTCGGCTTCCAGCGGCCACACCATGCCCACCTTGTAGAGGCGGATGCCGATCTCGGCCGCCACGGTTTCGTCAATGCCAAGGTCATCGAGGGCCTGGCGCACGTCGAGATAGCTCTTGCCGCTGGAAATGATGCCGAGCTTGGCCTCTGGACTGTCGAACACCATCTTGTTGAGCCCGTTGGCGCGGCAATAGGCCAGCGCGGCATACAGCTTGTGATGCACCAGGCGTTCTTCCTGCACCAGCGGCGGATCGGGCCAGCGCAGGTTGAGGCCGTCGGCCGGCAAGACAAAATCAGTCGGGATAATGGGCTTGACGGCAAACGGGTCGATGTTCACCGTCGCCGAGGTTTCCACCGTGTCGGTCAGCGCCTTGAACGCCACCCAGCAGCCCGAGTAGCGCGAAAGCGCAAAGCCGTGCAGGCCGTATTCGAGGTATTCCTGGATGCCGGCCGGCGCCAGCACCGGCATCATCATCGCCTTGAAGATGTGCTCGGTCTGATGCGGCAGGGTAGACGACTTCGCCGCGTGATCGTCGCCGGCGATGGCCAGCACGCCGCCGAATTTCGAAGTGCCTGCCGCGTTGGCATGGCGAAACACGTCGCCGGTGCGGTCCACGCCGGGGCCCTTGCCGTACCAGATCGAGAACACGCCGTCGTAGCTGGCGTTGCGGTCCTGCGTGACTTGCTGCGTGCCCCATACCGCTGTCGCCGCGAGGTCTTCATTGAGCCCGGCCTGAAAGCGGATGTGCTGGGCCTCGAGAATCTTTTTCGCCTTCCAGAATTCCTGATCGACGCTGCCCAGCGGCGAGCCCCGATAACCGGTGACGAAGCCGGCGGTGTGGAGGCCGGCGGCCTGATCGCGCAGGCCTTGCATCAAGGACAGGCGGACGAGAGCCTGAATGCCGGTCATATAGACGCGGCCGGTGGTAAGCGTGTACTTGTCGTCCAGCGAAACGTTGGGAAGTGTCATGGCGGGTATCCTTTCAGCGTCTCAGAGTTTCAACTGACGGCGCTTGTGGCGCCCGTTTCAACCCTGCCGACGTCATCTCCTCGTTGGTCCAGGTTTGGGTGCCTGCGGTAACAGGACACCAGTGCGCATTTTACGGACAAGCGGCCCGAAAAACATTTCGGGCTTGAAATATTGCATCCGGCGCCGTCCTGCCAGCGCCGACTTTCGGGCTGGGCGAGGGCATCGCAATCCAGGGTGCACGTCGCGTCGTCGCGGCTTTTTTCGTGCCGCGTCCATGGCGCGAAGCGAGTGGGAATTCGCCCGCGGGCGCCAGCGGCGCACGTGCCCATGATCCTGGAATAGGCAGTGGCAAGCCCAGTGACAAGCAAGCGCTTTCAACACGGCGAACACGGAGGTAAAGCTCTAATTCGCGCAATGGGTGAGTCGTCGCTTCATTGAGCTAGCCCTCTGCGTGCTCTGTGTTTATCTCCATGCCTCCGTGTTGAAAGCGGTTTCTAACGTAACGAACCAACCCGTTCGGAGCGACGGGTAATGGTCGAGCGAAGCGAGCTTGCCAGTAGCCCCGCCCTGGGGCGGGGATGGGGGTGGGGGGCCTTCAATCCGCCTTTCACGTGTTTCATCCTCAGGGGGGCCCGATCACTGCATGAAAGTTAGATGAGGCTCCTCAATTCCCGCAGCACCACGGAAAGCATTGCCAGATCCAGTACCGGGCCGGTCTTCAGATCGGCCACCATGTCCCGCAGTCGCGCCAGGGTCGAGGGATTCGCGGCTTCCCACGCGGCGAGCATTTGCGCGGCGTCGGTGCCCTCGGGCGACAGTTTGATCACGCTCATGGTCAGCAGTCTGATCTGCCGCGACAAGTCGTCGCGCAGGGCATTTCGCGCCAGTCCCTGCCAGTGGGTATCGGTGGGAAGCGCATTGATCTGAATGCCGAACCAGCGAATCTCCAGTATTCCGACCAGGGCAAAGTAGATTTCGGCGACGCGGTCGACGCTTTGCTGGCTTTGCATCCCGATATCCACAATGTCCAGCACGGCATAGGACGCGTCCAGTCCCGCAACCTGCTTCGCGGTGGCCTCGGGCACTCCGGCGGATTCCAGTTCCGCCCAGCGCTGGTTGATCGCATTGAGATCGCCTTCGTTCAGCAATCCGGAAAGCTTGCCGCTGAGTTGCGCCACGCCGGGGCGGAAGAGTCCGACCACGTCCCCGATCGGGATTTTCTCGTGGCGTGTGCGCAGAAACCAGAGCACGGCGCGCAACAGCAGCCGCCCGGCTTCGATCAGCATCTGGTTCTGCAGCGGGGCGGCGATCTTGCCATCCAGCGCCTCGATCTCGGACCAGAGCGCGGGCAGGTCGAAGATGTCGCGCACCAGAATATAGGCGCGTGCCACTTCGTGGGCCTCGGCGCCGGTGTCCTCGCACATCCGGTGCACGAAAACAATCCCGACATGATTGAGTATCGAATTGGCCAGCACGGTGGCGACAATCTCGCGCTTCAGGGGATGCCGCTTCATGACTTCGGCGTAGCGCTTGGTCAGGACCTTTGGGAAGTAGCCGGTCAGCACCGGCTCCACGTAGGGATCATCGACCAGGTCGGATGCCACCAGTTGGTCGAACAGCACCATCTTGCTGTAGGCCAGCAGCACCGCCCGTTCCGGGGAGCTGAGTCCCTGGTGCGTCGCGCGGCGTTCCGCAATCTGCTCGTCGCTGGGCAGGTACTCGACGGCACGATCAAGGCGCCCGGCCTTTTCCAGATGACGGATGAATCGCTGCTGCGCATCCAGCATCTTCTCCGCCCGGGTGCCGGTCACCGAAAGGCACTGGCCCTGATAGTAGTTGTCGGCAAGCGCCAGTTCGCCCACTTCGTCGGTCATTTCCACCAGCAGCTTGTTGCGCTGCTTCTCGGTCAGTTCGCCGTCTGCCTCGACCAGGCCGAGCAGGATCTTGATATTGACTTCGTGATCCGAGCAATCGACCCCCGCGGAGTTGTCGATGGCATCTGTATAGATGCGGCCGCCGCTCAGGGCAAACTCGATGCGCCCGAGCTGGGTGCAGCCCAGGTTGCCGCCTTCCGCCACGACCTTGCAGCGCAGCTCGGCGCCGTTGACCCGCAGCGCATCATTGGCGCGATCGCCGACCTCGGCGTTGCGCTGGCTGGCGGCCTTGATGTAGGTGCCGATGCCGCCGTTGTAAAACAGGTCGACCGGCGCCTTGAGAATCGCCTTCATCAGTTCCACCGGGGTCAGCGTGTCCGCGCTCACGTCCAGCAACTTCTGCACTTCGGCCGTCAGCGGCAGGGTCTTTGCGCTGCGCGGATAGACGCCGCCGCCTTTCGAGATCAGGGATTTGTCGTAATCGTCCCAGGACGAGCGCGGCAGTGCGAACAGGCGCTGGCGTTCGATGTAGCTCGCCTCGGTGTCGGGATCCGGATCGAGAAAAATGTGCCGATGGTCGAATGCCGCCACCAGCTTGATGTGGCGTGACAAGAGCATGCCGTTGCCGAAGACATCGCCCGACATGTCGCCGACGCCGGCCACAGTGAATGCCGTGGTCTGGGTGTCGATGCCCATTTCGAGGAAGTGGCGCTTGACAGATTCCCAGGCGCCGCGTGCGGTGATGCCCATCTTCTTGTGGTCGTATCCGACCGAACCGCCCGAGGCGAACGCATCGCCCAGCCAGTGGCCGTATTCGGCGCTGACTTCATTGGCATAGTCCGAAAAAGTCGCCGTGCCCTTGTCGGCCGCCACGACCAGATAGGAGTCGTCGCCGTCATGCCTGACGACATTCTTTGGCGGGACGGTTTGATTGGCGACCAGGTTGTCGGTGATGTCGAGCAGGCCCCGCAGGAAGGTCTTGTAGCAGGCGATGCCTTCCTTCAGATAGGCTTCCCGATCCGTCTGCGGCGGCGCGCCCTTGAGCACGAAGCCGCCCTTGGAGCCGACCGGAACGATGACCACGTTCTTCACCATCTGGGCCTTGACCAGACCCAGCACCTCGGTGCGGAAATCTTCCATGCGATCGGACCAGCGCAGCCCGCCCCGGGCCACCTTGCCGCCGCGCAAATGGATGCCCTCGACACGCGGCGAATACAGCCAGATTTCATACAGCGGCCTGGGTTCCGGCAGTTCCGGCACCTTGGCTGATTCGATCTTGAACGAGACATAGGGCTTGCGCCGCGCGGCTGCATCGGTCTGGTAGTAGTTGGTGCGAATCGTGGCATTGATGACGGCGAGGAAGCGCCGCAGGATGCGGTCGTCATCGGCGCTCGCCACGCCGTCCAGCGCCTTTTTGATTTTCTGGACCAGGGCGGCCTGGGCTTCATCCCTGTCGCCCTTGGCCGCCGGATCAAAACGGGCATGGAACAATTCAACGAGCAGCCGAGTGATCGCGGTGTTGTCGACCAGGGTCTGCTCGATATACGACTGACTGAAGGTAAATCCGGCCTGGCGCAGGTACTTGGCAAAAGCGCGCAGCACAATCACCTCGTCGCTCGACAAGCCGGCGGCCAGCACCAGCCGGTTGAAGCCATCGCTTTCGATGTCGCGTCGCCAGACCTTGCCGAAACTGTCCTCGAACAGCGGCCGCAGCGCCGAAATGTCCGGCAATTCGATGGCGGTGCTCATGCCGAAGTCGTGGATATGCATCGCACCGGCCTCGCCGCGATCGAGCGTGAAGGATTGCTCGTCGAGTACCGACACCCCCATGTTCTCCAGCATGGGCAGGCTGGCGGAAAGCGGAATCGGTGCGCCCAGACGGTATACCCGCAAGCGCAGGGATTCGCTGCCGGCCTCGACGGGACGGTACAGCCGCATGTTGAGCGGCTCGGATTCGGACAGCAATTCCATCGCCTGTATGTCGCGCACCGCTATGCGCACGCTGACGGTATCGCGGTAGGCCGGCGGGAAGGCCGCGCAATACGTGGCCAGCAACTGATTGGCTGCTTCCTCGCCACGGCTCTCGTTGAGGGCGAGCCGCAGGTCGTCCGCCCAGTCGCGCAAGGCGAGGACGATATCAGCCTCGATGTCGCGGGGATCGACCACCGATTCCTCGTGCGGCGAGCTGCGCACCATGAAATGGATGCGCGCCAGCGTCGCCTCCGAGAGTTCAACCGTGAATTCGATGTTGTGGCCGTGCAGTGAACGCTTGAGGACTTCCTGAATACGCAGGCGGGATTCGGTATTGAACTTTTCCCGCGGCATGTAAACCAGGCAGGAGTAGTAGCGGCCATAGGCCTCGCGGCGAATGAAGACGCGGATCTTGCGGCGGTCGCCGAGGCGCAGAATTCCCAGCGCCGTTTCCATCAGGCTGGTTTCGTCGATCTGAAACAACTCGTCGCGCGGGTAGGCCTCGAGTATGGTCAGCAGGTTCTTTCCCATGTGGCTATTGGCGGCAAAGCCGGTTTTCTCCATCACCGCCATCGCCTTGTCGCGCAGCAGCGGGATCTCCCTCAGCCGGGCGTGATACGCGGCCGAGGTATACAGGCCGATGAATCGGCGTTCGCCGACGACCTTGCCCTTGGCGTCGAAGCGCTTGATGCCGATGTAATCGAGATAGCCGGGGCGATGCACCGTCGCCCGCACATTGGCCTTGGTCAGGACCAGCAGGTTGGGAAGCCGCGCCAGTTTGCGAATGCTGGGAGGCGACTCGGCGAAGCTGCTCGAGATTCCTCCCGCCGGCGCATCGCGCAACAAACCCAGCCCGCTCTCGGGGACTATCCTGAGCAGGTCCTCGCCGTTTTTCGCGACCAGTTCATATTCGCGAAAGCCAAGAAAGGTGAAGTGGCCGTCGTTCGCCCAGCTCAGAAACTCCTTGCCCAGGGCGGCTTCCGTCGGGTTCAGGGCGGCCGGCGGGGAATCGAGCTCCTTGATCACGCCACCCATGCGATCCAGCATGGGCTGCCAGTCGGCAACCGCGTGGCGCACATCCGCGAGGACGGAAAGCAGGCCGTCTTCAAGCGCCTTCAAGCGCTCCGGATCGGTCTCCCGGTCGATCTCGACATGCATGAAGGATTCCGGGTTGGTATCGGCTCCGGCGGCGGAAATCGACTTCAGCTTTCCTTTGCCGTCGCGCTGGGTGCGAAACACCGGATGAATCAGCAGCAGCAGGGTATAGCCCTGCCGATTGACCTCCATGGTCACCGAATCAACCAGGAAGGGCATGTCGTCGTTGAGGATCTCGACCACCGTATGCGGCGAGGTCCAGCCGTGCTCCTCAAGCTGCGCGTTGTATACCCGCAACTTGGGCACGCCGCTGGTGAAAGCGCGCCCATAAGACAAGTGGGCCATCGCCGCACCGTAAAGGTCCTCGATGCCGCGCTCCAGCAAATCTTCCGGGTCGGCCTGCTTGTAGTAGTTGCCGATGAAGCTCCTGGCTTCCTCATGCTTCGATTGCGGCAGCCGGGCGACGGCAAGTTTCAGCACTGCGGCGAGGATATCCTGTTTCTTTTCTTCGAGATGATCCAGCATATTGCCTCCTTGGGGCTGTTTATCCATAGGGTAACAGACGCCGAAATACCGGCTTGCGCTTCGCCGTCATAAAGGAGATGGGCGGCGGCCTCTTGCTCGCCTTCCGGCCTGCTGCGGCAGGGGCTCAGCCAGGTTGCGGGCGGCCTGAACCCAGGTCGAGACCATGGCGTTGCAGTGCCACCGAAATCTCCGTGGCGTGGCGTATTTCGCGTATGCCGCGGTAGAGATGCTCCGCCTGCGGATAGCTGCGCTGCATCATGCCCAGCCATTGCTTCAGGCGGCCGGGCGACTGATGCGCGGGCAGCTTCAACTGCACCCGCGTCCAGAAATCCACGATCAGCCGCTTGATCATTTCCCAGTCGGCGGCGCTGGCGTGTTCCGTATCGTCGCGGCGAATGCGGCTCGCGAGCAGCGGATCAGCCACCGCGCCGCGGCCGAGCATGACGTCGTCGCAGCCGGTGGCGGCACAGATGTTGCGGTAATCGGCCCGCGTCCACACTTCGCCGTTGGCGATCAGCGGCAGTTTCACTACTTGGCGGATACGCGCTACGTGCTCCCAACGCACCAGCGGTCGGTAACCGTCAGCCTTGGTACGGGCATGCACCACCAGTTCGTCGGCGCCGCCGGCCTCCAGCGCCAGGGCGCAATCCAGCGCGCGATGGGTGTCCTCGATGCCGAGGCGCATCTTGGCGGTGACCGGAATTGCCGTCGGCACGGCACGGCGCACGGCGCTGGCGATGCTGTGCAGCAACTCGGGCTTGTCGAGCAGCGCGGCGCCGCCGCGATGACGGTTCACCAGCGGCGTCGGACAGCCGAAATTCAGGTCGATGCCGGCCGGATTGAGCCGCGCCAGATGCGCCGCGTTGTTGGCGAGCATGGTCGGCTCCGAGCCCAGCAACTGGATGCGCACCGGCGTACCCGATGCCGTCCGTGAGCCATTGTTCAGCTCCGGGCTGAAGCGGGTGTAGCAGCTGTGCGGCAGCAGCGTGTTGGTCACGCGCACGAATTCGGTGACGCACCAGTCGTAGCCGCCGGCCGAAGTCAGCACCGCGCGCAGCACATCGTCGGCGAGGCCTTCCATGGGGGCGAGGATGATGCGGCTCATGGTTTATTCGGAAAAACTCAGTTGAACCACAGAGGCACAGAGAACACAGAGGAAAAACAAAGCGTTGCGCCGTACCGGTGGTTCTCCCAAAGGGTGAGCTGCCGCAGACCCACAGGGCCTTGATTCTTCGCCGTTCGCTGTAGCTCTGTGCCTCTGTGTCTCTGTGGTGAGGTTTTAGATTTATCCGTCCGATCCGCTATTCGTCGCCGTCTCGCCTGCACCGACTTTTCCGGCGTTTGCCCGATCAATGGGCGACCGGCGTGATGCTGATCTGCCGTCCCTTCCTGATGCGGCCGACGACATGCATTTCACATTTCTTGCAATCGAAGCGCAAGGTGAGCTTTTCCTTGCCATTCACCAGCGTCATCGGCTCGGCGTTGACGCCGGTGACCCAGCCCTTGGCTTCCTTCGGACACAGGCTGTGGCTGTAGCGCAAACAATGTTTGGTGATCATCAGCGAGACCTCGCCCGGCGTGGTGTCCGCCTCGTAGGCATCGGCGATCAGATCGACGCCGTGGCGGCGATAAAAGGCGCGCGCCGCGCTGTTGAGCACATTGCCGAGATAGGAAAGTTCCTTGTCCGGGTAGTCGACCGGCGGCTCGACCGGCGCCGCGCGCGGCAGGCGGGGCCGTGCCGCTGCGCGCGCGGTGACAAGTTTTTCCACCGCATCGCGCCGCAGCGCATTGATGACGGCGGCGGGGAGGAACCAGGGCTCGCTCAGCACCAGCCTGATCTCGCCGGCCTTGAAATCGGTGGCGCCGAGCTTGCCCAGGCTTTCGCCGCAGCCGACCAGGGCGCGCTGCGGATCTTTCGCCAACTCCTTGGCGTGTGCGACGCTCACGGTGGCTTCGATGCCGTCCTCGTCCTCCAGCCGCAGGGCAAAGCCGTCGGCTGTTTCGCCCAGTTCGAGGCTGACTTGAATGCGGCGCTCGGCGGAGGGCTTTTCCAGCAGACGCTCGAAGGCCTGGTCGCGGTTGCGCAGGATCTCGACACCGGGTTTGAAACCCTCGGGGTCGTCCGGCATTTCGTTGGGGTAGAGGCGCTGGCCTTCGGCCACGCGTTTCGCCACATTGATGCGCAGCCCGGCGAGCTTGCGGCCGCGCGAGAGATAGCTGATGCCGTCGCCATTGGCAAACTCTTCCACGCTGTCGACTTCGAACCAGTCGGGGCCGATGCGCGTCACCGTGCCGCTGGCCTCGCCGGCAAAGCTCGGCGTGTCGAAAGCGCCGATGTCGGGCTGGCGGCCATTCACGAAGTAATCGGTGGCGCCGCGATTGAAGCTCTTTTCCGGGCGCGGCATAAAGGTATGGCTGCTGCGCCCCGACGAAGCGCGCGAATACTGCGGCGCTGCTTCGAAGATGCGGTCGAGCAGCTGCCGGTAATGCGCGGTGGCGTTCTTGACGTAGGCCATGTCCTTCAGCCGGCCCTCGATCTTGAACGAGCGGATACCGGCATCGGCCAGGGCGCGCAGGTTGGCGCTCTGGTCGTTGTCCTTCATCGACAGCAGGTGCTTGTCGAAAGCCACGATGCGACCCTGTTTGTCTTCCAGCTTGTAGGGCAGGCGGCAGGCCTGCGAGCACTCGCCGCGATTGGCGCTGCGCCCGGTGTGGGCGTGACTGATGTAGCACTGGCCGGAAAAGGCCACGCACAGCGCGCCGTGGATGAAGAATTCGAGGATGGGCGCCGGGTTTGCCACGCCGTTCGCCGTCTCGCCGGCGCCGACTTTCGCCTGGATCGCGTTGATCTCCGGCAGCGACAGCTCGCGCGCCAGGACGATTTGCGAAAAGCCCGCGTCGGCCAGGAACTTCGCCTTCTCCGGCGTGCGGATGTCGGTCTGCGTCGAGGCATGCAACTGGATCGGCGGCAGGTCGAGTTGCAGCAGCCCCATGTCCTGCACGATCAGCGCATCGGCGCCGGCCTCATACACCTGCCAGGCCATGCGTCGCGCGCCTTCCAGTTCGTCGTCGCGCAGGATGGTGTTGAGCGTGATGAAGATTCTGGCGTGAAAGCGCTGCGCGTACCGCACCAGGCGCTCGATCTCCGCCACGCTGTTGCCCGCGTCGTGGCGCGCGCCGAACGCCGGCCCGCCGATATACACCGCATCGGCACCGTGGCGGATCGCCTCGATGCCGATCTCGGCGTTTCTGGCCGGGGCCAGCAGTTCAAGCGGATTGGGGTGGGTCGTCATGGCGCATCGATCAGGTGAGACCCGCATTGTAAACCCGCGCCCTCATGCCAGCGAGCGCCAGGCATGGCGGCGGAAGCTCCGGGCCTGCCTTGCCGCCGCGAATCCGGTGTCGGCGCGCTCCCGCCGGGCAAGCCGGCCCGGCTCGATGCGGGGCGGCACGCGGTTGGCTCGCTATTGAGTCGGCTGTAATCCACTTGAACGTTCGCCCTGAGCTTGTCGAAGGGTATTCCGGGCTTCGACAAGCTCAGCCCGAACGGTAGTTTCAAGTTCAGAGGGGCCGGCTCGCTAGCTTCCGGGCGCCCTGGTTTCCGTGTCCAGCAGTCCGAGCGTGGCGCTGTCGCGCCGGCCGGCGTAGAAGGTGTCGAGCGCCACGGAGAAGGCAGCCTCCGTGCCGGGCACACGCTCAAACAGGGTCATCGACGAGCGGAACTTGATGTCGTCCGGCGCGCCGAAAATCTCATGCGCCGTGCGGCCCGTCACGCTATTCACCGCCTGCGTGCACGCCAGCAGCCGGGCACCGAGCAGCGGATGCCGCAGGTAGGCCTCCGCCTCGGCCAGGCTCCCGATCGCATAGCGCCGCGCCATGCCGCTGCTGCCCAGGCCGGCCAACTGCGGAAACACGAACCACATCCAGTGCGAAGTTTTGCGCCCGGCGCGCAGTTCGCGCAGCGCGCCCACAATGATGCCTTGCTGCGCGCTCAGGAAGCGCTGCAGGTCGAAAGGGTCGTTGGGATCGCTGTCTTTGGAGATGACCATACTCGTCTCCCTGATTCATTCCGGCGGCGCTGCTTGCCTTGGATTCCGCTGCGCGGGGTGGCAAAGCAGGAATCCAAGGCTTCGCTGATTCTGTCGCCGTTTCGCCAGCGCCGACTTTTCAAATTACTCTGACCTGTTCGCGAACCCCCTTCAATTCAGTCCCTTCTCAATCCACGAAATTGCGTGCTTGATGGGGCCACGAATACCTTTTTCCGGTTTGTCGGGACGGTCTGTTTGGACTCGCGGGTGCTGTTCGAGTATTGAGAGAACTTGTTTCGCTTCACGAAGGCTAGACGAAGAGATTGAGGGCTCCACTCCGTCACGAATCGCCGAGATCAACATAAGGTGAACAGCGCTTGTCAAAGTCCACACAGTGTTCAATCTGATTCCTGAGAAGTTCTCGTCAGAAGAAAGTCGTTGCAGGCACTGAACAAGCTTGTCGAATAATTGGGTTGGCCTCCGTTCGCGCAGCGTAACAGCGGCCGCATAGAGTTCTTCGGCGCTTGCACCTTTCTCAAGGTAACTGCCCAAATTCTCAAAATCGCTAAGCGTGCGTGCATTTGATTTCAACAGATCTCTCGTCTTTGCTAGTTCATGCAACGGCGAATGAACGTCGAACCCTTGGAGTAAATCTCCAAACAGTCTTTTTTCACCTTCAATTTCTTGCTCAAGCTCATGAATCTGCTCCTGCATTTCTGTTTTGCTGTTGGAGACCTGTGCCTCGAGTTGTTTGAGCTTTATCTCCATGTCGCCAATCTTTATTGATTGAATCAGCTTCAAATGCTCCGGGTGTCGCCCAGCCCAAACGACAACTACCAATAGAGTCACTTCCCACAAATGAACGTTTTGGAATATAAGGCTCAGCAATTCAAACATTGGTATCCCCTTGTGTATTCTGAAATTGAATCAACCTGGTTGGCTACCGAAAAAAATGACGATCAAAAAAATGGTCAGAGACAATTGATATTTAGTTGTTCAATCAGAGGTTTTGCGAACGTGCTGGTGGGACACAGAGATCCTTCCCGTGCGGTGACAAATTCCGAACGAGTGCCGGCGAGAATAATCTCGATTAATGCTCATGGCAAGCCGCGGCACGGCTGTACCCTTGACGCGGGAGCAATACCGCAACGGCAGTCGCCGTGTTGCCAGCGCCGACTTTCAACGTCGGCCGTCGCGGCAGCGGCATGTTGTCTAGCCGGTAACAGTCACCACGATATGTCGCAGTTGCGGGTCGGCGCGGTGTTCCCAGAGGTAGATGCCCTGCCAGGTGCCGAGCAGCAGCCGGCCGTTGGCGAGCGGCACCGAGACGGAGGTGCCGGCGAGGATGCTGCGGGCGTGGGCGGGCATGTCGTCGTCGCCTTCGTTGTTGTGGCGGGAGGCCGGGTCGCCGTCGGGCGCCCAGCGTCGGGCCAGGGTTTCGGGGTCGACGCGCACCGACGGGTCGGCGTTCTCGCAGAGCATCAGCGAGCAACTGGTGTGCTGGACGAAGACATGCACCACGCCGCAGGCGATGCCCGAAGCGGCCGCCACGCCGGAGATTTCTTGCGTGATCTCCTGCGTGCCGCGACCGCGGCTGCGAATCTCGAATGTGGTCTGCCAGGCCATGGTGTGAGGTCTGCCGTCTGCGTTCAGGATCGGCTATTGCCGTCCCGCCAGTGCGATGCGTCCCCGCGGGAAGCTTCCTTAACTACCGTGGGTGCCTCGCGCAGCATCAGCGTGAACTGCCGCACTTCATCCAGCCATTGCAGGCGATCCAGTACCGGCAGGCTGCTGTAGGCAAGCAGTTGCTCGTCCGTGCGGTGGTAGTCGAACTCGATTTTCTCGTTCATGCGCGACCCAGTTGCCGCAGGCGCTGCAGTGCTTCGATGTCGGCCAGATCCTGCTTGCGGCCGGCCTGGCGCTTGAGCTCCAGCAAGTCGTCGACCGATGCCAGACAAACGGGCAGGGTGCCGACCTGCTTTACCAGCTTGCGCGAAAAGGCGGCGGCGAAGTCGATGGCGGACGCAATCAGGATGTCTACCGTGGGCTTGCCGGCATCCTTGCTGTACAAGGCGAAGGCGCGCATGTGACGCTCCTGGATCCAGGAGCGGCGCTTCTGCTCGTCCGCCAGTTCGCCGATAGCAACAGGGGCGACAGGCGTCAGGCCAAGCGCCTCGGCCGCGTCGATGAAACGCAAGACGTTGGCCTGGTCGAGGGCGATCATCAGGTCAACATCCATGGTTGCGCGCTCGACCCCGTAGATGTTCAGCGCCAGGCCGCCGATCAACAGGTAATCAACTTTGTGCTGGTCCAGCGCGGCGAACAGGTCGAGGTAGAACATGCTGGAGAACTAGCGCGTGATCGGCTTGTAGCGAATCCGCTTCGGCTTGGCGCCTTCCTCGCCGAGGCGCTTCTTCTTGTCTTCCTCGTACTCGTGGTAGTTGCCGGCGAAGAAGCTCCATTGCGATTCGCCCTCGCAGGCGAGGATGTGGGTGCAGATGCGGTCGAGAAACCAGCGGTCGTGGCTGATGATCATGGCGCAGCCGGCGAATTCGAGCAGGGCGTCTTCGAGCGCGCGCAGGGTTTCGACGTCGAGGTCGTTCGAGGGTTCGTCGAGCAGCAGCACGTTGCCGCCGGTCATCAGGGTTTTGGCCAGGTGCAGACGGCCGCGTTCGCCGCCGGAAAGGTTGCCGACGTTCTTCTGCTGGTCGCCGCCCTTGAAGTTGAAGCGGCCGATGTAGGCGCGGCTGCCGATTTCCAGCTTGCCGATGGTGATGATGTCGGCGCCGTCGGCGAGTTCCTCGAACACGGTCTTGCTGCCGTCGAGGCAATCGCGGCTCTGGTCGACGTAGGAAATCTTCACCGTCGGGCCGACCACCACTTCGCCGCTGTCCGGCTGCTGCTGTCCGGTGAGCATCTTGAACAGCGTCGATTTGCCGGCACCGTTGGGGCCGATGATGCCGACGATCGCTCCGGGCGGCACGGTGAATGACAGCTTGTCGATCAGCAGGCGGTCGCCGAAGCCCTTGCTGACCTCATGGAACTCGATCACCTTGTCGCCGAGGCGCTCGGCGACGGGGATGAAGAGTTCGTGGGTTTCGTTGCGCTTCTGGTAATCGGTTTCCGACATTTCGTTGAAGCGGGCCAGGCGCGCCTTGCTCTTGGCCTGGCGGGCCTTGGGGTTGCTGCGCACCCATTCGAGTTCCTGCTTCATGGCCTTCATGTGGGCGTCTTCCTGCTTGGCTTCGGTCTCCAGCCGCGCTTCCTTCTGTTCCAGCCAGTTGGAATAATTGCCCTTCCACGGGATGCCGTGGCCGCGGTCGAGTTCGAGGATCCACTCCGCGGCGTTGTCGAGGAAGTAGCGGTCGTGGGTGACGGCGACCACGGTGCCGGGGAAGCGGGTGAGGAACTGCTCCAGCCACTCCACCGATTCGGCGTCGAGGTGGTTGGTCGGCTCGTCGAGCAGCAGCATGTCGGGGCGCGAGAGCAAGAGCTTGCACAGAGCGACGCGGCGTTTTTCGCCACCTGATAGCGTCTTGATGCTGGCATCCCAGGGCGGCAGGCGCAGGGCGTCGGCGGCGAGATCCAACTGGTGTTCGGTGTCGCTGCCCGAGGTGGCGATGATGGCTTCGAGCCGCGCCTGTTCTTCGGCCAGTTTGTCGAAGTCGGCATTCTCTTCGGCGTAGGCGGCGTACACGGCTTCGAGCTTGGCCTGGGCTTCCATCACTTCGCCCATGCCGGATTCGACTTCCTCGCGCACGGTCTTGTCCGGGTCGAGCTGCGGCTCCTGCGGCAGGTAGCCGATGCTGAGGTTGGGCATCGGCGTCGCTTCGCCGATGATGTCGGTGTCGAGCCCGGCCATGATGCGCAGCACGGTGGATTTGCCCGAGCCGTTGAGGCCGAGCAAGCCGATCTTGGCGCCGGGGAAAAAGCTGAGGGAGATGTCCTTGAGGATCTGGCGCTTCGGCGGCACGATCTTGCCGACGCGGTTCATGGTGAAGACGTATTGGGCCATGGTGTTTTCTGTAGTGGGTGGCTTAGAAGCCGGTGAACAGGAAATCCAGTGCGGCGAGGATTTCGTCGCGCTGGCGGGAAAGGTTGGTGACAGGTTTTTTCAGGCTGCGCGTGGCTATGGCGGCCAGTTCCTGGGGACGCAG
This sequence comes from Burkholderiaceae bacterium, assembly GCA_021738065.1. Lineage (GTDB taxonomy): Bacteria > Pseudomonadota > Gammaproteobacteria > Burkholderiales > Rhodocyclaceae > Sulfuritalea. The sequence continues at coordinate 14,923 of JAIPCT010000039.1, forward strand.
AAAATATTCCTTGCCGCCGATGCGCAGGATTGGATTCAGGCGCAGGACAGGAATTGCGTCGCGGTCGGCCTTGAGGCGCAAGGGCGCAACCACGGTTGCATCGAACGAGCCTAGCAAATCGCTCGGCAAGGCGACGAGATACGGCACGCGGGTTCGGCTGGCCGGATTGGGGTTGGGATAGACATCGAACTGTGGCATCAGAACTGTCTCAGGCCATCGCTCCAGAGGCCATGTTCGGCAATCTCGCGGTTGTAGGCTTCAATGGCTTCCTTGTTCTGCGCCAGCCATTCGGCTTCACGCTGCCGCTTGAGTTCCGCGGTGAGCGCAACTTCCAGCGTCTGCGACAGGTTGATCTTGCGCGCGCGGGCCTCTTCCAGCAGGTCGGCGCGGACTGTCAGGTTGGCGGCTTTCTTGGCGATGGTGCTCATGGCTTGGCTCCGCGTAATTGGTGCGCAGAGTTTACGCGCACGGCTCATGCGCGTCAAATGCGAACGCCTGATGTCGACACCTCAGACATAGCGTGCGACGAAGGCGCCTTCGCATCCCGGCGGCAGGGCGATGCGCATGCGATGGCCGCTGCCGGGCGCGACGCTGACGGGCTTGCCGTCCTTGTCGTGCATGGCGTCGATGACAACATCGAAATTGCCTGCCGGGCGGATGATCTCGATGCGGTCACCGACGCTGAAGCGGTTCTTCACATTGATTTCGGCGCGGCCCTCGGCGTCGTAGCCGAGCACGTCGCCGACATACAGGCTGCGGCTGGATTCGGAACTGCCCGAGAGGTAGTTCTGATAGTCGCGATCGGGATGGCGGTCGTAGAAGCCGGCGGTGTAGCCGCGATTGGCGAGCCCTTCGAGCTGGCCGATCAGCTGCGCGTCGAAGGGCCGTCCGGCGACGGCGTCGGCTATGGCTTGGGCGTAGCTCTGGCAGGTGCGGGCGACGTAGTAGGGCGACTTGGTGCGGCCCTCGATCTTCAGCGAGTCGATGCCGAGTGCGGTGAGCTGGGCGACGTATTCGATGGCGCGCAGGTCTTTCGAGTTGAGGATGTAGCTGCCGTGTTCGTCTTCCTCGATCGGCATGTATTCGCCGGGGCGCTCTTTCTCTTCCAGCAGCCAGGTGGCGCCGGGGCGGCGCAGGGTGCTCGGTTTCGCCGCGCCGGCAAAAGTCGGCGCTGGCGCAACGGCGACGGGGCGCGGGTGAGTCAGCCCGACATCGCCGGCGGCGTCTTCGCTGCCTTCGTGCACCTTGTAGTCCCAGCGGCAGGAGTTGGTGCAGCTGCCCTGGTTGGGGTCGCGATGATTGAAATAGCCGGAGAGCAGGCAGCGCCCCGAGTAGGCGATGCACAGCGCGCCATGGACGAAGACTTCGAGTTCGGTATCCGGGCATTCCTGGCGGATCTCGGCCACTTCGTCGAGCGAAAGTTCGCGCGAGAGGATCACGCGCGAGACGCCGGTGCTGCGCCAGAACTTCACCGCCGCGTGATTCACCGTGTTGGCCTGCACCGAGAGGTGAATCGGCATCTCCGGCCAGCGTTCGCGGATCATCATCATCAGGCCGGGGTCGGCCATGATCAGGGCATCGGGCTTCAGCGCGATGACCGGCGCCATGTCGTCGAGATAGGTCTTGAGCTTGGCGTTGTGCGGCAGGATGTTGCTGACCAGATAGAACTTGCCGCCGCGCGCCTGGGTGTCGCGGATGCCCTCGGCGAGGTTTTCCTGTTTGCCGAAATCGTTGTTGCGCACGCGCAGGCTGTAGCGCGGCTGCCCGGCATAGATCGCGGTGGCGCCGAAATCCAGCGCGGTGCGCGCCATTGCCAGCGAGCCGGCCGGGGCCAGCAATTCGGGCGTCTTCAACGGGCCGGCACCCGCAGGTCCGCCGTAACGGTGCCTGCCAGCGGCAGCTCGGCGTCGTGCGGCAAGTCGCGAAAATCCTCGGCCAGCGCCGCAGTCTGCCAGGCTTGCATGGCGGGATGGGCGAGCAGGGTCTGCTGATAGTTCGCGGCCGCGCCCGTAAGCGGGACGCCGAAGGTCTGGAAGCGGAATACCACCGGTGCGTAAAACGCGTCGACGGCAGTGAATTCGGCGCCGCCGAGGAAGGGGCCGCCGAAGCGCGCGAGGCCTTCGTTCCACAAGGCTTCGACGCGCGCGATGTCGGCCAGCAGCGCGGGCGAGCGTTTGTTTACAGTGACGCGCACGCCGATGTTCATGCCGTGGTCATTGCGCAGATTGCCGAAGCTCGAATGCATTTCGGCGGCGGCGCAGCGCGCCCAGGCGCGGGCAGCGGCGGCGGCCGGCCAGACGCCGGGATGGCGCTCGGCGAGATACTCGGCGATGGCCAGCGAATCCCAGACGACGGTATCGCCATCGACCAGGCAGGGCACCTTGCCGGTCGGCGTGAATGTGCGGGCATGCGCCGCAAAGTCGTCGCCGAAGCGATGCAAGGCTTCCGTGAAGGCAATGCCGCAGGCCTGCAGCAACACCCAGGGGCGCAGCGACCATGAGGAATAGTTCTTGTTGCCGATGTGCAATGTGTAACTCATTTGACCTTTCCCCCGTCCCCCTTCCCTGGGAAGGGGGTGATTGTGGTTCGCGAGCGGTGCTCGCTCCATGTTGTTGACTACGCCGTCCTTGGGACGGCCCTGCGGACGGCGCTCATGATCTTATGGTTTCGTCGAGGGTGATGTCGACCATCAGATCGTTGGAAATGCGTTCCAGTTCCTGCGTCAGGGCGCCGGCATCGAGACCCGGTGCGGCGGTGAGTTCGGCCACGGCGTGAAACAGTACTGCCGCCGACATCGGCGCGCTGGAGGTATGGGTTTCCAGGCTTTCGACATTGACCGCGTGGTTGGCCAGCACCAGCGAAACTTCGCGCACGATGCCGATGCGGTCGTGACCGACCAGCGCCAACTTGAGCCGCCGCGTATTGGCAGCCCCGGTCTGCGCCGATTTCGCGCCCGCCGCCGCTTCGATGCTGACCTTGAGTCCCTTCAATTTGCCGAGCGCATCGCTGAGCGCGGCGGCATTCGCCGCATCGACCGCCACTTCGACGATGCCGGCGAACTTGCCCGCCAGTTGCGCCATCGAGGATTCGAGCCAGCTGCCCTGATGGCTGCTAATGGCAGACGAGAGCTCGCCGACCAGGCCGGGGCGGTCGTCGCCGATCACGGTGAGTACGAGATATTGGGTCATGGTTTTCTGTTTCCTTGCGTAAGTGTGAACCGCCGGCGCTTCAACTGCCGCTCTTTTTCACGATGATGACGCCCGGCAGTTTTTGGAAGTGTGCGTCACAGGTCAGCAAATCGGCTCCGAATTCGCGTGCCGTGGCATACACCACGGCGTCGGCTGTCGCCAACTTGTATTGGCGATGCAGGTCGGCGGCAAGCAAGGCGATGCGAGTATCAAGCGGTGCCACGACGCATTTCTGTGTAAAAGCAATCATCTGGTCCGCCTGGTCTTCGCCGACTTCCCGAGTCAACCATTTCGCCAGTTCCAGCTGCACGATGGTGGGCACGATGCATTCTGCCCGGTCCGGAATCTCCCGCGCCAGCTTCTTGCCCAAGGGGCTGTCGATCAGCCATTCGATCCAGACGGAAGTGTCAATGACGCGCATCAATAGCGATCCTTGCGGTCTCGATAGCCGTCGGTTTTTGCGCCACGGGCAATGCCGACGAGTTGCTTCAGATCGGGAACGGGCATGAGCAACACGCCCTTGCCCTTGGGAATGAAAACGAATTCCTGTCCGGCTTGCCAGTGCAGATCGTCGCGAATCGCCTTGGGGACGGAAATCTGGTACTTGCTTGACAAAGTGGCAGTCGGGGTCATTGTCTTACCTCATTTGTATCGATATCAATGCGGTAAGAATATCACGCCGCGGCTCGCAATACCAGCGACGTGGCTCCCTTTCTCGTCACCCTGCGGCGTAGTCCTCCATCGGTACGCAGGCGCAGTACAGATTGCGATCGCCATGCACGTCATCGATGCGATTCACATAAGGCCAGAACTTGTTCTCGGCCACCCAGGGCAGCGGAAACACAGCCTGCTCGCGCGAGTACAGCCGCGTCCATTCACCGATCAGATCGGCCTCGGTGTGTGGCGCGTTTTTCAGGGGGCTGGCTTCCAGCGTCCATTTGCCCTGTTCAATGTTGCGAATTTCATCGCGGATGGCAACCATCGCGGCGCAGAAGCGGTCGAGCTCGGCCTTGTCTTCCGACTCGGTCGGCTCCACCATCAGCGTGCCGGCCACCGGAAAGCTCACCGTCGGCGCGTGGAAGCCGTAGTCCATCAGGCGCTTGGCGATGTCGATTTCGGCGATGCCGGTGGCCGTCTTGATGGCACGAATGTCGAGAATGCACTCATGGGCGACGCGCCCGTGTTTGCCCGTGTAGAGCACCGGGTAGTGATCCTTGAGGCGCGCCGCGACGTAGTTGGCGTTGAGGATGGCGATCTCGGTGGCGCGCGTGAGGCCGCTGCCGCCCATCAGCGTGATGTACATCCAGGAGATCGGCAGGATCGAAGCCGAGCCCCAGGGCGCGGCCGAGACCGCGCCTTGTCCGGCGTGCGGGCCGGCGACGTTTTGCACGGCGTGGTTGGCCATGAAGGGCGCGAGATGGCTCTTGAGGCCGATCGGCCCCATGCCCGGTCCGCCGCCACCGTGGGGGATGGCGAAGGTCTTGTGCAGGTTGATGTGCGACACGTCGGCGCCGATGTCGGCGGGGCGGCACAGCCCGACCTGGGCATTGAGATTGGCGCCGTCCATGTACACCTGGCCGCCGTGGCTATGGACGATGGCGCAGATATCCTTGACGCCCTCCTCGAAAACGCCATGCGTCGAGGGGTAGGTGATCATCAGGCAGGACAGCTTGGCGGCATGCTGTTCCGCCTTGGCCCGCAGGTCGGCGATGTCGATGTTGCCGCTGTCGTCGCAGGCCACGACCACCACGTCGAGGCCGCACATCTGCGCGGTGGCCGGATTGGTGCCGTGGGCCGATTTGGGTATCAGGCAGACATTGCGCTGTCCCTGGTCGTTGGCGGCCTGATAGCGGCGGATGGCGACCAGCCCGGCGTATTCGCCTTGCGCGCCCGAGTTGGGCTGCATGCAGACGGCATCGAAGCCGGTGATCGCCTGCAACTGGTTTTCCAGACCCTTGATCAGTTCCAGATAGCCCTGCGCCTGATCCAGCGGCGCGAAAGGATGGATCTGCGAAAACTCGGGCCAGGAGACCGGAATCATCTCGGCGGCGGCATTGAGTTTCATGGTGCAGGAGCCGAGCGGAATCATCGAATGATCCAGCGCCAGATCGCGGTTTTGCAGGCGCTTGAGGTAACGCAGCATGCCGTGCTCGGTGTGGTGCGTGTTGAACACCGGATGGCCGAGTATCGGCGAGCGGCGTTGCAGCGAGGTGGGAATCGCGCAGGGCCGCGCCGCGTCCAGCGCCTCGATCGGCGCGGCATGGTCCGCCGCTTTGCCGAAGAGTTGCAGCAGCGCGGCGACATCATCACGCGTGGTGGTTTCGTCGAGGCTGATGCCGATGGTTTCCTCATCGACGCGACGCAGATTGAAACCGGCGGCAACGGCTGCGGCGTGAATTTTCGCCGTCTCGCTCGCCCGCGAAGCGGAATCCCGAGCGTGCAAAGCCCCAGCGCCGTCCCCGGGGATACCGCTTCGCATAACTTTTACCTCGAAGCTGTCGAAGAAGTCGCGGCCGTCGATGCCCAGTCCGCCGGCCAGCAGCGCTGTCAGCCGGTGAATGCGCGACGCGATGCGGCGCAGGCCTTCGGGGCCGTGCCAGACCGCGTACATGCCGGCCATGTTGGCAAGCAGAACTTGCGAGGTGCAGATGTTGGAATTGGCCTTCTCGCGCCGGATATGCTGCTCGCGGGTTTGCAGCGCCATGCGGTAGGCATTCTTGCCGCGCGCATCCTTCGAGACGCCGATGATGCGGCCCGGCATCGAGCGTACGTGCGCTTCACGCGTGGCAAAGAAGGCCGCGTGCGGACCGCCGAAACCCAGCGGCACGCCAAAGCGCTGCGAGGACCCGAGCGCGATGTCGGCGCCCATTTCGCCGGGCGGTTTGAGCAGCGCCAGCGCCATCAGGTCGGTCGCCACGGCCACCACCGCGCCCTTGCCCTTGAGCGTGGCGATGGGGATGGTCAGATCGGCGATCTCGCCGCGCGCGTTGGGATAGTGCAGCAGGGCGCCGAACATTTCATGGGCGTCGACCAGGCGGGCGACGTCGTCGGGACGGCCGAACACCAGATCGAAACCGAAATACGCGGCGCGGGTTTTCAGCACGTCGATGGTCTGCGGAAAGCTTGCCTCATCGACGAAGAACGCATTGCCCTTGGCCTTGGACAGACGCCGCGCCATGGCCATGGCTTCGGCGGCGGCAGTGGCTTCATCGAGCAGCGAGGCGTTGGCGATTTCCATGCCGGTGAGGTCGACCACCATCTGCTGATAGTTCAGCAGCGCTTCCAGTCGGCCCTGGGCGATTTCGGCCTGGTAGGGCGTGTAGGCCGTGTACCAGCCGGGATTCTCGAACAGGTTGCGCAGGATCACCGGCGGCGTGTGCGTGCCGTAGTAGCCCTGGCCGATCAGCGATTTCTTCACCAGGTTTTTTGCCGCGATGGTTTTCAGGGCGGCCAGTGCGGCGTGCTCCGTCATCGGCGGCGGCAAGCCGAGCGGCTTTTGCGAGCGGATGCTGGCCGGCACCGTCTCGCTGATCAGCGTGTGGAGCGAGGCGGTGCCGATGGCGGCAAGCATGCCGCCGATGGCGCGCTCGTTGGGGCCGATGTGGCGGCCGACAAACTCGTCGCGGTGTTCGAGTTCGGTCAGCGGAGTCGAAAGATTTTCAGCGTGCATGGCGATAGGCGTGAATACAAAAAGTCGGTTGAACCACAGAGACACAGAGACACAGAGGAAGCGCAGAGAATTGCAAAAGCTAGAACCTGCTTTTTTTGATTGGCTTTTCTCTGTGCCTCTGTGTCTCTGTGGTGAGGATTTGGACTTACAGCGTCGCGGCGTAGGCGGTGGAATCGAGCAGCGCCGCGAGTTCGCTGCTGCATTTGGCGGTATCGGCGGGTTTGACGCGGAACAGCCAGTTTGCATAGGCGTCGGCATTGATCGATTCCGGCGCGTCGATCGCGGCTTGATTGATCTCCGTCACTTCACCGGAAACCGGGCTGTAGATATCGGACGCGGCCTTGACCGATTCGACCACGGCACATTCCTCGCCGGCCTTGAGTTCACGGCCGAGCGCCGGCAGATCGAGAAACACGATGTCGCCGAGGGCTTCCTGGGCGTGATCGCTGATGCCGATGGTGACGCTGCCGTCGTCCTCAAGTTTTGCCCATTCGTGGGAGGCGGCGTATTTCAGGTTGGTGGGTGTGTTCATATCAATCTCCAGGAAAAATCATGGGCCACAGAGTTCGCGGAGAACACATGATTCGACAGGCTCACCATGAGCGGTCTTGGTGCATTTCCGCTGATCCTGAGCTTGTCGAAGGATGTGTCCTCTGCGGCTAAATCAGGCTTTTGCCATTACGTACAAACGTGGGTTTGACGACGCGCGCCTTGAGGCGTTTGTCGCGAATCTCGACTTCGACTTCGCTGCCGATGGCGACATCAAGCGGCAGACGCGCCAGGGCGATGGACTGGTTCAGGGTGGGTGAAAAACTGCCGCTGGTGGTCTCGCCCACGCCCTGCGGCGTGATGACTTTCTGGTGCGCGCGCAACACGCCGCGCTCAAGCAGCAGCAGGCCGACGAATTGCACGCTCAGCCGCCGTGTCGCCAGCGCCGACTTTCCGACGAAGTCGCGTGCGGCGTCTTTCAGGTCGACCGTCCATTTCAGTCCGGCTTCGTAGGGCGAGACGCTTTCGTCCATGTCCTGGCTGTAGAGATTCATGCCGGCTTCGAGGCGCAGCGTGTCGCGCGCGCCGAGGCCGCAGGGGCGGATGCCGGCGGCCACCAGTTTTTGCCAGGTTGCTGCGGCTTCGCCTGACGGCAGGGTGATTTCGAAGCCGTCCTCGCCGGTGTAGCCGGTGCGGGCGATCAGCCAGTCGCCGCCGGTGGACGCGAATTCGACGCCCTGAAAAATACCCAGCGGCTCCGACACGGCACGGCTGTCGGGAAAGGCGGCCCAGAAGCGCTCGCGCGCCTTGGGGCCCTGCACGGCAAGCATCGCCACGGCGTGGCTGCCGCCGCGGCGCTCGGCCAGTTCAGCGCGGAAGCCCTTGAGTTGCATCTGCATCCAGGCGATGTCTTTCTCGGCCGTGCCGGCATTCACCACGATGCGGTAATGCTCGGGGGTGAAGAAGTACACAATCAGGTCGTCGATGACGCCGGCCTCGGTGTTGAGCATGCAGGAATACAGCGCCTTGCCCGGCGTGGCGAGCTTGGCCACATCGTTGGCCAGCAGATGGCGCAGGTAGGCGCGAGCATCAATGCCGGTGAGATCCAGCGCGCACATGTGGGATACATCGAACATGCCGGCGTCGGTGCGCACGGCGTGGTGTTCCTCGATCTGCGAGCCGTAGTTGATGGGCATCTCCCAGCCGGAGAAATCGACCATCCTGGCGCCCGCGGCGAGGTGGGAATCGTGGAAGGGAGTGCGTAGCGGCATGGCGATCCTCGGACAGAAAACGAAAATGAGCGCGACGGGGTTCCGTCACATCCCCATCTGTCCTTGGCGCCTGAGAGATTTACTCCGTCGGCGGGCAGGCTTCACGCTGTCGCAATGAGCTGCCACTCTCCAGATTTGTACGGCGTCGTCGGTCCTTTTGCCTGAGCGGTTCCTGGGGGTTGCGCCTTCGGCGGTGACGGAGGGAAACGTGCCACGCTCTCCCGACGACCAGAGCGGATTATCCTATAAAACCATGGCTTGCGGCTGCCACGAAAGCGCTTGCGCCGCGTCGGGTACTATTCCTCGGCTTCGATGACGGGCACTGCGGCGGCGAGGATGCCGTCGACTTCGTCTTCGGCGATGTTCAGCAGCCGCAGGCAGGCCGTGCCGAGCTTTTCCCATTCGCAGGTATGGCTGAGCCCGGTATGCCGCTGCAACAGATACTCGGCGAACTGGGCCATGGCGATTCGGTAGCGGCTGGTGGGCGGCGGCGTGAAGGCGGGCATTTCGATAACCGTCGCATCGTGGTGGTGGCGGATGGCAAGGCAGAGTTCTTCCGGCAGCCACCAGCTTTGTGCCAGCAGGCAGCCGACCATGGCGTGATTGGTGGGCAGTTTCGCATCCTCGACGGCGGTGAAACCGAGCCGCGCTTCTTCATTGGCCTGGGCCAGCACTGTCGGGTAGTCGGGAAAGCGCAGATGCAGTATCGGAATGCCGCAGTCGCGAAACAGCCCGAAGGTATAGGCGTCGTCCGGCCGCAACTTGTGGTTGCCCAGATACTGGGTGAGCCAGCCGGACAGGCGCGCGATGCGGGCCGAGGAATCCCAGAAGCGCACGAAGTGCGGCGACGCCGGAAATGCCTGGCGCAGGATGATGCCGGCGATCGCCCGGCTCGCGACGTCGAGACCGAGCATCATCAGGGCCTCGCTGATCGAGCGCACCCGGCCGCGATAGCCGAAAAAGGGTGAGTTGGCGGTCTTGATCAGGCTGGCGGAAAGGCTGACGTCGGCACTGATGACGCTGGACAGGCGCTTGTAGTCGGGCTCCGGCTGCAGCATCTCATGGGAAATGCGCTCGAGTATGAGCGGTCGCGGCGGAATGCCGATGTCCTTGAGCGAACCCTCGAGCATTGCATCGAAAGGAGAAGTGGACGGCGTCTCGGTGGTTTCTGTCATGCGGCACTCCTTTTCCTGAACCACTCCAGCAGCGCATCCTCGGGCATGGGGCGGGCATGAATGTATCCCTGGATGGCATCGACACCGGCTTCTCGCAGGGCGTCGAGCTGCGCCTGCTCCTCGACGCCCTCGGCCACCACGGTCATGCCCAGTTCGCGGCCGAGTTGGGTCATGACCTTGACCACGGCAAAGGCGCGGCGATCATGGGGCAGCACAATCACAAAGGCGCGGTCGAGCTTGAGTTTGGTGGCCGGGATGTCCTTCAGGTTGGCCAGGCAGGAATAGCCGGTGCCAAAATCGTCGATGGCCAGGCCGACACCGGCGGTTCGCGCGGTGTGCAAATTGGCCTGCACGGTTTCCGAAATATCCATGAACAGCGATTCGGTCAGCTCCAGTTCAATCAACTCCGGGCTGACATTGGCGCACAGCAACGCGGCATGCAGCGCCTGGCCGAATTTGGCCGAGCTCAGTTGTGCCCGGGAGACATTGATCGCCACTTTGGTGCGATATCCGGCATTGTTCAGATGGCTTGCATGGCGCGCGCCGGCAAGCAGGCTCCATTCGCCGAGGCGGGTGATCAGGCCGGTTTTCTCGGCAACCGGAATCAGCTTGCCCGGAGGGATGTGCTCATTGTCGACCGTGCAGCGCATCAGCGCCTCGACCGCCTCGATGCGGCCGTCGAAGCCGACGATCGGCTGGTAGTGCAGGCTCAGGCCGCCATTCTCGAGTGCCAGATGCAACTGGTTCTCGATCCGCAGTTCCTCGCGCGCGAGCAGGACGCCGAGGCGCCCCGGCAGCGGTTCCTCGCCCGAGGCCACGGCGCGTCCGCCACCCTGGCGCCTGGCCGTGCCCATGGCCCGGTCGGCGCGTTCAAGAAAGACAAACGGGTCTTCATCGGCTTCGAGAATGGCCACGCCGATACTGGCCGAAGGATGAAGAAATATCTCGCCGAAGCGTATCGGCGCTTCAATGGTCTGCAACAGGTCCTGCGCCAGTTGTCGGGCATGTTCCGCATCGCAATGGGGGATCAGGCAGACAAACTCGTCGCCGCCCATGCGACACCATTCGCCCCGTCCGGCGGATTTCTCGCGCAGGCGCTGGGCGATCTGGGCGATGACCATGTCGCCGCCCAAATGGCCAAAGGATTCATTGACCTGCTTCATGCGACTCAGATCGATCCACAGCGCCGCCAGCATCTGGCGGCTGGCCGCCGCGCTGGATGCCAGGCGACCTAGCAGGTCGAGGCAGCTGTCCCGATCAAGAAAACCGGTACTCGGATCAATTCCATTGGCTTGCATGTCTGTGGGGGGAGCCCGGTACGAATGACTGGCATGGAGCATAGTCGATTTCGGCGCAGCCTGATTTGTGTTGTACCTTTCCATAACGGCCGCGATCGGCACAACTTGAGTTCTGCCTTGGAAGCCAGTAAAGACGGGCGTTCGCGGCATTGTCGGATACTCTGGCCGGGTCTAATTCCAATATTTGCAAAGGATAATGTCCGCACCCGTGACGAGGGCTTGCGTTCGCTGTCAATTATTGCTTTACCGGGGCAGTATTTTCAGGTACTGTGTTTATGAACAGTCACCGGAGCCTGCCCCATGGCCGACGATCTCACTTCCCGCCAGCGGGAGATTCTCGATTTCATTCGCAACAGCCTGGAAGTCTTCAGCGTGCCGCCGACGCGCGCCGAAATCGCCAGCGCCTTCGGTTTTGCCTCGCCCAATGCCGCCGAGGATCACTTGAAGGCACTGGCAAAAAAAGGCGCGATCACGCTCGAGCACGGTTCCGCGCGCGGCATCCGGCTGGTGGAACAACTCGGCCTGCCCTTGATCGGCACGGTCGCCGCCGGCAGCCCGCTGCTGGCGATCGAGAATCGCCTCGGCCAGATCCGCATCGATCCCGCGCTGTTCACGCCGCGCGCCGATTTTCTGTTGCGTGTGCGCGGCCTGTCGATGATCGAGGCCGGCATTCTTGATGGCGACCTGCTCGCGGTGCATCGCACCTCGGAAGCCAGCAACGGCCAGATCGTCATCGCCCGCCTCGGCGACGAAGTCACCGTCAAGCGCTTCAAGCGGCGCGGCACCATGGTCGAGCTGATCGCCGAGAACCGCGACTTCGCTTCCATCATGGTCAATACGCGCAAGGAGCCGCTGACCATCGAAGGCGTAGCGGTGGGGCTGATCCGCGACGGCCGGACGTTGTGAAATTGCAAGAATTCGTTGACCACGGCGAACACGGCGACACGGCGAAAACCATGAATTACGTTCAAGCTTTTGCTCTGCGCCGTGCCGCCAGCGCCGACTTTTGCCAGCGGCTTTCTCCGGATCGATGCCGAACTGCCCGGAGGCGGCTGGCCGCGCGGGGCACTGACCGAATTGCTGGCGGAGCATGAGGGCATCGGCGAACTTGGCGACACGGCGAAAACCGTGAATTACGTTCAAGTTTTTGCTCTGCGCCGTTACCTGCCCGCGAAGCGGAATTCCAGGTATGCAGAGCGCGCCGTGTTCGCCGTGGTTCAACTTGATTCCCCAGCATGAATTCCTCGCTCACCCATCTGCTGGAGCGTCCTGACATCCGCCGTGGCGATGCGTTCGCCGTGGCGCCAGCGCCGACTTTTGCCAGCGGCTTTCCCCGGCTCGATGCCGAACTGCCCGGCGGCGGCTGGCCGCGCGGGGCATTGACCGATTTGCTGGGGGAGCAGGAGGGCATCGGCGAACTCGGCCTGCTGCTGCCGGCGCTGGCCGCACTCACGGCCGCCGGCCGGACGGTGGTACTGATCGCGCCGCCGCATCGTGTGCACGCCCCGCCCTGGGCCGCTGCCGGTATTCGCCTCGACTGTCTGTGCCTGGTGTTTCCGCGCCGCTCGCGCGATGCGCTGTGGGCCGGTGTCGAAGCCCTGCGTTGCGGCGGCGTGGCGGCCACGCTGCTCTGGCTGGATGCTCAGTGGCGCGGCCAACTGCCGGCCAACAGCCTGCGTCGCTTGCATCTCGCGGCAGGCGAGGGCGGCGGTGCGGCGTTTTGCCTGCGTCCCCTGCGCCTGGCGGCGGCGGCTTCGCCCGCGCCCTTGCGCCTGCAAGTGCAGACCGCGCAAACCGCGGGCGGGCGTTTGCGGG
>JAIPCT010000040.1 GCA_021738065.1 Burkholderiaceae bacterium
CTGGCGCGACGGCGCCACCGCCGCTTTTGCTTCTCCCTGATTAAAGGTACTTCGCCGGACAGCGCTCGATCTCGCCGAGCACCTTGATCGAGTACTTCGCCGGATTCAGCTGTCCGCGTCCCAGGCGGACTTGCAGCCCGTCGGAGAACTTGTCCTGCTTGGCCGAGACCTGGCATTTCACACGCTTGTAAGTGTATTTATCCTTGCCTTGATTGAGAGTACGAATACTGAGCTCTATGTCCTTGCCTTCGGCCAGTTCCGACATGTCCATTACAAATACTTCCCATTGGTTCATCGCATCGTCTCCTTATTTCACTTCGGGATAGCCGTAGCTGGTCCAGTTGGCCAAAACTCTCTCCTGAACATCCTTGGGATAGACGTTTTTGAAACTGACTAGCGTCGGTACGTCGTTGGTCTTGTCCCAATCCACCGGCCACAGGCAATCAAACAGCACCTTGGAGCCGATAGAATATTTGCGCTCGTGCGGCGTGGCGTAGGGGTAGAGCGGCGTGCCGGTGGTGTTTTTGTAAACATGAATGCCATTGACCGGATGGCAGCGCGTGCAAAAGGCATGGTAGACCTCGTCCCAATTGAAAATATCGGTCTGGTCGTCAACCACCATCACCATGTGGAACCAGGGGCCGAGCTTGGAGCCAAAGGCCAGTTGCGCGATTTGCTGGGCAATACCGGCGTAGGTCGCTTTCACGCCGACGATCATCATGTGGTGCGTCGAGCGTGGATGCATGTAGACGCCGGTGATCGGGATGCCCTGGCTCCTGAGCAGCTTTTCCAGTTCCAGGCCGAGCGAGAAGGAGCGCAGCAACTGGCCCTCATCCTGCGGCACGCCCATGTTGGAGATGGTCATGGTGGCGTTGTTGCGATAGGTGATGCAATCCACCCGGAAAGTCACGCGGAAGTCGCGCGGGCTGGTACGGTAGCCGGTGTATTCGCCGAAGGGGCCTTCTTCCACCTTGTAGTCGGGACAGATCACGCCTTCAATGATGATTTCTGCGTCCGCAGGAACTTCAAGATCATTTGTCTCGCACTTGACCAGCCGCGCCGGCTCACCCGAGAGCATGCCGACGAGCTCCGGTTCCGGGATCGGAGAGGGTGCGCAGGCCGCCATCGCCGCCAATGGCGAGAGTCCGATGGCAGTGGCGAAGGGGCAGCCTTCGCCGCGTGGCAGGTAGTACTCGGAGAGCTGCTTGCCGAGGTCGGAGAATGGAAACACGGCGCCGGACATGGTGCGCCCGTCGAACATCATCTGACGATACATGCCCCAGTTGACGTCGCCACGCACCGGATGCTTGGTTACCACCGCGTGCCAGGTACCGACGTAGCGCCCGCCGTCACCGTCATGCACCAGCGGCACCGGCAGCTTGCACAGGTCGACATCCTTGCCCATGAGGATGTTCTCCTTGCAGGGCGCGTCTTTCCTGTCGATGGTTACCGGGGCGATCGGCTCGCTGTTGGTGCGTTTCAGGTATTCCTTGCCGATTTCCGGCAGGCTCGAGGCCGGATCCATGCCCAGCGAAATCGCCATGCGGCGATAGGTGGACAAGGGGGCGCCGAAGTAGCTGAAGCCCGGATAATCCTTGATTTTCTCCATGAATGGCGCTGCCGCGCCCAGTTCGCAGGCGCGGCGCACGATGGCGCCAGCTTCGTTTTCCCAGTCGACTTCCTGACTGATACGAACGGCATCACCGGCTTTGACACAGGCCTCGATAAACTCGCGATTGCTCTTTGGTGCATTTATTTTTGACACGTTTGGCTCCTTGCCTACAATTGAAGATTGGAAACAAATCAACTGATCTTGGACAAAATCTTGTCCCACTTGTCCTGCGCCTTGAGAATCATTTCAGCGACTTCGCGCACGGCGCCATAGCCGCCACGCGCCTTGGTGACATATGCCGCGTGTTGCTTTACGTCAGCGACGGCATCACCTACCGCGATAGGCAAGCCGACCCGCTTCATCATCGAAAGATCGACCAGGTCATCGCCGACATAGGCGACCTGCGCGTCGGTGATGCCCATCTCCTTGAGCATTTCCTCGTAAGGTTCGGTTTTCTTCTTGATGCCCTCGTGGAAGCGCTTGATCTTCAACTCCTCGGCGCGATGCCGCACGGCGCCGGACTTCTTGGAAGTGATGATCGCCACCTCGACGCCGGACATCATCAGCACCACGACGCCCATGCCGTCCTTGATGTCGAAGTTGCGCGACTCCACGCCGTTGTCGTCAATCACGATGCGGCCGTCCGTCATCACGCCATCGACGTCGAGAATGACCAGCTTGATATCTTTTGCCTTTTCCATACCTACTTCCTTTCGCCAGGTCCGTCATTCCCGCGCAAGCGGGAATCCAGAAGCTGCCTGGATTCCGGGTTCCGCTGCGCGGCCCCGGAATGACGATGGTTTTAATCAGTCAATTCCGTATTCGTTCCAGCGGGCCTTGATCTTGGCCAGCATTTCCTCGTCCATGCGCGCTTCGACCGGCTTCTGCTTCCATTCATACGGGATGCAGGCGTCCATGATGATGCGCGAGGTGATGAGCTTGTTTGAATCCGGATCGAGCGCGGGGTCGAGCGGGGTCGAGCGGCCGCGCTTGAGAATCTCGGTGCCGCGCAGCGGGTCGTAACGACAGGACAGCGCCCACATGACGCGCTGCAGGTCGTCGGCCATGATGTCTTCGTCCACCGTGATCACGCCCTTGATGCCGTAGGAGCCGGTGTTGCTGCCCAGTACAGCGCTCGCCACCTGGTTCGGATGTCCCGGATACATCTGCTTGATCGACACCACCGCCCAGAAGCGGCCCGCCGATTCCGGCATGACGCAGACCGAACTAATGCCGGGTATTTTCATCTGCTCGAGTTCGGTCCACAGTGTTGCAGTGCGGGTGAAGGCCAGCAGCATATGTACGTCGGTCACCGGGCGACCCTGGCCGGTGGCCCACAACACCGGATTGTTGCGATGGAGTATCTGTTTAACTTCCAGCACCGGCTTGTTGATGACCTTGTGCAACTCATCCGTGTAGTAGCCGGTGTATTCGGCGAAGGGGCCTTCCGGACGGAAGTTGTTGGGATCGATCTCGCCTTCCAGCACGATCTCGGCGCCGGCAGGGATAGGCAGACCGGTCAGTGGCGCCATGAGGAATTCGGCGGGCTGGCCGCGCACCGTGCCGGTGATGTCGAAGTCGTTGGCCCCCTTGTGCATCAGCGTGCCGGCCATGAAGATCAACGGATCGCAGCCGATCACCGCCGCTGCCGGCATTTTCTTGCCTAGCTTGGCGTACTTCTTCATGATGCGCTCGCCGCGCTTGCCCGGCAGGATCTGCACGCCGCAGGACTTGTCGTCGAGCATCTGCATGCGGTAGGTGCCAAGGTTGGTCTCGCCGGTTTCAGGATCTCTCAGGACCAGAAAAACCATGGTGCCGATGTAGCGCCCACCGTCGAGAGGAAAGAACTTCGGCACCGGGAACATATTGAGGTCGACCTTGTCGCCGCTGATAATGTTTTCCAGCACCGGGCCATCCTTGACTTCCTTGGCCTTGATCAGGCCCTCGGAGGTGATGGTCTTCTTCATCCACGCCCGCGCCGACTCACACATTGTGAGGTTGTGCGGCAGGCCGAGCATGATCGCCAGGCGCTTGGTGGTGGCGAAGGCGCCGGTGAACACGGGTGAGGAATAGCCCTTGATGTTTTCGAACAGCAGCGCCGGTCCCTTTTTCTCTTCGGTCAATTTAGAAACGTGGGAAATTTCCAGGTTCCAGTCGACTTCCGCGGTGACTCGCTTCAGTTCGTCGGCGGCCTCGCACTGGTTGATGAAATACCTGAGATCCATGGGTGATGCTCCTTGTTGTCGAAGGTTTAGTGTGAAATAAGGTGTGCGGAGCGAAGGGTGACGTTCGAGCGAAGCGAGCCGATCAGTAGCCCCCGTGAGGGGGGCGGGGCTTCAATGTGTTCTTCGCGTGTTTCATCTTCCGCGGGTGGAACTTTCTGCCATGAGCGTTAGTGTGAATGGGCGTGTTCTGAGTGCTGTACTGCGCTGACTGATTCAAGAACCTCGAAGCCAGCGGTTTCCAGGGCGGATGCCACGGCTTTGACGTCTTCCGCGTGGAAGCGAATGACGACCTTCTTCATGTGACGCTCCTGCGGATTGATCTCCCCGGGCTTACCGATCGGGTATATCGCCTGAACTTCGGCGCCGGCGGCTTCGGCAATGTCGGTGATCTTTCCAATCATTCCCGGTTTCAAATCCATCGGCGCCAGGGTGATGCCGCTGCGCTTTTCCCAGGCACCGAGAAAGTGCGCGGCGAGCGAGAAGATTTCATTGGCCGAGATCATGCCCACGACCTGCCCCTGGTCCATTACCGGGAACTGCGCGACGCCCAATTCCTGGCCCATGTGCAGGCAAGCTTCCATGGTGTCATTGGCATCGACAGTGGCGGGATTGCGCACCATGAGATCCCTGACCTTGATGCGGGTTGAAAAGTAGTTGAGTTCATCGGTATTCTGTGTGCGCAGAACGAAATGCGCGGCGCGCAGGCAGTTGGCGCGAGTGATGAGTCCACGCAACCGGCCGTTGTCTACCACCGGTAGTCCGTGCAAATTGTTCTCGGTGATGATCCGCTTTGCCTCCGACAACAAGGTGTCGCTGCTGACAATAAGGGGATTGGCTTGCATCCAGTTTCTGACGATCATTTCTCTGCTCCCCTCAAGTCAGACGCTTGCCAGCGATCAGGTTCGATACGATGTAGTCCATCGCCGATGTGCTTCCCGTGGATACCGGTGTTTGTTGCTTGTTGCTCCAGATGGTTTCCGGACGCGCCTGCAAGATGAAAATGTTGCCGCCGGCGGGAAGGTCTTTGTCTATCGCCCACTCGATATCCATCGGGCGGCCATAGTGTTTCTCGATCTTCTTTCCCATCCATGCCAACTCGGTGATTTCGTCGTCAATGATTGATTGCACGTTTTGACGTTCGAGAGGGACTTCCGTCGCGACCGATTTCTGTTCCTTCAAATCGACCGTATAGCAAATCTCCTTGGTCGAAATGGTGCGTTCCATGATGTCAAGCGCGACCTTGTTCACCACGAAATGGTCTGGCGTAACTTCGCCGGACACTACGGATTCGCCGAAGCCATAGTTGGAGTCAATGACGATGACCGAGCGGTCGCCATTGGTGGGATGAATCGTAAACATCACGCCGGCGGTAAACGAGTTGGCCATTTTTTGTACGCCGACGCTGATGGCCACCTGATCGTGGGGAAAGTTCATTTTCATTCGGTAGGCGATGGCGCGGCCGGTGTAAAGGCTGGAAATACATCGCCGCACGTGATGCATCACATCGTCTATGCCGCGAATCCACAGGTAGGTATCCTGCTGACCCGCAAAACTGGCTCCGGGCAGGTCCTCGGCCGTGGCGCTGGAACGCACCGCGACCGGGACCGCCGGAATACAACTGCGTACCGACAACTTTCGATAGCACTCGGCAATCAGGTCCTCAAGTTCGATGGAGATTGGACAGGATTCGATCATTTCGCGAATGACGCGGGAAGCTTCTTCGAGCTTGTCCATGTCTTCATGGTCAAGTCCGTGGAGCAACTCGCTCACCTTGGATTGGATCCCCGCTTCACCCATGAACTGCCTGAAACCATGGGTTGTCAGGGCAAAGCCCGGCGGTACCCTCACTCCAGCGTTGATCAGTTCCCCAAGTGAGGAACATTTGCCGCCCACCAGATCGACGGAGTCCTTGCTGCACTCCTCGAACCAGCACACCATGGGTGTTGCGTTTTCCATCGCGACCTCCTTGCCCATTTCACCAATTGCCATAACGCTATTCATTGTCGGTAGCTTCGCGCAGCATCAGCGGGTAATCGAAATCACGCCTGACGAACCATCGACCTTGATCATCATTCCGGTCTTGATAACCTTGGTCCCGTGCCCGGTGCCGACGATCGCAGGCAATCCGTACTCGCGACAGACGATGGCGGCATGACTCATGACACCGCCGACGTCGGTAACGCAGGCCTTGATCTTGGCAAAGGCCGGCGCCCAGGAAGGCGAAGTGGTGGGTGCCACGAGAATCTCGCCTTCTTCCAGATCGCGGATGTCCTGCGCGCTGCGGCATACGCGCGCCCTGCCTTCGACCATGCCCGGACTGCCGGCAAAGCCCTTGAGCTCGGTGATGCTGTCCGGATCGCTGACGTCCTGAACCGAGGACCAGTCGGCCAGCGACTTGTTGGTCACGCCCCAGAGCACGATGGTGAAGGGTTCCTGGATCACCTCCGGCGCAATGCCGATGGCGGGTGGCGGGCTCCATTGACGGAACTTCTCCATGACGCCCTTGCGCCACTCGATTTCTGGCGGCCAGGTTGTCGTGCCGCGCGGCGTGACGCCGGTAGCCCAGGCGGTGACCACATCCCACAGACCCTGTTTGATCTCGTCGCGGCGCAGGTACCAGATGTCCTCGATGTCGTTGATCATGCCGTGATTCTTCATGATCGCCGCGACTTCGCGCATCTTGTTCCAGAACACCGAGTGGAACCAGTGCTCGACATAGAACAGGTGGTTCTCGACGTAAGGAAACACCGTCTTGGCGCAGCCGAGCAGTTCATCGAATTGCTTGAGATCGGCTTCGTTGGTGATCAGTGCGCGGTACTCGGCGGTGATGCGGTCACGTTCGGCACGAACCTGCTCCGTCGGCCTATCGATGCTGGCGCCGGTGTGGAGCTTGCTGATGTAGGTCTGGATCCCGGACAGCGGAATATCCAGCGTGTCGTTCCAGCTCCGATCATTGTGGAACCAACCGGTACCGGTCGAAATGTTGAACCATGGATAGCGCGCTTTCTCGAATGCCGCGAGCCATTCCGCGCCCTTGGGCTGCTTTTCCACTGCCGCCTTGACGGCAACCCAGTCACGATTGCCGGTCACGGCCTTGTCAACGCCGAGCGCAATGGCTTTCTTCGCCAGTTCCTTGAGTTCGTCATCGGGCTTGTACATGATGACGTCGATGCCCGAGATCATCTGCGTGATGCGCTGCAGAGGAATGCTCGGGAACAGCTTTTGCGTGAAGTCCATGAAGAAGACGTAGGCCGCATAGCCGAGATTGAGGAACTCGAAGTGGTACTGCCAGCACTTGATACCAAGGTTGATCAAGTCGTCGTAGTTCTTGATCAAGTGGTAGCCCTTGGATTCACCCAGGGCCTCGGTCACCACCGAAATATCCTCGAGGTCGGGCAGGGGGGATATCTGCAGGTCTTCCAGTTCCTTGATGGTGGCCTCCATCTTGATCTTCCACTTGGCCTCCAGCGCATCCCAATTCTTGTAGTAATGGCCGGCACGCTCCATGAAATTGGGCACCCGACTGCCGATCTCGGCGCCATCCTTGACCGGTACCGGCGAGATATAGACATAGCCGTTGATCATGCGATGGTCGACGCCACGTACGGGTGGTACCTGGAAAATGCGGTTGTTGAACTGCGACAGGGCGAGGAACCAGGCCTCATCCCAAATGGTGTCGAAGGGATAAAGCGGCTCCGGGTAATGCAAACCGTCGTAAAACCAGAACGTCTCCTTTTCGTACTGGTTGCGCACCGGGTCGTCGGTGACGAACTGATACTGGTACGGGTACATCCTCTCCCAGCCTTCGGTCCCCGGAATCGTCTTGGCTTTTACATCGTGCGGCACTGGAAACTTCATTGAATGTCTCCTTCTGTAATTGTTGTGGATATCAAGAAAATTGGCCCCGGGTTTTTCTCCCGGGCGATGAGTACAAGGCAATTCCCGGGCCAACTGTTGTTGGTGCGGCGCAAAAAAGCGGGACGAGGTGGATCTGTGTGGGCATATGAAGCGCGCAAAAACTGAGGACTCGCCCATTTTTGCGGGCGCAACAAATATGCTGTTGGCAGCCATCAAAAATCACAGACGGTGGGCAAGTGAGGAGAGTCGACTGTTGTCCATATGGTGAAATTACTTGGCGGTCGAAACTGGATTTGATGATTCGATGAAGCTGCCGGTGCGCGCCAAAAAAAGTGGGTACATGGATTGTTTGACTTCGATCAAACCGACGCCTAGGATTTGGGCGTAGAAAGGCGCGTTGAGGAGTGAATAGTGAGAGTGCGGCAATGACCAAGCTCCGCAGTGTCGGACATAGCACCAACGAGGATTTGCGCGCTCGCGTGCACTTTTGTGCCGAGACCGGGCAGATCTGGCTGCACGAACATCGCATGCTGCTGGTGCATGCGGAAGCGCAGGCGACCTTGCGCAAGGAATTGATCGACACCCTTGGCATGGATCGGGCCAAAGGTCTGCTCACCCGCATGGGCTACGCGTCAGGTGTTCGCGATGCCGAACTGGCGCGCACCCGAGCCGAGGATTCGAGTGATCTTGAGGCTTTCATGACCGGCCCTCAGTTGCACACCCTGGAAGGCATCGTGCGCGTCACGCCGGTCGAACTGGAACTCGATCGTCATGCCGGGAAGTTTTACGCAGAGTTCCTCTGGGAGCATTCCTGGGAAGGGCAGTGGCATCGCCACCACTACGGTATTCACAATCATCCGGTGTGCTGGACGCAGATCGGCTACGCTTGCGGCTACACCTCGGCCTTCATGGGTCGCACCATTCTGTACAAGGAAGTCGAGTGCACCGGGATGGGCCACAACAACTGTCGCATTGTCGGCAAGCCCGCCGAGGAATGGGATGACGCCGCGGAGCAAATGCGTTTTTTCAGCAGTGAATCGATCGCCGATCAGCTGATCGACTTGCAAACCCAGGTGGTGCAACTACGCTCATCCATCGGAGATCGCGATCAATTGCCGGAAGATGTTACCGGAGCCTCGCCCGGGTTCCTTGCCGCCTACGGTCTGCTCAAGCAGGCGGCCGGCAGTCATATCAGCGTCTTGTTGCTGGGCGAAACCGGTGTCGGCAAGGAAGTGTTTGCGCGCAGCTTGCACGAAATGAGTCCTCGCTGCAGCAAACCTTTCGTCGCCGTCAATTGTGCGGCGATCCCGGCGGAACTGGTTGAGTCCGAGCTTTTCGGTGTCGAGAAAGGGGCGTATACCGGCGCCCTGGTGTCTCGTCCGGGGCGCTTCGAGCGTGCCGATGGCGGCACGCTGTTTCTCGACGAGATCGGCGACTTGCCCGCATCCGCTCAGGCCAAATTGCTGCGTGTGCTGCAAGAAGGTGAAATCGAACGCCTGGGCGACCAGAAAATCCGCAAAATCAACGTCCGCCTGGTGGCGGCCACCAACGTTGGACTGCAGCAACTTGTCAAGGATGGGCGCTTCCGCTCCGACTTGTATTACCGGCTCAACGCTTACCAGATCGTCATTCCCCCGTTGCGCGAGCGCAAGCAGGATATCCCGCTGCTGGCCAAGCATTTTCTCGCCAAGCATTCGGCGATTCATGGCAAGAAACTGCGCGGATTCACCGATAAATCAAAGCGGGCACTGTTGGGTTATCCGTGGCCGGGAAACATCCGCGAATTGCAAAACGCGGTCGAGCGCGGCGTGATTCTGGCACCCAGCGGCACCCGCATCGAGGTGAATCACCTGTTCATGGGATGCAGTGATGCTCAGCCGCAGGAATTTGGCCTCGACAGTACCGGCGGGCTCGATATCAATTGCTGGGAGACGGGCAAGGATTTGCGCGAAGCGGTTTTCAACGGTTCTCTTACGCTTGACCAGGTTGAAGCCATGCTGCTCGAAACCGCTGTAGATAAAGCGCGAGGCAACCTGTCATCCGCGGCGCGCATGCTGGGCTTGACCCGGCCGCAATTTGCCTATCGCCTGAAGCGACTGCATGAGGGCAAGGATAGCGCGAATGATGGGCCAGCGATTTCGTTTGACGATGCGCCAGCCAACTTGAGTTGATGCCCTTGATTCTGCCGCCGCCGGTGGCGGACTATCTCGCCGGACATCACGTCATGACCCTCGCCACACAGGGCGCCGAGGGTCCGTGGGCGGCGGCCGTGTTCTATGCCAGCGACGGCTGTTCCTTGGTTTTTCTGTCTTCTCCGAGCACGCGCCATTGCCGCAATCTGGCACTGGATGCGCGTTGCGCGGCGACCATTCAGGAAGACTACAGCGACTGGGCGCAGATCAAGGGCATTCAGCTGGAAGGACGCGTGACTGTGCTCCAGGGCGATGAAGAACGCCGTGCACAGCAGCTTTACGGAGACAAATTCCCGATTGCTGGCCCGCTGGGGAAAGTGCCTTCGGCAATCGTCAAGGCTCTGGCGCGAGTGAGCTGGTTTAGATTGGTTCCGGAGCATTTCCATTTCATCGACAACAGCCGGGGTTTCGGTCATCGCGACGAAATCGCACTTGGTCGGGGCTGAGCAGACGGTATTCCGCTGAGTTTCCAGCGGGCTTGCGGCGCGGGCCGGCGCATCGATCTCTTGAATGCACAGGCGGGTGATTGCCTAGATGGACTCCATCGACAAGGCTTGCGTTGGGCAACTTTGGGGTGGTATGTTCGCTGCCATACAAGATCGCTTGCCCTGATGGCTAGTGTCCAATAGAGAATTGGTCCCGCATAGGAGTGTGGTCTGGCGAACTTGGTACGAAAATAGAAAAATACACAGGAGGAGACAGAATGGCAGCATCAGGCACCATATGGGTGAAGACCGCCAAGGGCCGCGAGGAAGTCGAAAGCAAGGCTCACGGTCTGGCGTTCAAGTCGCGACACGTTCTGATAATGATCGATGGCAAGCGCGACCTGGAAGCGCTGCAAAGTATTTTGCCGCCAGCGACGGTTCCGGGAATCGTCGACGAATTGCTGAGCAATGGCTTCATCGAGGTTTCGGAAGTCGCGCCTGTGGTTGCCGAGGCCGGCGCGGCCGCGGTCAATCCCGAAGAGGATCCGTTTCTGCTGGGGCAAACCTTCATGATAAACATGGCGGGAAGAATCCTCGGTATTGCCGGTGACGCCATCTCTGCCAAGGTCAAGGCGGCCGGCGATGTCGCCACGTTGAAGGCGCTTTATCCGGAGTGGCGCTCTGCCATCAGGCAGGCACCGGACGGATTGCAGCGGTTGAAGGAACTGGAAAAAAAGCTGTCAAAGGTGCTTGGCGACTAATTTGCAATTGGCGGCTCTGGAATCGTGGGCATTATCTTGGCAGAAATAGCCGGGTCCGGATTGATCTCGCCGTGGCCAAGGTAAGGCGGATATTCAGAGTGGCATGGCACGATTGCGCTTTGTCGGACAAAATCCGCCGATCGGTTTTGCTCCGTGATTTCCCTGGCGGCATGATCAGTACCTGATTCGTGAAACGCAGCCTTGTCGCGGCTATCCCCGGAAAGATTCTTTTCGGAGACGAGGCCTGGCTTCTTGCTCTCGAGGCCACACAAGGGAGCGAGCACGACTTTCAGGAATAGATACTCCCGCGCCCGCAAATCCAGAAAGTCGCCTCAGCAAGCTTTCCTGAAAAGTCGGCGCTGGTGACGCGGCGATATTGTCGATGGCTGACGGAAACGTCCGAACGATCCCGTCTTGACCAAGGAATGACTGGTCAGCGCCGATTGCATTCACGGGCTACCGCTTCCCGCATCGACCCTTGTCCGCCGGCAGGCAGTGTGCGGTGATGCGTGCACAATTCGCGAAAGACCTACTGCGTATCCGGCACGCGCAGCACCAGTCCGTCGAGTAGCGGGTTCAACTTGATCTGACAGGCGAGTCGACTGTTCGGGCGTCGCTCGGCTGCCGTACCTTCCAGCATGGTTATCTCTTCGGCGGCAAGCATGGGCAGCGGGTGTTCGCTTTCGACATAAACATGGCAGGTTGCGCAGGAGCAAAAACCGCCGCAGGCGCCCTCGATGCCGCGCACGCCATTGAACGTGGCGACTTGCATCAGGTTTTCTTCCTGGTCGGCATCGACCAGGTGTTGGCTGCCATCCTTGAGGATGAAGGTGATGGTAATCATGGACGAGTGTTCAGTGCACCGTGGAATGGCTCGGCTGGAATCGGGGAAGGTCGGGACTGGCCGACACGGCGCCACCCGTTGTTGCTCAATCGCTCAGGCAGGCAGGTCGTCACGCATTACAAGGAAGACCTTGCCCTCGGCATGTTCGGTATCCAGCCAGAGCAGAGCGAGATCGGGAAAGGCGGCTTCGACGAGATCCTGATTGTGGCCGATCTCGACAGCGAGTACGCCGCCGGGGTTGAGATGCGCGCGCGCTTCGCCCAGGATGCGTCGCACCACATCCAGACCATCCGCGCCGGCGGCCAGTGCCAGCACCGGTTCGTGGAGGTATTCGGGAGGCAACGCCGCCATGGCCTCGGCAGTGACATAGGGCGGATTGCTGATGATGAGATCGTAGGTTTTGGAGGCAACGGCGGCGAAGAGATCCGACTCGACGGTCCGCACCCGGTCGGCAAGCGCGTAGTCGTCGATATTGCGCTGTGCCACGACGAGCGCGTCGGGTGAAATATCGATCGCATCGACGCTGGCATTCGGGAATGCGTGGGCCATCAGAATGGCGAGGCAACCGGAGCCGGTGCACAAATCGAGCGCCGCGCCGACCTGTTGCGGATCTTCGATCCAGGGCGAGAAGCCGTTTTCCAGCAGTTCGGCGAAATAGGAGCGCGGCACGATGACCCGCTGATCGACATAAAAGCGGTAAGGCCCGAGCCAGGCCTCCTGCACCACGTAGGCGGTTGGCAGGCGATGCACGACGCGCTGCTGAAGCTTGTCCAGCAGCGCTATGCGCTCACTCCGCGTCAGTTGCGCATCAAGCCAGGGTTCCAGTCTGTCGCGCGGCAGATGCAGGGCGGCGAGGATGAGCCAGACGGCTTCATCCCAGGCGTTGTCGGTGCCGTGCCCATAAAACAAATCGGCCTCGGTGAAACGGCTGACCGCCCAGCGCAGCCAGTCGCGTACGGTCGCTAACTCTTCTGTCGCGCTGTTGATCACGCCAACAAACTCACGAAAGTTTTCTCGTAGATGCGCGCCAGCGGTTCCAGGTCGGCGAGCGCAACGCATTCGTCGAGCTTGTGAATGCTTGCGTTGACCGGGCCGAACTCCACCAGTTGCGGGCAGATGTCCGCGATGAAGCGGCCGTCGGAAGTTCCGCCGGTGGTCGATAGTTCGGTGGCGATTCCAGTCTCGCTCGCCACGGCCACGCTCAAGGCCGCGCACAGTTCACCCTTGGCGGTGAGGAAAGGCCGCGCGCCAAGCGTCCAGCGAATCTCATATTCAAGCTGATGGCGGTCGAGCAGGGCATGCACCCGGGATTGCAAGGATTCGACAGTGCTGGCGGTCGAGAAGCGGAAGTTGAACATGATTTCGAAGTGGCCCGGCGTCACGTTGTTGGCGCCGGTTCCGGCATGAGCGTTGGAAATCTGAAAACTGGTGGCCGGAAAGTATTCGTTGCCGGTATCCCATATCTCGATTGCGAGTTCGGCCAGCGCGGGTGCCGCCAGATGCACCGGATTCTTGACCAGATGCGGATAGGCGACATGACCTTGCACACCCTTGATGATCAACTCGGCCGAGAGCGATCCGCGGCGGCCGTTCTTGATCGTGTCGCCCAGGCGATTGACGCAGGTGGGTTCGCCGACGATACAGAAATCGAGGGTTTCCTTGCGCGCCTTGAGCGCGTCGACCACGCGCACGGTGCCGTTCACCGCGTCGCCTTCCTCGTCCGAGGTGAGCAGCAGGGCCAGTGAGTTTTCATCGAGAGCCCGGGAAAACTCGGCGCTGGTGGCACGGCGACCGATCAGCCGTTCCAGCGCCACCACGCAGGCGGCGATCGAACTTTTCATGTCGGCGGCGCCGCGGCCATACAGATGGCCGTCGCGAATCGTCGGTTCGAAGGGCGGCGATGTCCATTTTTCCAGCGGTCCGGTGGGCACCACATCGGTGTGCCCGGCAAAGCAGATCAGTCGCCCGGTCGTGCCGCGTCGCGCCCAGAGATTCGAGACGCCTCCGACATCAATACGCTCGATGCGGAAATTCAGGGGCGTCAACCATTCGGCAATCAGGTCGAGACAACCCGCATCGTCCGGCGTCACCGAAGGGCGGGCTATCAGCGCCTGGACTTTTTCGAGCACCGACATCAGGCATCCATGTCCAGCTTGAAGTCGCTGAAGGAGCCTGGCGCGACGGATTTGGTGTAATCCGGCGCTGCCGATTTGTCGGCGTCGGCGGCAGGTTTCGCCGCTGCTTCCGTGGCTCCCGGATTCGCGGCATTGTTGATCACCTGTTGCAGGTTGTTGGCCGAGTCGGCGTTGTTCAAGGCCTCTTCCTTGGTGATTTTTCCGCTCCTGAAGAGTTCAAACAACGCCTGTTCAAAGGTCTGGCTGCCGGGCACCATGCTGTTTTCCATGGCGTCCTTGATTTCGTTGAGGTCGCCTTTGTCGATCAGTTCGGCGATGTGCCGCGAGTTGAGCAGCACTTCGACCACCGCGACACGGCTGCCGGTGGGCGTCTTGACCAGGCGCTGGGAGATCACGCATTTGAGCGTTACGGCGAGATCGGCGAGCAGCGACGGGCGGTTTTCCAGCGGATAGAAACTGATGATCCGGCTCATCGCGTGATAGCTGTTGTTGGCGTGCAGCGTCGCCATGCACAGGTGGCCGGATTGCGCGTAGGCGATCGCCTGGCTCATGGTGTCCTTGTCGCGAACTTCACCGATGAAAATCACGTCCGGTGCCTGGCGCAGGGCATTCTTCAGGGCAATCTGGTAGGCCTTCGTGTCGGTGCCGACTTCGCGCTGATTGACGATGGACTTCTTGTTCTTGAACAGAAACTCGAGTGGGTCTTCCAACGTCAGGATGTGGCCCGAGGCATTCTCGTTGCGAAAATCGATCATCGAGGTCAGCGTCGTCGATTTGCCGGAACCGGTCGCTCCGACCATCAGGATAAGCCCCCGCTTTTCCATGATCACATCTTTCAGGATCGGTGGCAGGCCAAGGGTATCGAAGTTCGGAATGTCGACGGGAATGTAGCGAGCCACCATGGCCGGCGTGCCGCGCTGGAAAAAACAGGAGAGACGAAATACCCCGATGTCGGGTTCCACGGCGCGGGTTTGCAGTTCCTTTTCGCGCTCGAACTCTTCGAGTTGTTCGGCGCTGAGCACTTCGGCGAGCAGGCTCCGCACTTTCGCCACATCGAGAATGGCTGGGTTGACCGGCACGGAATTGCCCAACAACTTGATGGTGATCGGGGCGCCGACCGAGAGAAACAGATCGGAAGCCTTTTTGTCCGCCATCAACTGAAACAGTCTTTGCATCGTGCCCATGGTGTATCCCCCGTGCGTGTTGCCTTGTCTTGGTGGCGGCCGCTACGCTCGACGCCGGCAGCGCCGGCGCCGGCTGTCATTGAAACAATGTTTTCAGTCGCGCAGCAGTTCGTTGATGCCGGTCTTGGCCCGAGTCTGGGCATCCACCCGTTTGACGATAACGGCGCAGTAAAGGCTGTACTTGCCATCGGCAGACGGCAGATTGCCGCTAACCACCACCGAGCCTTCCGGAATGCGGCCGTAGCTCACTTCGCCCGTGGCGCGATCGTAAATCTTGGTACTTTGGCCAATATACACGCCCATCGAAATCACGCAGTTGTCCTCGACGATCACGCCCTCGACGACTTCGGATCGGGCGCCGACGAAGCAGTTGTCGCCGATGATGGTCGGATTGGCCTGCAGCGGCTCGAGTACGCCGCCGATACCGACGCCGCCCGACAGATGCACGTTCTTGCCGATCTGTGCGCAGGAACCCACGGTGGCCCAGGCGTCGACCATGGTGCCTTCATCGACATAGGCGCCAATGTTGACGAAACTGGGCATCAGCACCACGTTCTTGCCGATAAAGCTGCCGCGGCGCGCGACGGCGGGCGGCACCACGCGGAAGCCGCCCTGCTGGAAGTTGAAGGTGTCGTAGTGGGCGAACTTGTTCGGCACCTTGTCGAAGTAGCGCATCGGTCCGCCGTCCATCAGGGTGTTCTCTTCAAGGCGGAAGGAAAGCAGCACCGCCTTCTTGATCCATTGATGCGTGACCCACTCGCCGTCGATTTTTTCCGCGACGCGCAGCGCGCCGCTGTCGAGCTCGCCCAGGACGTGGGCAACCGCGTCGCCGATTCGGGCCGGCGCCTCGCCGGGACTCAGGCTGGCGCGATCTTCCCACGCCTGTTCGATGATTTGCTGAAGTTCATTCATGGTGGTTTCTTTCACAGAGATAGACAAAAATCGTTGATTCGCTGCGCGGCGTCGAGGCATTCCTCATGCGAGGCGACCAGGGCGATGCGGATGAAATTGGCGCCGGGATTGACGCCAGCGGATTCGCGCGCGAGGTAACTGCCCGGCAGTACGACGACGTTCTTTTGTCGCAGTAGTTCGCGGGCGAACTCGGTATCCGGGACGGGTGTCCTGGCCCAAAGGTAGAAGCCAGCATCGGGCATGTGGCAATCGAGGTGGCGGGAAATGACAGGCGTCACTTCGTGAAATTTCTCGGCGTACATGCGGCGATTGTCGCGCACATGAGCCTCGTCTTGCCAGGCGGCAATGCTCGCCGCTTGCACCGCCGGATTCATCGCACTGCCGTGGTAGGTGCGGTAGAGCAGAAACTTCTTGATCAGTGCGGCATCGCCGGCGACGAAGCCGGAACGCAATCCCGGCACGTTGGAGCGCTTCGACAGGCTGGAAAAGCACAGCAGATTCCGGTAGTCGCTGCGCCCCAGGCTTGCTGCCGCGGTGAGGCCGCCCAGAGGCGGTTTGGCTTCATCGAAATAGATCTCCGAGTAGCATTCGTCGGAGGCGATGGCGAATCCGTGGCGGTCGGAAAGCTCAAACAGTGCCTTCCAGGAATCGAGGTTCATCACCTTGCCGGTCGGATTGGCGGGCGAGCAGACATAGACCAGTTGGACATCGCGCCAGACTGCCTCGGGCAGTGCACTCCAGTCCATTTCAAAGCCGTGCTCGGGCACGGTGTTGAGATACACCGGTAGCGCTCCCGCCAGCAGCGCGGCGCCTTCGTAGATCTGATAGAAGGGGTTCGGACAGACGACCTTGGCGTGGCCGCTGCTGCGGTCGATCACGGTCTGGGCGAACGCGAACAAGGCTTCGCGCGAACCATTGACCGGCAGCACCTGCGTCGCCGCATCCGGTTTGCCGACCTTGTAGCGGCCTGCGATCCAGGCCGAGATTGCCTCGCGCAGGGCTTCCGCGCCCTGCGTGGTCGGGTAGTTGGCCAGCCCGGCGAGGTTGTCGGTCAGGGCGCGCTGGATGAAGGGCGGCGTGGCGTGCTGGGGCTCGCCTATCGAAAGCTTGATCTCGCCAAAAGTCGGCGCTGGCGATACGCCGGCAAACAGCTGCCTCAGCTTTTCAAACGGATAGGGCTGCAGGCGGGCAAGGTCGGGGTTCACGGTTTGCGGATAGGCAAGAGTAGAGAAAGCATTATACGAGAGGGCTCCCGCTCGTCGATGCCGGCGAAATTCCGGTAAATTGATGGCCTTGCATCCTTGGAGGACGTTTTGATGGGACACATGATCGAGTTCAAACGCCCCGACGCAAGTACCTGTCGTGGCTATCTCGCCGGCGCCGGCAAGGACAAACCCGGTGTCGTGGTGATTCAGGAATGGTGGGGCCTGAACGACCAGATCTGCGGCGTTGCCGACAGGTTCGCTCGTGCCGGTTACAACGCCCTGGCGCCAGACCTGTTCCAGGGGCGCGTGACCCAGGAACCTGACGAGGCCAGTCATTTGATGAGCGGTCTCGATTTTCCCGGCGCCACGCATCAGGACATTCGCGGGGCGATAGACCATCTGCGCGGCGTGAGTAGCGGCAAAGTTGCTGCGATGGGTTTTTGCATGGGCGGCGCCCTGAGCATTGCGGCAGCGGTGCATGTGCCGAATCTGGCCGCCGTCGTGTGTTTCTATGGCCTTCCACCGCAGGAGTTTGCCGATCCGGCGAACATCCGCATCCCCTTCCAGGGTCATTTCGCCAAGCGGGACGACTGGGTTACGCCGGCGGCGGTCGATGCGCTGGAATCGGCGATGCGCGGCAGCGGCAATCCTCCCGAACTGTATCGCTACGATGCCGACCATGCCTTTTTCAACGAGCGACGCGCCGATGTGTACGCTGCCGACAACGCCAATCTGGCTTGGGAGCGCATGCTGGCCTTTCTCGCCAGACAGCTTTCCTGACACGCACACATGGATATGAGTCCCGCCGACTGGGCAAATATCAGTCTTGCCGAAGCGCTGCTTTCTCGCGATGGGCCGCCGTTGTACATGGCCGCCAAGCTGGGTTGTGTGGCGGCGGTAAAGATGATGACCGAGGCTGGCAGTCACCTCGAAGTGCTGGGCCCCCAGCGCCAGCGTCCACTGCATGCCGCCGCCGCCGGCGGCCATGCCAGTATTGCAGCGACGTTGATCAGCGCCGGCTGCGAAATCGACGCGCAGGATGAAGACGGCAACACGCCGCTGATCACGGCGATTCTCAATGGTCAGTCGGAGCCCGTGGAACTGCTGCTCGCGGTCGGCGCCAATATCGACGTCGCCCGGCTTGACGGCCTGACGGCGATTGATGTCGCGTTGTTGCCGGGGACGCCGAAGGGCTTGCAGGAACTGATCCTGCTGGGGCAGGACGAAATACTTTGAATCTCGCGGCAGCGCAGGCGAAGGCTTGTGCGGCTGGTACCAGCGCTCAACAAAGAAAGGCACTGAATGAAGTTGTACATCGCGGGACCGGATGTATTTCGTCCGGATGCTGCCGCATGGGCCGAGACTGTTCGTGGCCTGTGCCGCGGCAAAGGACATGAGGCCCTGATTCCGCTCGATGGATCGCAGACGTGCGCCGACGATATCTATCGCAACAATCTCAGCCTGATCGGCGCGGCGGATGCCGTGCTGGCCAATCTCAATCCGTTTCGCGGCGCCGAGCCGGATGCCGGGACTTGTGTCGAAATCGGTTATGCCCTGGCCATCGGCAAGCCGGTGATCGGCTATGTCGACACACTGGTGCCGATGCGCGATCGGTTGCAGGCGACGGGTCCCGGCGCGGACGGTCGCTACCGCGACGAGCAGGGCTGGATCGTTGAGGATTTCGGACTGAGTCTGAATCTTATGCTGTCGGTGCCGCTGCCGTTGAAGCAGGGCGGGATTGAAGTTGCGCTGGACGCGCTGCAAGAGATGAAGTCGCAATCGACATGAGGTCGATCGGCATCATCGGCGTCGGCAACATGGGCCTGCCGATGTTGATCGCCCTGCGCCGGGCGGGTTTTCAGGTCACGGCCCGCGACTTGCGCGGCGAGGCGGAAGTGGCGGCCCGTGCAGCCGGCGCAAACATTGCCGCCAGCGCGCGTGAGCTTGCCGCGATCAGCGACATGATTCTGCTGGTGGTGGTCGATGCCGACCAGATTGAAGACGCCCTGTTTCGCGAAGCCGATCCGGCAGCGTCGGGCTGGCGCCCGGGAACGGTGGTGGCGTTGTGCAGCACCATCAGTCCCGAGGATGCCGAGCGGCTCGCGGCACGCATCGCGGCGGCGGGTGCCGAGGTCATCGATGCGCCGATTTCCGGCGGCCCGGTGCGGGCCGAGGCGGGACAGCTTTCGCTGATGCTGGCGGGGTCGGATACGGCGCTGGCACGAGCGGAATCGGTGCTGGCGGCGCTGGGCAACAAGCGCTTTCGGGTGTCCGCGCGTCCCGGCGACGGCGCGCGCATGAAGCTGGTCAACAATCTGCTGGCCGGCATCAATCTCGCGGCCGGTGCCGAAGTGCTCGCGCTGGGCGAAAGCCTCGGTCTCGATCCGCAAACCATGCTGGCCGTGCTCGGTGCCAGTTCCGGGCAAAGCTGGATCGTCGACGAGCGCATGTCGCGCGCTTTTGCCGGCGATTTCGCGGCACGGGCCCATGCCCGCATACTGCTCAAGGATGTGATCCTGGCAATGGGCATGGCCCGTGAAGCCGGATGTGATGCGGCGCTGGGCGACGCAGCGCTGGCGCTGTTCAGGGAAACGGTGGAGCGTGGCTGGGGTGGCGAAGATGATGCGGTGCTGCTCAGAACGGCGCGACAGAGAATCATCGAAAGACTGGCGCAGTCAAAAGCGTCGGGAAAGACCGACTGAAATTTCTCGCAGCGCCGCGCTGAAACCGATACGACGTTAGCGGGACGGCGGCTGCAGTCGAAATTCCGGTGCGACTCGCGTGTTCTCGCCATCGACGATAAACCAGAGTTCAGCTTCCTGCAGCGTGCATTGCAACTGCATGCCGCGCGCCGCCAGCGAGGCGAGGGCGCGGGATTCTTCCGCACTCAGGTTGATGATGGTGAGATTGTCCTGCCGCTGCAGGGCGGTTTTGTTCTGTTGCCACCACATGTCGGCGACGCGACCGCCGTAGGTCAGCACCACGACCTGTCGGGCGCGTCCGCAGGCGCGCCGGACCCGTCGTTCGTCGGGGAGGCCGACATCGATCCAGAGTTCGATGGCACCGGTCAGATCCTTGCGCCACAGGTCGGGTTCGTCTTCGGACGACAAACCCTTGCCAAAGACCAGGGCGGGATCAGCGTGCATTGCGAAAGCCAGCACCCTCACCATCATGCGTTCGTCGGTTTCCGACGGATGGCGGGCGACCGTCAGCGCATGATTCTGATAGTAGTTGCGGTCCAGATCGGCGATCTGGAGTTCGACTTTGAAGATGGTGGACTTGAGTGCCATGGCGCGAAGGAAAAATGCGACACATTAGACTACAGATCGAATCGAAGCCGGACTGCCTGTCGAATATCACGGCTTTCCACCCAATCCTGGCACGTTGCCGGAGTTTGATCGTTTGTTCGGTATCCTGACAGCTGCGTCAGTAAAGAGAGTTTTGAAGCTCAGGTTTTGTCTGCCGAGGTATGCCAACAGATGGACATCAGGAAAACCGTTGTCATCGGTGTAGCCAGCGGTTACGGCGCCGGAGATCCCGCTTGTCAGGATGGCCCCGAGGTACTAAAGAATCTGAGATTCCTTTCCGACCTGGAACAATCCCACGCGGGCTTTTACTGGGATGATCCGGTTCGGCTTGGGCCAAGCCACTCACCGGATTCCATCGATGCGGTGGCGGAAATCGGAACGCTGCTGGCGGATCGCATCGGTCAGCACCTCGGACGAGGCGATTTCCCGCTCGTTGTCGGCGGCGATCACTCCTGCGCTATTGGCACCTGGTCGGGCGTCAAGCGTGCTCTCGGTGATCAGGCACGGCTTGGCCTGATCTGGTTTGACGCCCACATGGACAGCCACACATTTGAAAGCAGCCCGAGCAAACGCATTCACGGCATGGCGCTCGCCTGTTTGCTGGGTGTCGGCGACAGGCGCCTGACCGACATCGCCGGCGCCGGGGCAAAACTGCTACCGTCGGATGTCTGCTTGATCGGAGTGCGCAGCTTCGAGTCGGAAGAGGCGGCCCTGCTGGCTGGACTGGGCGTGCGCATTTACAGCATGGACGAGGTTGGGCGGCGCGGCTTGCGTACGGTCTTTGCCGAAGCCCGTGAGCGTATCGGCGAACACACGGCGGCTTTTGGCATCAGCATCGATCTGGATGCCCTCGATCCAGGCGAAGAACCCGGAGTGGGCAGTCCGGTTTGCGGGGGCTTGCTGCGGAACGAACTCACCGACGCCCTGAGCCAGGCACACGGCGACAAAAAGCTGCGAGCGCTGGAAATCGTCGAGTACAACCCCTACCGGGACACGCGCTTCGTCACTGCGCGCGCGATTCACGATCTGTGTCAGTCGCTGATTCCGTGACCGCGCGCTACCGCGCGGCGACTAAGCGATCCAGGCGTGGCTCGGCTACTTCTTGATCGGCGTGGGAATCGACGACTTTCCCTGAGCTCCACCAAACGGCATCGCCGGTGCGGCAGGTTTGGTCTTGTCCTTCTTGGGTTTCTTCTGTTCCTTGTTGCCGCGTAATTGTCCTTTGGCCATCTGAATTCTCCTGAAAGTGTTGTTTTGGCGGTACCGAAACAGATTTGCAGTGCAGGCATATTCGCGAGCTCAATTCGCCCAATGGCGGCAAGCCTGTTCGGATATCGACCGACCGGAACGGATGGTACTCCGTATCGGTATCCTGCGCGGAGGCGCGCTCGGCGTCGTCACACGATCTGGAAGTTCACCGACAGGTTGCGCGGGTGCGGAATGGTCGCCTGGTTTGCGGAGCCGCTTACTTTCAATGCCAGTCGCTGTATCAAAAGCTTGCGTGACTAGAGCTAATGTGATATTAAATCGCCGGTAACTTACTGCTTTTGAAACATTATTTCATGTTTCAAGATACGTGTTTGGTAGCATGCAATTCTGAAGCAAGCGCAGCGTCAGCCGAAACGCAACTGGAGGAGCAGGGAGCAAAGACTCCCGCAAGATCATGTTTACATTCAACCGTACTGAAAAACAGCAGGCAGAGGAAGATCGTTTTCGGGTGCAATACGCCCAACGTTCGATCCCGTTCGTGCGTGTTTCGCTTCCGCTCGCGGCCACGCTCTATCTCTTCTTCCTCGGCTGGGACTACTACATTGACCCGTCTTCGCTGGTCTTTACCTTGCTGGTACGTCTGCCATTCAGTTTCTTCGCAATTCTCGTGGTGGGTCTGACCTTCCTGAAGTCCTTCGAACGCTGGTCGCAAACCGTGCTCACCATCACGGTGGTGCTGGGTGCTGCCGGCATCGTATCCGTCCTGAAAATCCTGCCGAATGGCTTTAGTTTCGGAACTCCGGGTCTGCTACTGGTGATCATGTACGCCTGCGGTGCCACGCGTCTGCTGACCGGTGCGGCGATGATCGCCTGTGCTTCCATCATCGTGCTCACCAATGGGATGTTGTACTACAGCGGCGCCAGCGACTTTCAATTTATCAACACGAACTTTTTCATCATCTCGGCATCACTGATCGGCCTGGCGTATACCTGGCTCCTGGAATCGATGGAGCGGCGTGCTTTCGGTCTTGAGGAAGTGCTGCTCAAGGACAAGGCAGCCAGCGAAACCCTCCTGCGCAACTTCCTGCCGGATCGCATCATGAAGCGGCTGCGGGAAGGAGAGACTTCGATTGCGGAAGGTGTGGGCGAAGCTACCGTGCTGTTTGCCGATATCTCGGGCTTCACCACCTTGACTCACCGCCTGTCGCCGGGACATGTCGTCGAATTGCTGAGCGACCTGTTTACGAAATTCGACGAAATATCCGACAGCAAGGGTCTCGAAAAAGTCAAGACGATCGGTGACTGCTACATGCTGGTTACGGGTGTTCGCGACCAGTCACCGAAGAGTGCCGAGGCGATGGCGGAGTTCGCGATCGAGGCACTTGCCTTTGTGCATACCTACGCCATTGAAAAAGATCTGCCCTTGCAAGTGCGAATCGGCATGGCGACAGGGTCCGTCGTTGCCGGCGTGATCGGCACCCGGGTACCGATCTTCGATATTTGGGGCGAACCGGTCAATCACGCGGCCCGGCTGCAGCAGGAAGGCGTTCCGGGGACGATCCAGGTGTCCGAGAGCAGTTACTGGCGCTTGCGCAACAAGTATGAGTTCGAGGATCTGGGCGCGCTTACGCTGAAGCATGGCGAAAAGATCAACGCCTATGTGCTCACGGGGCGCAAGGTGGGCGGCAGCGCCGGTCTAAGGGTCGTAGGCGGTGTTCCGGGCGCGGTCACGGAAACACGAATTAAATTGGGCAATGGCGCATGAGCACCCAGCGGAAACACACGACCGAAGTTTCCATTGAGCGTCGGGATCGCGGTTCCGTAAACTGGGTGAGCCAGGAGTACCGTGACGTTGTCGGCGCCACGGTGGAACTTCTTCACAGTTGCAGGGCCCGCATTCAGCGGCGCACGGTGAAGGGTTCGGCGGAACTGCCAGAAGATCAGGTTCTTGAGTTCAGCCATAAGCTTTGGAAAGACTGGCGTGCGATCTGGTCCGATGCGGCGGCGTGCCTGCTTGAGATAACCAGTGATCCCGGCAACCTAAAAGCGGCGAAACAGTTCACCGAATCCCAATTGACGCCTGAACTGCTGGATGGTCCGTTATGGTGGCAAGCGTACACAAAGCCACGGGGTTACCCGGGCGACTACCTGGTCATGGATCATATCTACGACGGTGGTTTTCGCGGCGACACGCCCTATGGACAGGTCGTTCATGCCCTGGGAATCCATATTGGCCAGTTCGTCGTCAAGCGCAAGGAATTGGTGCATCAGGCCATTGCCGAGGCGGTGGATCAGTGCAGCCATCCGGATGGCATGCTTATCGCGAATGTGGGCTGCGGCCCGGCGCAGGAGCTTGTCGACTACGCGCAGACTGCTCTGGCCGGCGCGCGACCGCTCACCTTCGTCCTGGTGGATCAGGACAGCGACGCGTTGCGCCATGCCGGTCAAGGTATTTCAGAAGCGCTCCGGGCACGGCCCAGCGGTCCGCCGATCGACATTCAGTTGCGGCATCAGTCCGTATTGCGCCTGATGCGCGAAGTCAGTCCCTCGCAGCTCATGTTGAAGGCCGACATGATCTACAGTGCGGGCCTGTTCGATTATTTCGGCGACCGAACATGCCGTGTGTTGACCCGCCGTCTGTATGACACGCTGCGTCCCGGCGGCTTGCTGCTGTTGGGGAACATGAAGGCTCACACTGACATGGCCTGGCCACTTGAACTGATCGCCGACTGGTCTCTCGCCTATCGAACGGCAGAAACCATCATGGCCTGGGCCGATGACTTGAAGGGCGCGGAAATATCGCTGCGTACCGAGGCCACCGGCTACGACTACTTGCTGAGCGTGCGCAAACCCGCCTAGGCTGGTTTGCGGACAACCCGAGAGGCGATTTCCGCAACGCGAGCGTGCCTTGCACGATGGTCCGCTGCTTGTTTTTTCAGCAGATTTATTTCAGGTTTGACATTGCGGATTGAGGGGCATACAGTGAAACTGCGTTCGACTTGAAGGCATTTTCAGGAGGAACTTAGCGCTGAACCAAAAATCTTCGCGATACAGTGTTCTACCCCTTGATCAGGAGTCTTTGTGGCTCCAGCCCTGATGGGCAGCGCCGATTTGAGTTTCAGCTTGCGGGCGCATTACAAGTTCAGCTAAAGAGTTACGCAAAAAGCCCGCTTGTGCGAACCTGCCAAACGGGCTTTTTGCCATTGATGGCCAGCATTCAACAGGCGGCTTCGTAGCCGGCATCGACGATGGCTCGCACAATGTCGTCAGGGCTGACGAAACGGCCATGCTCGATGCTGGCTTCGCCCTTCTCCAGCGATACCTCGATGTGACCGATGCTGGGCAGATCCTGAATCGCGTTGGCGACGGCACGCACGCATTCCTCGTCTTTCATGCCGCCGATCTTGACGATGATGGTATCCATGGCCTGATCTCCGGTGAGCCATTCAGGAGCTGCAGGAAAGCGCCGAGCAACCGGCCTTGTGCCGTGCCCATTCGGGCCGACGCAGCGCCAGATCCTGATGTTCCGGCTGCTCGTCGTAAGGGCGTTCGAGAACGGACAGCAGCCGATTGAGCACCGAGCGATCGCCGTCGGTCAGCGCATCGATGGCGAGCTGCGCCAGGTAATTGCGCGCCACATACTTGGGGTTGACGCGATTCATCCGCGCTCGCCGCGCCCCCGCTGCTTCGTTGTCGCGGTGCAGGCGTTCGACGTAGCGGTGCAGCCAAACCGAAAGATGCGCGCCGGCGCCCGCGCCTTCGGCATAGAACGCCGGCCGTAGCGGTGCAATCAACGCGTCGTCGTTCAATCTGGCGCCCGCGGCATCGGCGGGCAAACCGGCCGGCACATCAGCCAGATGGCGGAAGAGCAGCGTCATGTCGGTCTCGGCGACATGCAGGGCTTCGATCAACTCTTCGACGAGCGCATCGTCGTCTTCGGTGATGTCGAGCAGTCCGAGCTTGTCGCCCATGATGCGCCGCGAACATTCGCCATACACCCGCCCATAGGTGTTGATGCCGGCTTCCAGATCGGCGCGGTCGGGGATCAGCGGTGAGAGGGCGCCGGCCAGCCGCAACAGATTCCACTGGGCGATTTCCGGCTGCCGTCCGTAGCAATAGCGGCGGCCCTGGGCATCGGTAGTGTTCGGCGTCCAGCCCAGGTCGTAGCCTTCCAGCCAGCCATAGGGGCCGTAATCAATGGTCAGGCCGAGAATGGACATGTTGTCGGTATTCATCACGCCATGGACGAAGCCGACGCGCATCCACTCGGCGACCATGATCGCGGTGCGGCGGCAGATCTCCTCGAACCAGCGCGCATACACCTCGGGCGAGGGCGCGCCAAGCTCCGGGTAGTGCGTCGTGATGACGTAGTCGGCGAGGCGCCTGAGTTCATCCAGCTCGTCATTCGAGGTAAGGATTTCAAAACTGCCGAAGCGCACGAAGGAAGGCGCGACGCGGCAGACAATGGCGCCGGGCTCGTCCTCGGCATTGCCATCGTAGAACATGTCGCGCTCCACGGCATCGCCGGTGCCGACCAGGGAGAGCGCGCGCGTCGTCGGCACGCCGAGGTAGTGCATGGCTTCGCTGCAGAGAAATTCGCGCAGCGAAGAGCGCAACACCGCGCGGCCGTCTGCCCGCCTCGAGTAGGGCGTGCGGCCGGCCCCCTTGAGTTGCAGCTCGCGCCGCCGGCCATCCGGGCCGAGCATTTCCACCAGCGTCATCGCCCGGCCGTCGCCCAGTTGTCCGGCCCAGTTGCCGAACTGGTGCCCGCCGTAGCGTGCCGCGTAGGGCTGCATGCCGGGCAGCACCAGATTGCCGCCGAGGACATCGATCACCGGCCCGGTCATCGCTTGCGGGCGCGCAATGCCCAACAGTTCGCCGACCGAATCCGCCCACGCCAGCAACTCGGGCGCTGCAACCGCCGCCGGCCTGACGTGGCTGTAACAGGCATTGCGCACGGGGCGCGGGAAATCCTGCCGCAGAGGATCGGCGGGCAGTTCGCGCACGAAGCTGTTATCGAAACGGCTCGCCAGTTTCGGGTCGCACAGATCGAGTGACGGAGTGTCGGATGGCAGATGGCGGGGAATATCGTTCATTGAAATTTCGCTGCAAATTGAATGGCCAGTGTACCGCGCGTGACAAGCATTCTGCGAAGAAGAGGCCCAAAAGTCGGCGCTGGCGATACGGCGCCAACCCTTCTGCGAGTGGTGTTTTCAGCCTCAGGGCGTGCTAGCATTGCCGTTGTCATTACACTGATGGCGCGATAGATACCAGCGTGGCACAACCAGAACAACAGGCTCGGGAAGAGATCG
Organism: Burkholderiaceae bacterium; assembly: GCA_021738065.1. Taxonomy (GTDB): domain Bacteria; phylum Pseudomonadota; class Gammaproteobacteria; order Burkholderiales; family Rhodocyclaceae; genus Sulfuritalea. The sequence goes on from JAIPCT010000040.1 coordinate 27,183, forward strand.
ACCGGCTGCTGGAGGCAGCAGGCTGGCGCGTCTTCGATCTGGCCAAAGCCAATATCCATGCTGGCTGCGGTGTCGCTCTGCGTGAGTTTCCGCTGGAATCCGGCTACGGTTTTGCCGACTACCTGCTCTATGTGGACGGCAAAGCCGCCGGCGTCATCGAAGCCAAGAAACAGGGAGCAACACTGACCGGTGTCGAAAGTCAGTCCGCGCGCTACGCCGCCGGCTTACCTGCTAGCCTGCCGGCCTGGCGCCGGCCGCTGCCCTTCCTGTATGAGTCGACCGGCATCGAAACCCACTTCACCAACGGCCTCGATCCCGAGCCGCGCGCCCGGCCGGTTTTTGCCTTCCACACACCGGCGATGCTCGGCGAGTGGCTACGTTACCTGCACGCCGCGCCCGCCGCTCTGGGTGCCGCAGAGCCCGGATCGGCCTCCGGTTTCGCCGAAACGGGCGGCCTGGCGAGCGCAACCGCCGTATCATCAGCGCCGACTTTCCTCGCCCGCATGCGCGAGCGGCCGCCGCTGATCGAAGAGGGCCTCTGGCCGGCACAGGTCGTCGCCGTGAACAATCTCGAAGCCAG
>JAIPCT010000041.1 GCA_021738065.1 Burkholderiaceae bacterium
AGAGGCCAAGCGCATTCCAGGAAGTGCCTTGTTCGTCGAGCGCCGCCAACATCATGGCAGGACTCCACCCGCTGTGGCCAAACCGCACATCGGCGCCGTATCACCAGCACCGAGTTTTCTCGCATCCGGGCTTTGCCCTGCGGTGTAAGTGGCGTTCAGCGCTGTCATGGCCCTGTCATGCGCCTGAGCTAAGCTTGCCGCCTCACTCATATGGAGCAGGACGTGGACCTATTACTGTGGCGCCATGCCGAGGCAAAAGAGGGCACCGATCCGGCTGCAGATACTGATCGAGAGCTTTCCCGGCGGGGACTGCAGCAGGCCCGGCAAATGGCCGATTGGCTGCGCCTTCAGCGACTACCCACGATCAAGCTGTTGTCGAGCCCAGCCAAACGTGCGGTGCAGACCGCTCTAACCCTCGGCCTGCCGATGCAGATCAGGCCGCAGCTGGGTGTCGGTGCCGGCATCGCCGATCTGCTCGGCGCAGCGGAATGGCCCGACCACTCCGGTGCGATCATTCTGGTCAGCCATCAACCCGCGCTGGGACAACTGGCGGCGCTGCTGCTCGCCGGCGCACCCGCCGACTGGACGATCAAGAAAGCAGGTATCTGGTGGTTCAGCAATCGGGTTCGTCACGACGAAACACAAACCGTGCTGCGTGCCGTGCACAACCCTTGAGTTGCAGGTCGGTGGTGATTCCCTCCACGACGCGTGGGCAGTCATCAAGGGAATTTTGGTGAACCAAATGATCACCACGGAGTACACGGAGAGCACGGAGAATTCAAGCTCGAAGAAAAATCCGATTTCGCCGTGTACTCCGTGGAGAGGATTTTCAGCTGGGTTGACGACTAACCGCCGAAAGCTTGTCGCACCGCTGCGGCGATGGTCTCGGCCTGTTCCAGGACTACGGCTTCTTCTTGCCCTTCCACCATCACCCGCAATAGCGGCTCGGTGCCCGAGGGACGCAGCAACACCCGCCCGCTGCCATCGAGCTTTGCTTCGGCCGCTTGTACCGCCGAGCGGATGCCGGCATCGGCCGCCCAGTCGAACCCGACCGGCATGCGCAGGTTGATCAGCTTCTGCGGATACAGCGTCAGGTCGGCGCAGGCCTCGGCCAGGGTTTCGTTGCTCGCGCGCAGCGCGGCAAGTACTTGCAGGGCGGCAATAATGCCGTCACCCGTGGTGTGGCGATCAAGACAGATGATGTGCCCCGAGTTCTCGCCACCAAGCAGCCAGCGCTCCTGCGTCATCAATTCCAGCACATAGCGGTCGCCGACCTTGGCGCGGCCGCAGGCAATCCCCAACCGGGCCAGCGCGTGTTCCAGGCCCAGATTGCTCATCAACGTGCCGGCCACCCCGGGTACCGGCTTGCGCCGCGCGCGATGCCGCGCAATCACGTAGAGCAGTTGATCTCCGTCATAGAGCCGGCCGGCCGCATCGACCATCACCAGGCGGTCGCCATCACCGTCGAGCGCGATGCCCAGGTCGGCGCGGGACTCGACAACGGTACGTCGCAGCAGTTCGGGCGCGGTGGCGCCCACCTCGTGGTTGATGTTCAATCCATTCGGCGTGTCACCAACGCCGACTATTTCGGCGCCGAGCTCATGAAAGACGCTGGGCGCGACGTGATAGGCCGCCCCGTGCGCGCTGTCGATGACGATTCTGAGACCGCGCAGGTCGCGATCATTGGGGAAGGTGCTTTTGCAAAACTCGATATAGCGCCCGGCGGCGTCATCGACGCGGCGGGCCTTGCCGAGGCGGGCAGAATCCATGCAGTTCATCGGCTGCTCGAGCCGCGACTCGATTTCGTGCTCCACCGCATCCGGCAGCTTGGTCCCCTGCGCGGAAAAGAACTTGATGCCGTTGTCGTCAAATGGATTGTGCGATGCCGATATCACCACGCCGGCCTGCAAACGCAGCGCCCGCGTCAGATAGGCGACAGCCGGTGTCGGCATCGGCCCGCAGAGCATGACATCGACTCCCGCCGCCGAAAATCCGGCTTCGAGCGCGGCTTCCAGCATGTAGCCGGAGATGCGCGTGTCCTTGCCGATCAGCACCGCCGGATGCTCGTTGGCCGGCAGTCCGTCACCCGCCACCAGCGTCGAGCCCGCGGCAAAACCCAGGCGCATGACGAAGTCGGGCGTGATCGGCGACTGGCCGACGCGACCGCGAATGCCGTCGGTGCCGAAATACTTGCGTCCCATTCAGTAATCCTCCACAGCTTGCAAGACCGCCAGCGCATCACGTGTCGCGGCAACGTCATGCACGCGCACGATACGGGCGCCGCGCTCGACCGCCAGCACATGCGCGGCGATTCCGGCGTAAACACGTTCCGCTGCAGGGCGCCCGGTGATCAGGCCAAGCATGGATTTGCGCGAAAGCCCAACCAGCAGCGGCAGACCTGGCACCACCAACTCGCCCAGACGGCGCATCAACTCAATATTGTGTTCCAGCGACTTGCCGAAACCGAAGCCCGGATCGACTGCAATCCGGGTCAAGGGGATGCCCGCAGCTTCGGCGGCAGCGACCCGTTCGGCGAGAAACTCGGCAACCTCGGCGACGACATCACCGTAGTGCGGATCGTTCTGCATGCTGCCCGGCTCGCCCTGCATGTGCATCAGGCAAATGCCCGCCTTGCTGGCGGCGACGATCTCCAGGGCGCCGGGTGCGCGCAGCGCGTTGATGTCGTTGATCATGTCGGCGCCGGCGTTCACCGCGACGCGCATGACTTCCGGCTTGACGGTATCGATCGACAAGGGCGCGCCGCAATCGTGCAGGGCCTCGATTACCGGCAACAGGCGGTCGATTTCCTGCTGTGCCGGCACGGGTGCCGCGCCGGGTCGCGAGGATTCGGCGCCGAAATCGAGGATGTGTGCGCCCTCCTCCAGCAAGCGAAGCGCCTGCGCCACTGCGGCATCGGTGTCGCCGCCCAGGCCGTCGCCAGAAAAGGAGTCGTCGGACAGATTGACAATGCCCATGATGAGCGGACGCTCAGCGTTGAGGACAAATCGCCCGCAATGAAAATTTTGAGTCATAAAAAATTAAAGCCGCCGAATCGGTGAGTCTTCGGCGGCCCGTTCGAGTTGATTCAAATATCAGGCCGGTGCCGGCGCGGTCGGCTCGGCGCCCGGCTCGTCGCTGTCGTTCCGGCGCACCGGAATCGCACTGGACGGTTTCGGCGGGCGCGGCGGCAGGCCCGCCATGATGTCGTTGATCTGGTCGGCGTCGATGGTTTCCAATTCCAGCAAGGCGGCAGCCATGGCTTCGACCTTGTCGCGGTTGTCTTCCAGCAGTTGGCGTGCGCGCGCGTACTGCTCATCAAGCATGCGGCGAATCTCGACATCGACCTTCTGCATGGTCGATTCCGACATGTTCTTGTGCGTGGTGACTGAGCGGCCAAGGAAAATCTCGCCCTCTTCTTCGCCATACACCATCGGACCCAGGCTATCGGACATGCCCCACTGCGTCACCATGCGCCGGGCCAGATCGGTGGCGCGCTGGAAGTCATTGGAGGCACCGGTGGTCATCTGCTGCATGAACAGTTCTTCGGCAATTCGACCACCGAAGAGGACGGTAATCGTGCTGAGCAGGCGCTCGCGATCCTGGCTGTAACGCTCCTGATCGGGCAACTGCATGGTCAATCCCAGCGCACGCCCGCGCGGGATGATGGTTACCTTATGCACCGGATCGGTTTTCGGCAGCAGTTTGGCCACCACGGCATGGCCCGACTCGTGATAGGCCGTGTTTTTGCGTTCCTCTTCGGGCATGACCATGGAGCGGCGCTCGGCACCCATCATGATCTTGTCCTTGGCGCGCTCGAAATCCTCCATGTCAACCAGGCGCTTGTTGCTGCGCGCGGCAAACAGTGCGGCCTCGTTGACCAGATTAGCCAGGTCGGCGCCGGAGAAGCCGGGGCAACCACGGGCCAATATCGACGCGTCGATGTCCGGCGCCACGGGCACCTTGCGCATATGCACCTTGAGGATCTGCTCGCGACCGCGAATATCCGGCAAGGGCACTACGACCTGGCGGTCGAAGCGACCGGGACGCAGCAGCGCCGGATCGAGCACATCGGGACGGTTGGTCGCCGCAACCACGATGACGCCGACCGAGGGCTCGAAGCCGTCCATCTCGACCAGCATCTGGTTCAGGGTCTGCTCGCGCTCGTCGTTGCCACCACCGAGGCCCGCACCGCGCTGACGGCCGACGGCATCGAGCTCGTCGATGAAAATGATGCAGGGTGACGACTTCTTGGCCTGCTCGAACATGTCCCCCACACGCGCAGCGCCGACACCGACGAACATCTCGACAAAGTCGGAACCGGAGATGGAGAAGAACGCCACTTTGGCCCCGCCGGCGATCGCCTTGGCCAGCAAGGTCTTGCCGGTACCGGGCGAGCCGACCAGCAGCACTCCGCGGGGAATACGGCCGCCGAGCTTCTGGAATTTCGAGGGGTCGCGCAGGAAGTCGACCATCTCGTAGACTTCTTCCTTGGCCTCGTCGCAACCTGCAACGTCGGCAAAGGTGATGGTATTGGAAGACTCATCCATCATTCGTGCACGACTCTTGCCAAAGGAAAACGCACCGCCTTTGCCGCCACCCTGCATCTGCCGCATGAAGAACACCCAGACGCCGATCAGCAGCAGCATCGGGAACCATGAAACAAAAATGCTGGTGAGGAAGGACTGTTCTTCTTCGGGCTTGGCGATGACCTTGACGTTGTTTTTCAGCAAATCGGAGACCATCCACAAGTCTGCCGGAGCATACGTAGTGATCCGCTTGCCATCGGTTGTCGTCGCTTCAAGCGTGCGGCCCTGAATCACCACCTTGGTGATGCGGCCCTGCTTCACCTCGTCAAGGAACTCGGAATACTCCAGCGATCCGAGCACGGTCTGGCGCGTATTGAACTGATTGAACACAGTCATCAGGACAATCCCGATCACCATCCAGATCGCCATGTTTTTGAACATATTATTCAAGGTGAAGCCTCTCTTTCCCTTGCGGGATCATGTATCAGTTCATTCTAATGCTGATTGCAGCACCCTGCAAACCACATAGACCGCCGCTCAGGCCTTCTTGTTCCTTGCCAGCAGATATATCTCCGCGCTGCGATTGCGCGACGCGGCCGGCTTGCGCATTTGCAAGGTTTCAAACTGTTGCTGCAAGTCGCGACGCAACTCCATGAAGCCATCACCCTGAAAAACCTTGACCAGCATGTCGCCACCGAGCTTCAAATGGGCCCGGCAGAATTCCAGCGTCAGTTCCGCCAGCAGCATCACGCGCGCCTGGTCGACCACGCCGATACCCGACATATTGGGGGCCATGTCCGACAATACAAGATCAACCTGACGTCCATCGAGGGTATCGGTCAGTTTTTTTAATATCTCGTCATCTCGAAAATCCCCCTCGATGAACTCGACTCCGTGCAGCGCATCCATTGGCAGTAGATCGAGCGCGATCAGGCGTCCGCCCGGCGCCACTCGTTTCGCGGCGATCTGCGACCAACTGCCGGGTGCGGAGCCCAGGTCGACCACCGTCATGCCCGGCTTCAGCAGTTTGTCCTTGTCATCGATTTCCGTCAGCTTGAACGCGGCGCGAGAGCGCCAGCCCTCCGCCCGGGCGCGCTGCACGTAGGCGTCATTGACGTGCTCGGTGATCCAGGCCTTGGTGGTCTTGTTTTTCTTGATCTTCTTGTTGCTCTCGATCTTCCCGCTCACGCTACAATCCCGTCATGACTGAACTTACCCCAATCCAGCGCCGCAGCCTGCGCGCCGCCGCGCATCATCTGAATCCTGTCGTCTCCATCAGCCAGAAAGGTCTGACGCCTTCTGTCCTGACCGAGATCGACCGTTGCCTCAAGGCCCACGAACTGATCAAGCTTAGACTGTACGGTATTGAACGCGAAGTCCGCGATGCCTTGTTTGCTGAAATCTGCACAGCGCTCGATTGCGCCACGGTGCAGCACATCGGCAATCTCTTGATACTCTGGCGCGAAAATCCAAAGGACGCCACGGCGCTGACAGCGGCACCCGTGAGGCGCCGCAAACCGGAACCGATGACCAAAAAGCAGGCTGCCGCGCGCAACGAAGCCCGCAAGCGCTGAAGCTAAGGCTTGCGGCCCTGTTCCTGCAGGACAACAAGCACAATCCCCAATAGAACCTGAATCAGATAGAGCGCGGTCGACAATCGATGCCAGGTGGTGAAACGATCGCGCAAGGCGCTTTCCATGATTCTGCTCGGCAAGGCGTCCGCTTGCAGTTGGGCCATGACCGGCTGCACGCCAAAATGGCCGATGACGGTCAGGATCAGCATCAACAGCACAATCCAGAACACGGTGGACCGAATTGCGCCGCGCCGCTGCATGAACGCCACGAACAGGATCAGATAGCCACCACAGACCAGGCCCACCCACGACACCACCGTGAACATGCTTCCCGCCAGGTTTCCGGCCACGCTGCGATCCGCTAGCTGTCCAAACAATACCGGCGCGGCGATGAAGCCGATTGCCAGCATGCCCCCGACCCAGACCGCTATCACGACGCTGTAAAGCGCGGAGGCCAGGCCCCTCATCTAGATGTATTTGACGTCGAGTATCTCGTACTCACGCCGACCGCCAGGCGTCTGTACCTCGGCGACGTCGCCGGCGAACTTGCCAATCAGGGCGCGTGCCACCGGGGAATTCAGGGAAAGCATGCCGGACTTGATGTCGGCTTCGTCGTCGCCGACGATCTGATAGCTCACGGTGTCCCCGTTATCCATGTCTTCAAGTTCGACCGTGGCACCGAAAACGACGCGACCATCGGCATCCAGCGAGGCCGGATCGATAATTTGCGCATTGCCGAGTTTGCCCTCGACTTCCTTGAGACGGCCTTCGATGAAGCCTTGTCGCTCCTTGGCGGCGTCATACTCGGCATTCTCCGAAAGGTCGCCGTGCGAGCGGGCTTCGGCGATGGCGGCAATCACCGCCGGACGATCGACCGTTTTCAGGCGTTGCAGTTCTTTTCGCAGCAATTCGGCACCGCGCAGGGTGATGGGAAACTTTCCGCTCATGCCTTCGCCTCCGCATGCCCGCGCCAAGAAGATGACAAGCCTTTCAGGAACTGAGATGGCCCGCGAACCGTGGATGCACCCAACTGTGGGACAGAAGTTTGAGGGATGGCGATTTTCATTTCAATTCGGCGTGCAATGCCTGTAGCGAATAGGTTTCAAGGCCGGCGTGGCGCATGCCGGCACAGGCGGCGTGGGCTCCCTCGACAGTGGTGAACAGCGTGACCTTGGCGCCCAGCGCCGAAGTACGGATCGAACGCGAATCGGCAATCGCGGTACGCTTTTCTTCGACGGTGTTGACGATCAGGGCAATTTCTCCATTCTTGATCATATCGACAACGTGCGGGCGACCCTCGGTCACCTTGTTTACCAGTTCCACCGGCATTCCTGCGGCGGCGATCGCACCACCGGTGCCGCGAGTGGCAACCAGCATGAATCCAAGTTCGTGCAACTCGCGCGCGACATCGACGGCTTTTTGCCGGTCCGCCGGTTTGACGCTGATAAATACCTTGCCCGAAACAGGCAGCCTCGTCCCCGCCGCGTACTGCGATTTGACGAAGGCTTCGCCGAAGCTGCGACCGACCCCCATGACTTCGCCTGTGGACTTCATCTCCGGCCCGAGGATGGTATCGACGCCAGGAAACTTGATGAAGGGAAACACGGCTTCCTTCACCGAATAGTAGGGCGGAATGATTTCACGCGTCACGCCCTGATCAGCCAGGCTGCGCCCCGCCATGCAGCGCGCCGCGATCTTGGCCAGCGGCAAGCTGGTCGCCTTGGAGACGAACGGCACGGTGCGGGATGCGCGCGGATTGACTTCCAGCACGTAAACCACCGCATCGTCGCCGCGGCCCTGAATGGCGAACTGCACATTCATCAGGCCGACGACGTTGAGGCCCTTGGCCATCATTTCGGTCTGGCGCCGCAATTCATCCTGAATTTCCGGAGACAAGGAGAACGGCGGCAGCGAACAGGCCGAATCGCCTGAATGCACACCCGCCTGCTCGATGTGTTCCATGATGCCGCCGATCAGTACCTGCTTGCCGTCGGACAAAGCATCGACGTCGACCTCCGTGGCGTCGTTGAGAAAGCGATCCAGCAGAACCGGGGAAGCAAAGGAAACCTTGATCGCATGGCGCATGTAGCTCTCGAGATCCTTCTGCTCATGGACGATCTCCATGGCGCGGCCACCCAGCACATAGGACGGCCTTACCACCAGAGGGTAGCCGATCTCGGCCGCGAGCCGCAGCGCATCGGCTTCGGTGCGCGCAGTGCGATTCGGTGGCTGCTTCAGCCCAAGATCGTGCAGCAGCTTCTGAAAGCGTTCGCGATCTTCCGCGGCGTCGATCATGTCGGGACTGGTGCCGATGATGGGAACGCCATTCGCTTCGAGCTCTCTCGCGCGCTTCAGCGGGGTCTGGCCGCCGAACTGTACGATGACACCGGTGGGCTGTTCGACATGAACGATCTCAAGAATGTCTTCCAGCGTCACTGGTTCAAAGTACAGGCGATCCGACGTGTCGTAATCGGTGGATACCGTTTCCGGATTGCAATTGACCATGATGGTCTCATAGCCGTCCTCGCGCATCGCCAGCGCCGCATGCACGCAGCAGTAGTCGAACTCGATGCCCTGGCCGATACGGTTGGGACCGCCGCCGAGCACCATGATCTTCTTCCGGTCCGTCGGCTGCGATTCGCATTCTTCCTCGTAGGTCGAGTACATATAGGCCGTGGAGGTGGAGAATTCACCGGCACAGGTATCGACGCGCTTGTAAACCGGACGCACACCGAGCGCATGACGCCGCTCGCGTACCGCGGTCTCGCCGCTGGCACCGGCCGCCGCATCGTGACTGGCGTTGACCAGGGTGCCGATGCGGCGATCGGAGAAGCCCTTGCGCTTGAGATTGCGCAACGTGACCGCATCCAGGTCTTCCAGATTCTGCGAGCGCATCCAGCCTTCGGTGGTGATGATGTCCTCGATCTGCACCAGGAACCAGGGATCGATGCTGGTCAGGTCAAAAACCTGCTGCAAACTGTAGCCCTCGCGCAGAGCCTGCGCCAGATACCAGATGCGCTCGGGGCCGGGACTGGCGAGTTCGCGATTGATCTCTTCCTCATCGGCATCGATTTCATCGAACCCGTAGACACTGACCTCGAGTCCGCGCAAGGCCTTCTGCAGAGATTCCTGAAATGTGCGGCCGATCGCCATGACCTCGCCCACCGACTTCATCTGCGTCGTCAGGCGATCGTTGGCCTGGGGGAACTTTTCGAAAGCGAAGCGCGGCACCTTGGTCACGACATAGTCAATAGACGGCTCGAATGACGCGGGCGTCGCCCCGCCGGTAATGTCGTTCTTCAATTCGTCCAGCGTGTAACCGACGGCCAGTTTGGCCGCTACCTTGGCGATCGGGAAGCCCGTGGCCTTCGAGGCCAATGCCGAGGAGCGCGAAACGCGGGGATTCATCTCGATCACCACCATCGCACCGTTCTTCGGGTTGATGGCGAACTGCACGTTGGATCCGCCGGTATCGACACCGATCTCGCGCAGCACGGCGATGCTGGCATTGCGCATGATCTGGTATTCGCGATCGGTCAGCGTCTGGGCCGGGGCGACGGTGATCGAATCGCCCGTATGCACGCCCATCGGATCGAGGTTCTCGATCGAGCAGATGATGATGCAGTTGTCCTTGCAGTCACGTACCACCTCCATCTCGTACTCTTTCCAACCCAGCAACGACTCTTCGATCAGCAGTTCCTTGGTCGGACTGGCTTCGAGGCCGCGCTTGCAGATCTCGACGAATTCTTCCTGGTTGTAGGCAATGCCGCCGCCCGAGCCACCCATGGTGAAGGAAGGCCGGATGATGGTCGGAAAGCCCATCGCTCCCTGCACCTGCTGCGCCTCTTCCATGCTGTGGGCGATGCCCGAGCGCGCCGAACCGAGGCCGATGCGAGTCATGGCCTGCTTGAACTTCTCGCGATCCTCGGCCATGTCAATGGCCTCGCGCGAGGCGCCGATCATCTCGACGCCGTACTTCTCCAGCACTCCGTGCTTGGCCAGATCGAGCGCGCAGTTCAAGGCGGTCTGGCCGCCCATGGTCGGCAGCACGGCATCCGGCCGCTCCTTGGCGATGATGTTTTCCAGCACGCGCCAGTTGATCGGCTCGATATAGGTCACGTCGGCCATGCCGGGGTCGGTCATGATCGTCGCCGGATTCGAGTTCACCAGGATCACCCGGTAACCCTCCTCGCGCAGGGCCTTGCAGGCCTGTGCACCGGAGTAGTCGAATTCGCAGGCCTGTCCGATGATGATCGGGCCGGCGCCGATGATGAGGATGCTGTTTAGATCGCTACGCTTGGGCATGACGCATATTCACGGTGTTTTGTATCAATTCAGGGTCGAGTCGGCCAGTTTGGCGCCGAAACCGATAAACATGGCGCCGACGCCACCGGTTGCGCCGGCAGCCAACCGCCGCCGGTTGCGAAACTGCTGCGCCAGATGGGCGCCACCCAGGATCAGCGTCGAAAGATACAGCGCACTGACGATCTGGCAGATCAAACCGAGAATGGCGAAAGACAGCGCCGGATGGGCATAGCCCGGATCGACGAACTGGATGAAAAAGGAGATGAAGAACATGATGGCCTTGGGGTTCATCAAGCTGATCGCCAGCGCCGTATGGAAGGGCCGAGACGCATCGACCCGGGCTTCAGCGCCCAGGCCCAGGCCCCGCACACGCCACATCGCCCAGGCGGCGCGAAGCAGGCCTATGCCCAGCCAAGCCAGATACGCCGCCCCGATGTACTTGAGACCCAGGAACAGGCCGGGGCTGGCCTGCAACAAAGACGCCACCCCGGTCGCCGAGAGCACCATCAGAATGGCATCGCCCACAAATACGCCGCAAGCCCCCTGGTAACCGGCACGCACGCCGCGCCTGGACGCCACCGCAAGCACATACAGCGAATTGGGGCCAGGTAAAAGCACGATGAAAATCGTGCCCAGAACATAGGTGGTGAGATCGGTAATGCCGTAAATCATGAAAAAAAGCCCATCTCAGCCCGCCGACCGTCGCGCGGCCAGCGATTGAGCAAAACGATCAAACAGATAGGCTACATCATGCGGTCCCGGACTGGCTTCGGGATGCCCCTGGAAACAGAACGCCGGCCGATCGGTCCAGGCCATGCCTTGCAGACTGCCATCAAACAGCGAGACATGCGTCACTTTCACGTTCGCCGGCAGGCTCAAGGGATCGACAGCGAAGCCGTGGTTCTGGCTGGTGATCAGTACCTGCCCGGTCTCGAGATCCTTGACCGGATGATTGGCGCCATGGTGCCCGAATTTCATTTTGAGTGTTTTGCCACCCGCAGCCAGTCCCATCAACTGGTGACCAAGACAGATGCCGAAGACCGGCAGTCGCCGGTCGAGGAACTCGCGGATCGCGACAACCGCATAGTCGCAAGGTTCGGGATCACCCGGGCCGTTGGACAGAAAGACGCCATCGGGATTGAGCGCCATGACTTCCGCGGCGGAAGTTTTCGCCGGAACCACGGTGAGCCTGCAACCACGCGAAGCCAGCATGCGCAGGATATTGCGCTTGACGCCGAAATCGTAGGCCACGACATGGAAACTGGAATCATCCGACTGTGCGAAGCCGGTACCCAGTTCCCCTCGCCCTCGGTCCAGGCGTAAGCCTGGGGCGCGCTGACCACCTGCGCCAGATCCATTCCGGCCAGACCGGGGAAGGCACGCGCCTGGACCACGGCCGCATCGGCATCGAGTTTGTCGCCAGCCATCAAGCAACCCGCCTGGGCGCCGTTCTCGCGCAGTATTCGAGTCAGTTTGCGGGTATCGATATCAGCCAGCCCCAACACCTTCTCTGCGCGCAGGTAGGCGTCGAGCGTCTGCTCGCTGCGAAAATTTGACGCCAGCATGGGCAGATCGCGAATGATCAGGCCGGCGGCATGTACCCGAGCGGCCTCGCAATCCTCACGATTGACGCCATAGTTACCGATATGGGGGTAGGTCAGGGTGACGATCTGGCGGCTGTAGGAGGGATCCGTAAGAATTTCCTGGTAGCCCGACATGGCGGTGTTGAATACCACCTCACCCACGCTGCTGCCGATGGCGCCGATACCTTTGCCTCTAAACACCGTTCCGTCGGCCAGGGCAAGAAGGGCAGGCGGAAAGTGCGACACGATGAGGCTCCCGGAACAAGGCAATTCAGCAATCGGAACCGAACGCCGCTTGATTCACATAGCGTCCGGCAAACCTTTGAATTATAACCGGCCACGCCGCATATCGCAACGCACGGCGTGCGCCATGCTGCGTTTCCCGGCTACTTCAGACCCAGTACGTCCTGCATGTCGAACAGGCCGTGATCGCGCCCGCTCATAAATCGCCCGGCCCGCAGGGCACCCAGCGCATAGGGCATGCGACCGCCGGACTTGTGAGTGATTTCGATGCGTTCACCCGTACCCGCGAACAACACGGTGTGATCGCCAATAATGTCGCCGCCACGAATGGTGGAAAACCCGATCTGGGTTTCCGGCCTTTCTCCGGTATGGCCTTCCCGACCATACACGGCACACTCGGACAGATCGCGGCCAAGCGCCGCCGCGACCACCTCACCCATGTGCAAGGCGGTACCCGAAGGCGCATCGACCTTGTGGCGATGATGCGCTTCGATCACCTCGATGTCATACCCATGATTCAGGATGCGCGCCGCAACATCAAGCAGGCGAAACACCGCGTTGACGCCCACTGCCATATTCGGCGCGAAAACAACAGGTATCTCGCGCGCCGCATCTTCTATGGCCTGCTTTCCCTCGACAGAAAATCCGGTGGTGCCAATAACCAGACTGACCTTGTGTCGCCGGCAAGCGGCGAGATGCAGCAGCGTGCCCTCGGGCCGGGTAAAGTCGATCAGGCAATCCGAAACCGCCAGTGCGGCGTCGATATCGGCACTGATCCTGACGCCACACGGCGCACCGACCAGTTCGCCGGCGTCCTTGCCGAGAAACGGGCTGCTGCCATGCTCGAGCGCGGCGGCAAGGCTCGCGCCTTCAGCCTGCTGCACGGCTTCGATCAGGGTGCGCCCCATGCGGCCGGAACTCCCGGCGATGGCATAACGAATCGTATTCATGCCCTATTTTTTCTCTTGCGGTTCGGTTGCGGCAGTGACCGGCGATTTGATCTCGATGACTTGCGCGGCCGGTTTTGGTGATTCGGACTTGTTGGCATCTTCGGCGACAACATCACCCGCGACGCGACTCAACTTGTTGTCCAAAAAGAATACCGCCAGACTTCGCTGCTGCACCTCTCCATTTCCGGGCCGGAAGCGATAAATGTAGTCCCATCGATCTTCGTGGAACATGTCCGCCACCAGCGGTGAACCAAGAATGAAGCGCACCTGTTCACGACTCTGGCCAGGCTTCAACTGGGCCACCATATCCTGCGTCACGTAGTTGCCCTGGCGGACATCGATTCGATAGGGCGAAAGATAAGATGTCATCTGCGGCGCATTGGAACAAGCCGCCAGAAACGGCAGGAGCAAGAGGAATCGCTTCATCGGGAATTTCCGGGAAAACCACTATTCGGCATGGCTGCCGTGTTCGGGCAGGCCTCGTTTTCCCCGCTGGAATATCCCAATCGGGGCGCGAAAACTATATCATAGCTTCTCATTCGGCCCTGAGCCCGAGTCTATCGTTTCATGACAAATCCCAACGACCTCAAGAACATCGGCCTTAAGGCAACGTATCCCCGACTCAAGATACTCGACCTCTTCCATAAACTGCAGGATGAGGGATCACCGCGTCACGTCACGGCTGAAGATGTCTATCGTCACCTGCTCGCCGACGACCTCGATATCGGGCTGGCAACCGTCTATCGCGTACTGACGCAATTCGAGCAGGCCGGGCTGCTGCAGCGGCACCATTTTGAGTCCGGCAAAGCGATTTTCGAGCTGAACGAAGGCAAACACCACGATCACCTGGTCTGCGTCGAATGCGGCCGGGTGGAAGAGTTCTTCGATGCGGCAATCGAAAACCGGCAAACCAAGATCGCGGAGGAGCGGGGCTTTTCGGTCCGCGACCACGCGCTGTATCTCTACGTCGAGTGCAACAAACCGGACTGTCCGCACAGGAAATCCGCCACCTAGATCGCGGTTTGGAACCCTTTTTCACCTCGACCACCCTGGTCGCGCTCGCCGAGATCGGCGACAAGACACAACTGCTGTCCTTTGTGCTCGCCGCGCGCCTGCGCAAGCCCATGCCGATAATTGCCGGCATTTTTGTCGCCACTGTGCTCAATCACGCGCTGGCCGGCTCGATCGGCGTCTGGCTGGCTCAACTGATCGCGCCCGAATGGTTGTCGTGGATCACCGGCACGGTTTTCATCATCTTCGGTCTTTGGGCCCTGCTCCCCGATTCGCTCGATGAAGATCCCCAAACACATCCCGCGGGCGCTTTCATCACCACCGCCATCGCGTTCTTCGTCGCGGAGATGGGGGACAAAACCCAGTTCGCGACTATTGCGCTCGGCGCGCAGTTTCAGGACGCGCTGATTGCAGTCGTCATGGGCACCACGCTGGGAATGATGCTGGCCAATGTGCCGGCCGTCATGCTCGGCGAGCGATTGGCCGAGCGTCTGCCGCTGACAGCCATCCGCTGGACTGCCGCCGCGGTGTTCATCGGCACGGGCGTTGCGACAATGGCGACGGGCCCTGACTTGCCTTTTTAGGCGGCCCCGAGCATTTCCGCGGCGTGGCGGCGAGTGGTTGCGGTAATCTTTTCGCCGCCCAGCATGCGTGCGATCTCGCCGATACGCGCTTCGCCATCCAGTACCTGGACCGAAGAAGTTGTGGCACCGTCTCGCGTCTCCTTGGCGATCGACCATTGCCAGTCAGCCTGAGCCGCAACCTGGGGTAAATGAGTCACGCACAACACTTGCCGGCTCTTGCCCAACTCGCGCAGCATCCGGCCGACGATTTCAGCAACGCGGCCACCGATTCCGACATCCACCTCATCGAAGATCAGCGTACCCGCGAGGTTCGCCTGGCTGGCGATGACCTGCAGTGCAAGCCCTATGCGCGACAACTCGCCACCGGATGCCACCTTGGCCAGCGCTCGCAGCGGCTGACCGGCGTTGGCCGAGACGCGGAATTCCACCGCTTCAAGGCCGCTCGCCGCGCCTTCCGCCAATACTTCCAGCGCGATCTCGAAACGTCCGCCCGCCATCGCCAGTTCCTGCATGCCGGATGTCACTGCGGCCGCCAGCAACTTTGCGGTCTTTGCCCGCAAGGCCGAAAGTTTCTTTGCCAGCTCACGATAGGCATTTTCTGCCTGGCGTTCCCGCTCGGCCAGGGCGGCCGGGTTCGCGCGCAAGCTGAGTTCGTCCAGACGGTTTTGCATTTCCAATAGCAACTCCGGCAATCCTTCGGGCGCGACGCGATGCTTGCGCGCCATTTGCGTCACGGCATCGATGCGGGCATCGAGTTCGTTCATTCGCCCCGGATCAAGCTCCAGCCGGTCCTGATAGCGCCGTAACGCCAACGCCGATTCTTCGAGCTGGATCAGCGCTGTCTCGAACAGTTGCGCCGCCTCGCCAAGCGCGGAATCAAAGCCCGTCAATTCCGTCAGCTTTGCTCCGGCATGCTGAAGCTGCGGCAGGCTGGCGCCCTCGCCTTCTTCGAGGACCGCCAGCGCAGCGGCCGCGCCTTCGAGCAAGGCATTGGCATTCGCCAGGCGTCGATGCTCCTGTTCCGTCTCCTGCCACCCGGCGGCGTCAAAGGCAAGCGCGGCCAGTTCCTTGACCTGCCATTCAAGCAGCTCGCGTTCACGGGCGCTGGCCTCGATATCCTTCTCGGCAGACTGGCGCGTGTCCCGCGCCGTCCGCCACACGCCATGGGCGGTGGTCACATCCTGCGCCAATCCCTGGGCGCCGGCATGAGTGTCGAGCAGGTCGCGCTGGGCATCGCTGCGCAACAGTGAATGATGGGCATTCTGACCGTGGATATCGGCTAGAAAATCGGCCGCCTCACGCAATTGTCCTAAGGTTGCCGCTGCGCCATTGACGTAGGCACGAGAGCGCCCCGCACTGTCGATCACTCTGCGCAGCAGGCATGCGTCGTCGTCGAAGTCATTCGATCGCAGCCAGGCTTCCAGCGCACCGCCTGGCGCGACATCGAACTCGGCCGACACTTCGGCGCGCTCGGATCCGCTGCGCACCACCGTGGCATCGGCACGCTCACCCAGGGCCAGCGACAGAGCATCGACCAGAATGGACTTGCCCGCTCCGGTTTCGCCGGTCAAAGCGCCGAATCCGCCGGTGAACTCAAGTTCAAGACGGTCGACAATGACAAAATCGCGGACGATCAGATGCAGAAGCATGTTTTCAAAGCTTGTGAAGAAATCGTGGCGAGCGGGCCGCAGCGGGGTGCGGCCGGAGCACAGCCACCGGAATGTACGTTTCTGTACATGAGGATGGTGAGCACCGCCCAATCCCCGATCCGGTACGCGCAGTAGATTTATTCATAAGCTTTCAGTGACGGGGAGTCGAGCTCCAGTGGAGCTTTTCCCGCAGCATGGCGAAATAGCTATAGCCCGGCGGATGCAGCAGGGTAATGCCGTGACTCGAGCGCGTCGCCCGCACCACATCGCCGGCGCGGGCTTCAAAACGCGTCTGGCCGTCGAAGTGGACGCGCGCCTCATGCGGAGGCACCAAGGCAATTTCGATCGTGCTGTTGTCGCTGACGGTAATCGGCCGATTCGACAATGCGTGCGGACACAAGGGCACGATGGCGATGCCGGGCACCGAGGGGTGGAGGATGGGACCGTTGGCCGACAGCGCGTAGGCCGTCGACCCGGTCGGCGTCGAAACGATCAGGCCATCGGCGCGCAGAACGTGAATCAATTCGCCATCGACCTTGACTTCGAGTTCGATCATGCGCCCGATCTCGCCCTTGTTCACCACCACGTCATTCAGTGCCAGCATCTGAAAAGCCGGCTTGCCATCGCGCAGTACCTCGGCATTCAGCAGGAACCTTTGTTCGCGGACAAAGCGTCCCTCAAGCAAGGCGGTGACGCTCTCGATCATGGAGTCCAGCGCGATGTCGGTCATGAAGCCCAGCCGCCCTTGATTGATGCCGACCAGGGGTACCTCGAACTCGGCCAGGCGTCGCGCCGCATTGAGCATGGTGCCGTCGCCGCCCAGAATCACCGCAAGCTCGGCGCGAGTACCAATCGTCTCGTAGCTGGCCACGGCAAAACCAGCGGCCCCAACAGCCTCTGCTGTCGTTTCTTCCACCAGCACCTCGACGCCACGCTGGCTCAGAAACGCGGCC
Source organism: Burkholderiaceae bacterium (assembly GCA_021738065.1). Taxonomy (GTDB): domain Bacteria; phylum Pseudomonadota; class Gammaproteobacteria; order Burkholderiales; family Rhodocyclaceae; genus Sulfuritalea. Next base: position 17,379 of record JAIPCT010000041.1, read on the forward strand.
AGCGACAGCAGGGACTCGGCAATTTCCCGGCTCTGGTATTTGCCGATCAGGGCAACGGTGCGGAAGGCAGGAGCGGCGGCGGAATTCATCTTGGCGATTAAACCACAATTGGCCAGGGCTTTAATCGTTCAGGCATAGGCTCCCTTCGCGTCCGCGCGACCCACTTTGAAACGCCGAATTCAGGCGAATTATTGACTAGAATCGGGACATGCTCGACCATCGCGCTCAAACCCTGTTGAAAACCCTGATCGAACGCTATATCGCCGAAGGTCAGCCGGTGGGTTCACGCACGCTGTCGAGACACTCGGGCCTCGAGCTCTCCCCGGCAACCATCCGCAATGTCATGTCCGACCTGGAGGAAATGGGCTTCATCGCCAGCCCCCATACTTCGGCGGGCCGGGTGCCGACGCCCCTGGGCTACCGCCTGTTCGTCGACTCCCTGTTGACGGTAAAGCCTCTGCAAAGCAGTGAACTGTCGGAGATCCAGGAAGCTATCCAGCCCGATCAGCCACAGCTCGTGATTGGCCATGCCTCGCATTTGTTGTCGCAGCTCACTGCATTTGCCGGCGTGGTCATCGCGCCGCGCCGCCAGCAACCGCGCATTCGCCAGATTGAGTTCCTCAGCCTCTCCGACAAACGCATTCTGCTGATCATCGTCACCGCCGATGGCGACGTGCAGAATCGGATCCTGTTCACCCAACGCAATTACAGTTCCTCCGAACTCGTCACGGCGGCGAACTACCTGAACCAGAACTGCTTCGGACTCAATTTCGACCAGGTACGTGCGCGCGTGGTGGAAGAGTTGCGCCAGTTGCGCGCCGATATTTCGGAACTGATGACAGCGGCACTTGATGCCGGCAATCGGGCGGTCGCCGACACATCGACGCAATATGTCATCAGCGGTGAAAAAAACCTGCTCGGCATTGAAGATCTCTCGTCCAATATGACGCGCTTGCGCCGTGTCTTCGATCTGTTCGAACAGAAAACCGGACTGGCGCAGTTGCTGGAGCTCTCATGCCGCGCCGACGGCGTACAGGTTTTCATCGGCGGCGAATCCGGCATCGCGCCGCTGGAAGAATGCAGCGTGGTCGCCGCACCCTATGAAGTCGACGGTCAGGTTGTCGGCACCATCGGCGTTATCGGCCCGACGCGCATGGCCTACGAACGTGTGATTCCCATCGTCGACATCACCGCCAAGTTGCTGACCTCGACGCTGTCCACTCACTGAGGCGGGCACCATGGCCCGCTACGCTCTTGAACCGCAGCAGCAGCAGCATGGTGCACCGCGCCGCACCGCGGTCCTGCTGGTCAATCTGGGCACCCCGGAGGCGCCGACGACGACGGCGCTGCGCGCCTACCTCAAGCAGTTTCTGTGGGATCCGCGCGTGGTCGAAATCCCGCGCCCGCTCTGGTGGCTGATCCTCCACGGCTTCATCCTCCCCTTGCGCCCGGCGAAATCGGCCGCAAAGTACGCGCAAATCTGGCTGCCGGATGGTTCGCCGCTGAAAGTCCATACCGAGCGCCAGACCACCCTGCTCAAGGGCTGGATGGGCGAAGCCGGCGCTCCGCAGGTAGTCGTGGCCTCGGCCATGCGTTACGGTCAGCCATCGATAGGCAGCCGCCTCGACCAATTCAAGCGTGAAGGAGTGGAGCGCGTGCTGGTCGTGCCGCTCTACCCGCAATACGCCGCCAGCACCAGCGCCAGCGTGATGGATGACGTCGCCGACTGGCTCAAGCGCTGTCGCAATCCGCCCGAAATGCGGTTTATCAAGCACTTCCACGACCACCCCGGCTACATCGCGGCACTGGCCGCCAGCGTTAATGAACACTGGGCCGCGAATGGTCGGCCCGGAGAAAACGCGCGGCTGGTCATGAGCTTTCACGGACTGCCGCGCCGCTCGCTGGATCTCGGCGACCCCTATTATTGCGAGTGCCAGAAAACCGGACGCCTGCTGGCGCAAGCGCTTGGGCTGGCCGAGAAAGACTACCTGATCACCTTCCAGTCGCGCTTCGGCAAGGCCGAATGGCTGCAACCCTATACCCAGCCGACGCTGGAAAAACTCGGCGCTGGCGGCACGGCGCGGGTCGATGTCGTCTGCCCCGGTTTCGTTGCCGACTGCCTGGAAACTCTTGAAGAAATCGCGCTGGAGTGCAAAGCGGCGTTTCTCTCGTCCGGTGGCAAGGAGTTTCACTACATTCCTTGCGTGAACGAAAGGCCCGACTGGATCTCGGCCCTGCGCGACCTGGTTGCGTCGCATCTTTGTGGCTGGGAGACAGCAGCCCAGACCGATGCCGCGGCCGCGGAACGCGCCAAGGCCTTGGGCGCAAAGCGCTGAGATTCGCCGCGCCCGACGGTCAACTGTCGCTTCGAACGCGCTCCCTCAGGCTAAAGCGCGCCCATCACTCGCTGGAGCTTTTCACGCACCTCGCTACCGAGCGTGGCGACATCGGAATTGTCGGTCATCTGCCCCATCATCCCCGGATCGAGAAACTCCACTTGAACTGCGCCGGTGGCGTCTTCGCGAACCACGACGTTGCAAGGCAGCAGCAGACCGATGGTCGGTTCCGCGGTGATCGCGCGCTTGGCCAGCGGAGGATTGCAGGCGCCCAGGATGCGGTAACGCGGCATATCGAAATCCAGCTTTTTCTTCATGGTGGCCGCGACATCGATCTCGGTCAGAATGCCGAAACCCTCTTTCTGCAGCTCCGCGGTGACCTTGGCGATTGCGTCGTCGAATCCCAGGGGGATTGATTTTCCGAATCCATATCGATTTTCCATTACATGCTCCTTTCCATGGTTTTCCCTGCACCACTTGAGACGCGGGACTTGAATTGTCGGATCGAACCCGTATATCAGCAATACCTGATACACGGAGCCTACCATGTCCGGACCGCTGATCGTCGTTTGCCCCCACTGCCAGGCCGCCAACCGCCTTCCCGCCGAACGTCTGGCTGATGGCGGAACCTGCGGCAAGTGCAAGTCGCGCCTGTTCACCGGCGAACCCATCGAGCTGGACGCCATGAGTTTCGACCGGCAACTCGCTCGTTCCGATATTCCGCTGCTGGTCGATTTCTGGGCGCCGTGGTGCGGCCCCTGCCGCAGCATGGCGCCAGCCTATGCGCAGGCGGCAAAACAGCTCGAGCCGGAATTCAGGCTGGCGAAAGTCAATACCGAGGAGCAACAACAACTCGCGGCGCGCTTTGGCATTCGCTCGATCCCGACGCTGGCCCTGTTCCGCAATGGCCAGGAAGTTGCGCGCCAGGCCGGCGCGATGGACGCCAACAGCCTGATTCGTTGGGTCCGCAGCCTGAATTAAGGCCTTGGCCAGTAACCCAGGTCCGAGGATTTTCGGGCGTCACGACAGATCGAAAGAATTTCTTCCAACCCATGCTTGAAGCCCGGCGAATCACCCTCATATGGGACGGGTTTATTCAGTCGCCCCAGGAGTCGATCACCCATGCAGGAAAAACCAGACCAGGCCAATGACGGCCAGAACACCGAATCCATGCCGGAAGCCGGCCAGGCGAACGGACCCGCCGTATCGCCAGCGCCGACTTCTGCAGACGCCCCGCCGGAAACCACGGTCATGCCCAGCCCGGAAGACATGCTGAAGGCCGCCGAACTTCAGGCTGCCGAACATCACGACGCCTGGCTGCGCGCCAAGGCCGAAACCGAGAACGTGCGCCGCCGCGCCCAGGAAGACATCGCCAAAGCCGGAAAATTTGCCGTCGAACGATTTTCCAGCGAACTGCTGGCGGTCAAAGACAGTCTCGAAGCGGCGCTGTCCAGCGAAAACCAGAGTGCCGAAAATCTCAATGCCGGCGTCGAGCTGACGCTCAAGCAATTGATCGCGGTCTTTGAAAAGTCCGGACTGACGGAAATCAACCCGCTCGGAGAGAAGTTCGATCCGCATCGGCACCAGGCCATCAGCCAGATCGAGGCGCCGGATGATGCCACCGAAGCCAACACCGTGCTGACGGTTTTGCAGAAGGGTTACGCCCTGCACGAACGCGTCATCCGCCCGGCGCTGGTGATTGTTTCCAAAGCAAAAACAGCACCCGCGGCTTGAAGCCGGCGGTAATACCCCCATATCAGGCACAGGCATAAAGATTCGCGACAGGGACATCCCCGGCGAGCACTATTTTTAAAGGAAAAATCATGGGCAAGATCATCGGCATCGACCTCGGCACCACCAACAGCTGCGTCGCCATCATGGAAGGCGGCAAGCCCAAGGTCATCGAAAATTCAGAAGGCGCGCGCACCACGCCGTCCATCGTCGCCTACACGGACGATGGCGAGATTCTGTGCGGCGCCTCGGCCAAGCGTCAGGCGGTGACCAACTCCAAGAACACCCTGTTCGCGGTCAAGCGCCTGATCGGCCGCCGCTTCGAGGAAAAGGAAGTGCAGAAGGACATCGACATGATGCCCTTCAAGATCGTCAAGGCCGGCAACAACGACGCCTGGGTGGAAGTGCGCGGCGAAAAGATGGCCCCGCCGCAGGTGTCCGCCGAAGTGCTGCGCAAGATGAAGAAGACCGCGGAAGACTACCTCGGCGAGGAAGTCACCGAGGCCGTGATCACCGTGCCGGCCTACTTCAACGACAGCCAGCGCCAGGCCACCAAGGATGCCGGCCGCATCGCCGGACTCGACGTCAAGCGCATCATCAACGAGCCGACCGCCGCCGCGCTGGCCTTCGGCATGGACAAGCAGGAAGGCGATCGCAAGATTGCCGTGTATGACCTCGGCGGCGGCACCTTCGACATCTCGATCATCGAGATCGCCGAACTCGACGGCGAGCACCAGTTCGAAGTGCTGTCCACCAACGGCGACACCTTCCTCGGCGGCGAGGACTTCGACCAGCGCCTGATCGACTACGTGGTGACCGAATTCAAGAAGGAACAGGGCGTCGACCTGAAGAAGGACGTACTGGCCCTGCAGCGCCTCAAGGAAGCGGCCGAAAAAGCCAAGATCGAGCTCTCGTCCAGCCAGCAGACCGAATTCAATCTGCCCTACATCACGGCAGACGCATCCGGTCCCAAGCATCTGGCAATGAAGCTGACCCGCGCCAAGTACGAAGCGCTGGTGGAAGATCTGGTCACCCGCACCATCGAGCCCTGCCGCATCGCGATGAAGGATGCCGGCGTCAAGAACTCGGACATCACCGACGTGATCCTGGTCGGCGGCATGACGCGCATGCCCATGGTGCAGGACAAGGTCAAGGAGTTCTTCGGCAAGGAGCCGCGCCGTGACGTCAATCCCGACGAAGCCGTCGCGGTTGGCGCTTCGATCCAGGGCGGCGTGCTGCAAGGCGAAGTCAAGGACGTGCTGCTGCTCGACGTCTGCCCGCTCAGCCTCGGCATCGAAACCCTGGGCGGCGTGATGACCAAGCTGATCACCAAGAACACCACCATCCCGACCAAGACCAGCCAGACTTTCTCCACCGCCGACGACAACCAGAGCGCCGTGACCATCCACGTCATGCAGGGCGAGCGCGAAATGGCCAGCGGCAACAAGAGCCTCGGCCAGTTCAACCTGACCGACATCCCGCCGTCGCCGCGCGGCATGCCGCAAATCGAAGTCACGTTCGACATCGACGCCAATGGCATTCTGCATGTGTCGGCCAAGGACAAGGGCACCGGCAAGGAAAACAAGATCACCATCAAGGCCAACTCAGGACTTTCCGAAGCCGAGATCCAGGCCATGGTGCAAGATGCCGCCGCGCACGCCGAGGAAGACCGCAAGGCCCACGAAATGGTCGACGCGCGCAACCAGTGCGACGCCATGGTGCATTCGATCAAGAAGGCACTGGCCGAGCACGGCGACAAGATCGAAGCCGAGGAAAAGGCCCAGATCGAAACCGCCATCGCAGAAGCCGAAGCAGTGATGAAGGACGGCGACAAGGAAGCAATCGAAGCCAAGACGGAAGCGCTGGCCAAGGCCTCGCAGAAACTCGGCGAAAAGGTCTATGCCGATTCGCAGGGCGCTGCAGGTGCGGCCGGCGAAGAAGCTTCCGGCGGAGCCGGAGCCGCTGGTGGGGGCAAGGCAAAGAAGGACGACAGCGACGTGGTCGATGCCGAGTTCACCGAAGTCAACGACAAGAAAGCCTGACGCGGAGCACGCACTCCACAGCGCCGCTTCAGGTGGCCGGGTTCAAGCGGAGGCAATGCGCCGCTTGACTCGGCCTTTGCACTACATGGACAGATAGCGAACCGACATGGCAAAACGCGACTTTTACGAAATTCTTGGCGTCAACCGCGATGCTTCCGACGAGGACATCAAGAAGGCCTATCGCAAGCTGGCCATGAAGCATCATCCCGACCGGAACCCGGACAACCCCAAGTCCGAGGATCACTTCAAGGAAGCCAAGGAAGCCTACGAGATTCTTTCCGATGGGCAGAAACGCGCGGCCTACGATCAATACGGTCATGCCGGCGTCGACCCGCAAGCCGGCGGCCCCGGTGGCGGCGCCGGCTTCGCCGATGCCTTCTCCGATATTTTCGGCGACATCTTTGGCGGCGGTGCCCGCGGTGGTGGCGGACGCTCCAATGTCTATCGCGGCGCGGACTTGCGCTACAACCTGGAAGTCAGTCTCGAAGAAGCCGCGCGCGGCGCCGAGACCCGCATTCGTATCCCGACCATGGCGCCCTGCGAGCCATGCAACGGCAGCGGCGCCAAGAAGGGCAGCGAACCCAAGACCTGCCCGACCTGCGCCGGCCACGGCCAGGTGCGCATGCAGCAGGGCTTCTTTTCGATTCAGCAAACCTGCCCGAAATGCCATGGCACCGGCCGCTACATCGCCGACCCTTGTGGCAGCTGCCACGGCGCCGGTCGCGTCAAGCAACACAAAACGCTGTCAGTGAAGATTCCGCCGGGGATCGATGAAGGCGATCGGATCCGGCTCAGCGGCGAAGGCGAGCCCGGCGTCAACGGCGGCCCGCCGGGCGATCTCTACGTGCAGATCCATCTCAAGGCGCATAGCGTGTTCCAGCGCGACCACGATGATCTGCATTGCGAGATGCCGGTCAGCTTCGCCACCGCCGCGCTCGGCGGTGAGATCGAGGTGCCCACGCTCGACGGCGTCGCCCGCCTCAAGGTGCCCGCCGAAACGCAAACCGGCAAGGTCTTCCGCCTGCGCGGCAAAGGCATCAAGGGTGTGCGCTCCCACGGCCACGGCGACCTGCTTTGTCATGTCGTGCTGGAGACTCCGTCCAAGCTCACCGACCGCCAGAAGGAACTGCTGCAGGAGTTCGAGGAAATCAGCCAGGGCAATGCCGAACGGCACAGCCCGCGCGCGCAAGGCTGGATGGACAAGGTCAAGGACTTCTTCGGCGCCTGATATCCGTTCGCCGACCGGAACGTCGCGGCAGCTGAAAAGTCGGCGCTGGTGGCACGGCGAGATTACGCCGGCAGCGCAATCTCGCCGCCGGCTTTCAGCCCGCCTTCAAGCCCTGCGCCAGGTCGTTCCCTGCGGCCCGTCTTCGAGCACGATGCCGGCGGCCTTGAGTTCGTCGCGAATACGGTCTGATTCGGCGAAATCTTTTGCCTTCTTCGCCGTGCTGCGAGCGCCGACTTTCGCCTCGATCTCCTCGTTGCTCAAAACACCATCGGGTGCCGCCTGAAGAAAAGTCTGCGGGTCGCGCTGCAATAGCCCCAGCACGGCGCCGAGCGCCTTGAGTTGAGCACCCAAGGCCAAGTCACCGCGATTTACCAGCGTCGCCAGATCGAACAACACCGCCATCGCCTCCGGCGTGCCGAAGTCGTCATCCAGCGCGGCCTTGAAGCGAAGCGCATGCGCTTCGTTCCAATCCACATCGGCAGCGCCAGCAACGCCCTTGAGCGCCGTGTAAAGCCGCGTCAGCGCCTGTCGCGCATCGTCGAGATGAACGTCGGAATAATTGAGCGGGCTGCGGTAATGGGCGCGCAGGATGAAGAAGCGCACAACCTCGGCGTCGTACTTTTTCAGCACTTCGCGGATAGTGAAAAAATTGCCCAGCGACTTCGACATCTTCTCGTCATCAACGCGGACGAAACCGTTGTGCATCCAGTAATTGACGTACTGGCATTGATGGGCGCCTTCCGACTGGGCGATCTCGTTTTCATGGTGGGGAAACTGCAGATCCTGGCCGCCGCCGTGAATGTCGAAGTGGGTTCCAAGCAATTCCGAGCCCATGGCCGAGCATTCGATGTGCCAGCCGGGACGACCCGGCCCCCAGGGCGATTCCCATTTCACTTCGGCGGGTTCGTCGTCGCGCGCGTGCTTCCACAGCACGAAGTCGAGCGGATCCTGCTTGCCCGCCATGACATCAACGCGCTCGCCGGCGCGCAAATCTTCCAGCGACTTGCCCGATAGCTTGCCGTAACCGACGAACTTGCGTACCGAATAGCAGACGTCCTTGCTCTCGGCGACATAGGCATAGCCCTGCTTTTCCAGCGTGACTATCATGTCCAGCATCTGCGCCACATAGTCCGTGGCGCGCGGCTCGGCATCCGGCGGCACGACGCCCAGCGCCGCCGCGTCCTGGTTCATCGCGGCGATGAAGCGGTCGGTGACTCGCCGGATCGACTCGCCGTTTTCCTGTGCGCGGCGGATGATCTTGTCGTCGATATCGGTAATGTTCCGCACATATTTCAATTCATAGCCGCTGACCCTGAGCCAGCGTGCCACCAGATCGAACACCACCATCACCCGGGCATGGCCCAGATGGCAAAAGTCATACACGGTCATGCCGCACACGTACATGCTGGCGCGGCCGGGTTGCAAGGGAACAAAGCGCTGTTTTTCGCGCGCCAGGGTGTTGTATATCTTGAGCATGTGAAAAGTATGGAATGTCAGAGAAGGCAAACGCCGACATTATCGACGTTTCGCGCATGGCTCGGGATCGAAATCGTCCGGCCAGCCGGGTAAGCGGCAAAATGAATACGAAAGCCGGACATTCTCGGGCCATCGATCAAATCGGCTCAGGTTGTCGGGAGGGCGGCCTTCTTGTTAGAATCCCCCGTTGAATCCTGCATGGTTTGTCCCCGTGTAAATGTCGCATCAGGGCAGGCTGGCGCCAGTTTCACCGGCGTCGAGCGCAACAGCCGCAACCAGATTGATTTTCGGGCAACCGTCAACGAGAAGCCTATACCATGACCCAAATCCGCTTCAACGCCCAAGGCCTTCTGTCCTCGGCAGTTACCATCACACTCCTGGCACTGACACCCGCCGCTCACGCTGATGCTCTGCAGGACATCAGCAAGCAGGTCAAGCAAGGGCAGCATGCCCAGGCACTGGAGCAGGTCGACAAGTATCTTGCGGCCAAGCCCAAGGATGCGCAGGGACGTTTTCTCAAGGGCATCGTGCTGACCGAAATGAACAAGCCCACCGAGGCCATCGCGGTCTTTTCCAAGCTGACCGAGGACTATCCGGAACTGCCGGAACCCTACAACAATCTCGCCGTCATCTACGCCCAGCAAAAGCAGTATGACAAAGCCAAGCAGGCGCTGGAAATGGCGATCCGCACGCATCCTTCCTACGCCACGGCACACGAGAACCTCGGCGACATCTACGCCCGGCTGGCCAGCCAGGCCTATGACAAGGCCTTGCAGATCGATTCGTCGAATTCCAGCGCCCAGAACAAGCTGGCTCTGATCCGCGATCTGATGAGCACGTCCAGCCGGCCCGGCAAGGCAAGCAAGCCGATCGGCGACGCGCGCCCGGTCGAGGCGGTCAAGCTTGCCGAAGCGCCGAAACCCGCGCCGGCGGTCGCTACGCCAGTCGCCGCGGAGCCGGCAGCCGCGCCGGCCAAGCCGATGGAAGCGCCAAAGCCCGCGCCCGCGAAACCCGCCGCCGATGCCACCGCCGATATCACAACGGCCATCGATCAGTGGGCTGCCGCTTGGTCGCGCAAGGACATGAAGGCCTACCTTGCAGCCTACGCCAGCGACTTCAAGACGCCTGGCGGCGAATCGCGTGCGGCCTGGAGCGCCGGACGTACGAAACGGATCGACAAGCCAGGCTCGATTCAGGTCAGCTACGAAGATCTGCGCATCACCGTCAATGGCGATGCGGCCACCGCTAATTTCCGTCAGCACTACAAGTCGTCAACCTTCAAGACATCGAGCAACAAGGAATT
>JAIPCT010000042.1 GCA_021738065.1 Burkholderiaceae bacterium
CTCAAGGAAGCCGCCGAAGCAGCGCTCAATGCTTCACTGGCGCAGGTAAAGCCGCAGGCCGATGCGGCCTTCGGTGCGGGAGACTACACCGCCTCGCTGCTGGCGCTGGCGACACTGCGCGAGCCGGTCGACCGCTTCTTCACCGATGTCATGGTCAACGCCGAAGACGAAGCCTTGCGCGCCAACCGGCTCGGACTGCTGGGCGCCTTGCACGCGGCGATGAATCGTGTCGCCGACTTGTCGAAACTTTCTGTATAAGCGTGAGCATGGGGTAAATCCCGTCCTGTTTTCCCGGTGCTCCCGGTAATCTCCGTGGTGAAATGCTTCTCATGAAACTCGTCATTCTTGACCGCGACGGCGTAATCAATCACGACTCCGACCAGTACATAAAGTCGCCCGAGGAATGGAAACCGATTCCCGGCAGTCTTGCCGCCATCGCGCGTCTCAACCAGGCCGGCTATCGCGTGGTGGTGGCGACCAACCAATCCGGCATTGGCCGCGGCTTGTTCGAGACGGATACCCTGATCGCCATTCACGACAAGATGCTCAAGGCCCTGACGCAAGTCGGCGGGCGCATCGACGCCATTTTCTTCTGCCCACACACCAATGCCGATGCCTGCGATTGCCGCAAGCCGAAGCCCGGCATGCTGCGCGATATCGCGTCCCGCTTCAATGCCGACCTGACCGGTGTGCCGGTGATCGGCGATTCGCTGCGTGACCTGCAGACAGCCACTGCGGTCGGCGCCCAACCGATGCTGGTGCTGACCGGAAAAGGCGGCAAGACCGCAAATGATCCGGCGCTGCCTCCCGACACCCTGGTGTTTGCCGATCTGGCGGCAGCGGCCGCTCATATCGCCCGATAGCCTTCTCGTCGATGGCCGCCGCGCGCTCCCTGCTGTTCCTGCTGATCCTGTTGATAGTAACGCCGCCTTATACGCTGGGGGTCATACTCTGCCGGCCATTGCCGCACCACATGCGGCGCCAGTCCGTGGTGCCCTGGGTGAATTTCGCGATCTGGCTGGTCAAGCATGTGCTCGGCATTCCCTATCGGCTGGTCGGTGCCGAGAACATTCCACCCCACGCCTGCATCGTGCTGTCCAAACATCAGTCGGCATGGGAAACCCTGATGCTGCAGGAGGTGTTCAAGGACACCGTTTTTGTCTGGCGCAAGGAGATCAAGTACTTGCCGTTTTTTGGCTGGGCGCTGGCGGCGATCCCGATGATCGAGACCGACCGCAGCGTCAGCAAGGCGACCTTGACGCGACTGGTCGAGCAGGGCCGGCATCGCCTCGAGAACGGCTATACGGTCGTCATTTTTCCGGAAGGCACCCGCTCGCAACCCGGCTCGAAGAACCGCTACAAGGTGGGCGGCGCGCATCTGGCGGTCGAGACCGGCACGCCGGTGGTCCCCGTGGCGCTGAATTCAGGCGAGTTCTGGGGCCGCAACGCGCTGTTCAAGCGCTGCGGCACGGTCACGGTCAGCGTCGGTCCGGCCATCGATCCGGCCGGACTGACGGCAAGCGAAATCACGAACCGCGCCGAGGCCTGGATTGAAGCCGAAATGCGCCGCATCAGCCCGCAGCTATACGGAGGCATTCAATGAGCGTTTCGCGCAGTCGCGACCCGCAGCTGAGCTTTCGACTCGGCAACACGCAAGCCGAGCCCGCCAGCCCATGGCACGAGGGTGCGCAGCTGGCGTTTCTTGCCGGCCGCCTGCGCCTGGTGCTCGACACCCGGCACAAGGATGCCCTGCGCGAAGGCGACACGTTGCATCTGCCGCTGCCGCCCGAGGCCACCCCGCGCCAGATTCAGGACGGTGCTGAAGCCTGGTTGCGACAGGAAGCCAAGCGTCGCTTGCTGGAAATCATCGAGCAAAAGTCGGCGCTGGCGGGACGGCGTCCGCCGCGTCTGGCGCTCTCTTTCGCGGCGCGCGGCCACTGGGTCGAGACACAAAATGGCGACACGCTGCGTTGCAACTGGCGTCTCATCGAGCACGCCTTGCCGGTGATCGAGCAGGCCGTCGCACGCGCCATCGCCGCCCTGCCGATGGAAGGCGACAGCGCCGATCTTTTCGGACCCCGCCAATCCGGCACTGCGGGCCTGCACTGAGACGATGGCGACCGAACAGCTCAGCCTATTCCAATTGCCCGAGCCGCCGCCCGCGGCAAAAACGCGTTACCTTCTTATTGGCGGGCGCATCGTCGACTACCGACTCAAGAGCGGTGCCAAACGGCTGTCGATGACCATCGACGAGCGCGGCCTGCGCATCGGCGCGCCGCGCAGCGTGGCGCTGACCGAGATCGAGGCCTTCGTGCATGGCCATGGCGACTGGGTGTTGAAAAAGCTGGGCGAACTCGCCGACGTCACCCAACCGCGGCATCTCACCATCAAGAATGGCGCGCGCCTGCCGCTGCTTGACAGCGAGGCCGAGGTGCATGTTCTGCCGGGCGCCAACCGGGTGCGTTGGGTCGCCGACATTCTGGTGCTCGAAGCGCGCCCCGAGGCCGATCTGGCCCGCCTTGCAGTTCGTGCCTTGCAGCAGCGGGCGCTCAAGCATTTTGCGCAGCGCCTCGACCACTTCGCGAGCCAGCTCGAGCTGACGGTACCGCAGCTCAGACTGTCTTCGGCACATACGCGCTGGGGCAGTTGCAGCAAACATGGCGGCATCCGCGTCAACTGGCGGCTGATCCACCTGCCAACCCGTCTGGGCGACTACGTGGTTGCCCACGAAGTCGCGCATCTTCGGGAAATGAACCACAGTCCGCGCTTCTGGTCCGTGGTCAACTCGATCTATCCCGACTGGAAAGCGGCACGCGGCGAACTCAAGCAGCGCACCACGTCCCTGCCGATACTCTGAAAGGAATTCCCATGCGAATCCTCCACACCATGCTGCGCGTAGGCGATCTGGAAAAATCGCTGGCCTTCTACACCGAGGTGCTGGGCATGCGCCTGCTGCGGCGCAACGACTACCCGCAAGGAAAATTCACCCTGGCCTTCGTCGGCTACGAGGATGAAAAGGATGGCGCGGTAATCGAACTGACCCACAACTGGGGCGTCGATCAGTATGAAATCGGCACCGGCTACGGCCACATCGCGCTGGGTGTCGAAGACGTCTATGCGACCTGCGAAACCATCCGCCAGCGCGGTGGCAAGATCACGCGCGAGGCCGGACCGATGAAGGGCGGCAGCAGCGTCATTGCTTTCGTCGAAGATCCCGACGGCTACAAGATCGAATTGATCCACGGCAGGAGCTGAGCCGACTGGTCGCTTCGGCGAGGCATGTTCCACGCAATCCACACCAGTCACTACAACGGAGAAAAGACATGATTGCCGAACTCGTCAAGATCAAGGTCCCCGCCGCAATGAACCGCAACGACGTGCTCGCCGCGGCCCGCGAGGCCGCCGCAGGCTGGCGCGGAAATCCGGATCTGCTGCGCAAGCATTTCCTGCTCGACGACCAGGGTTACACCTACGGCTTCTACCTTTGGACGTCGCGCAGCGCCGCCGAGACGGCCCACGGCGATGCCTTTCAGGCGCGAGTGCGCGAAAAGTTCGGCTGCGCTCCCGAGTTCAGCTACTTCGACGTTTTGCTCAATCTCGACAATTTAACCGATACCATTTCGGAAGGCATCGTTGCCACGCCTGGCGAGTAAAAATTAGCCCAGACTGAGCCGCAGCTCTCGGCGAGGACTGCGGTGGCCCTGGCGAATTTGCGCGATGCCCGGGAAACCAGTTCAGCGATCGACCTGGCTCTGGATCGAGCTGGCACGGCATGGACTCGCGGCGCAACGGCGTTCAGCGCCAGAGGCAAGCGCCACGGGCTACCGACCTGCCGGCGAAAGTCGGCGCTGGCGATACGGCGACGAATTACGCCGCCATGGGCTTTTTCGCGCCGGGGTGGTCCGGTTCATCGTGCCGAGCGCCGGCGTTTCAACCGCGCCGACCGCGTGCCTCGGAGCGGCGACCGAGCGACACCGGTTCAGGTGTCCTCCAGCCGGCGACTCTCCAGAAACTGTCGCATTTCATCTGCCGGCAAGGGCTTGCTGAAGTAGAAGCCCTGGATTTCGTTGCAGCCGCTGGCATGCAGGAAATCGAGTTGCTCGATTGTTTCCACGCCCTCGGCAATGACCTTCAGTCCAAGACTGTGACCAAGCGTGATGATTGCCACCGATATGGCGCCGCTATCGGCATTGTTGGCGATGTCGCGAACAAAGGACTGATCGATCTTCAGCCGATTGATGGGGAAGCGCTGGAGATAACTGAGACTGGAATAGCCGGTGCCGAAATCGTCAACGGCCAGCTCGATGCCGATCGCTCTCAATTCGCGCAACACCGAGATGAACAATTCGGCGTTGTGCATGATCAGGCTTTCCGTCAGCTCGAGTTCCAGGTGTTTCGCCGGGAAACCGGTGTCTTCCAGTATCTCCCGGATCGATGCCGTGAGATCGCGCTGTATGAACTGGCGAACCGAGAGGTTGACCGACAGTTTGATCTGCGGCAGCCCCTCATCCTGCCAGGCTTTGGCCTGGGCGCAGGCGGTTCGCATCACCCATGCGCCAATGGGAACAATCAGTCCGGTTTCCTCGGCCAGAGGGATGAACTGCAGCGGCGAAATCAGCCCGCGTTGCGGATGGCGCCATCGAATCAGGGTTTCCATGCCGACCACGCGCCGGCTGACCAGGTCAATCTGCGGCTGATAGCAGAGGAAAAACTCGCCCTTGTCCAGAGCGCGCCGCAAATCGGTTTCCATTGCCAAGCGCTGCGCGATCCTCTCGTTGAGATCCGGCACAAAGGCCTGGATGTTGTTGCGTCCGAGTTCCTTGGCGCGATACATGGCCATATCGGCATTCCTCAACAGCAGATCCGGCGCATTGCCATCGTCCGGCATCAGCGTATAGCCCATGCTGCAGGTCAGGAAGAACTCGTGCGGCCCAATCTGATAGGGCTGCGCGATCTCGTGCAATACGCGCTGCAACGTGGCCTGCATCGACACGCTTTCAGCGCTCGACTCGGTGGGGTGGTCGCACAACAGCAGCACGAATTCATCGCCGCCCAAGCGGGCCACGGTATCGCTGGCGCGAATGCAGGTCTGAATGCGGGCGGATACTGTCTTCAGCAACTGATCGCCTGCCTGATGTCCCAGGCTGTCGTTGATCAGCTTGAAATTGTCGAGATCAATAAAAACCACCGCCAGGGTGCGCTGGTAACGCTGGGCATAGGCGATGGACTGGGTCAGGCGGTCCTTCAGCAGATTGCGATTGGGCAGCCCGGTCAGCGTGTCGTGATTGGCCTGGTGTTCAAGTTCATCCTGATAGCGGATCGAGTCGGTAACGTCATTCAGGATGCCAATGAAATGGGTGACGATGCCGCTCTCGTTCTGCACCGGCGCGAGATGCAGATCATTCCAGAACAGGCTCCCGTCCTTTCGATAGTTGCGCAACAGCGCGCGTCCTTCCTTGTTCTCGCGCAGGGCCGCGCGAATATTTTCCATAGCGGGCTGGTCCGTATCCTCGCCGAGCAGGAAGCTCCAGTTGCGTCCGAGCGCCTCCGCCGCGGGAAAACCCGTGATGCGGGTAAATGCCGGATTGAGGTACTCGATCGGGCTGTCGGGCAAGGAGTGATCACTGATGATGATCGCGTTGAAGCTCGATTCGATTGCCCGATCCCGCAGATTCAGGGCCTGCGCCGCAAGCCGCGCGTCGTCGATTCCCTTCTTCACCAGCAGATACAGCAGCAGGGAAGTCGCCAGAACCACGAGCATGTCGCTCAGGGTCTCGATCCATGCCAAATCTTGCAAAGGCAGATTCCGATCCAGCAGCAACGCCAGAATGCCGCTATTGAGCAACATCCAGATCGAGCCGATCAAAGCGTAAACCGCCGCTATTCTGAATGCGGCGAGTTTTACAGGAAATGCCTTCGGCTGTAGCGCGGCCACTCCAGACCCCTTTGCTCAGTATTGATCAAACTGAATGCCTCAGTCTAATTCAAACCAGTCCTTTCAATCGAGCGCCCGCAAGTCTATCGAACTCTCGATGAGGTTCTGGCGGAGACATTGGAAGAACCGGAAGGACTACGAAGGTCTTTGATGTGGTATTGCCTATCAGGCTGACCAACAGGCAAACCATCAAACGGGTGTCGCAGAAACTACTTCGCCTTCGCCTTCGCGGCGCGGGGTTTCGCTGCAGATTTGGGTTTGGCTTTCGCCTCCGGTGCCGGCGGCTTGTCGCCAAGCACGCCCTTGAGCGGACATATCTTGAACGCCGGGCACTTCTGGCAGCCAACGGCAATGGCAATCGGGCAAATAGTCATGAGGGTTCCTGTTGATGACTGCAATTGTCAAAGTATGCGCGGGACCCGCGCCGGATAGTAGTTTGTTTCGCCTAAAGCAGTTCGCAACTCAGGACGGCGGCTGAAGGTCTGCGGTTGGCCCATCGATCGGAAACGGAATTTGGCCGACAAGAAAGCAATGGCAAATCAAGTTCCGAACACCGGGTTCGCGGTTGTCGCGGATATTGGCTAACATCCGACTTCGGACGACTTCTGGTGTGCTCTCATGACTGGCAGCCAAACCGCAATAATCGGAATCCTCCTGGCCACCATGGGCATGTTCCTCTGGGGCCGCTGGCGCCACGACCTGGTGGCGGTTGGCGCCTTGCTGGCTTGCGTGTTCGCCGGTCTGGTGCCGGGCCGGGAAGCCTTTACCGGCTTCGGCCACCCTGCGGTGATTACCGTGGCCTGTGTGCTGATCCTTGGCTACGGATTGCAGATCAGCGGCGCGGTGGATGTGCTGGCCAAGCGCATCCTCCCCAGTGCCGCGGGGCCGACATTGAGCATACTGGCGCTGATCAGCCTGGCGGCTCTGTTGTCGGGCTTCATGAACAACGTTGGTGCGCTGGCGCTGTTGATGCCTATCGCCCTTCAAATGGCGGTCAAACAAAGCCTGCCGGCCGGCAAGGTGCTGATGCCTCTGGCATTTGGTTCGATCCTCGGCGGAATGACGACTCTGATCGGAACCCCGCCCAACTTGATCGTCTCCGGCTATCGGGAGACGGCGGGCGCGGGCACCTTTGCCATGTTCGACTTTGCGCCGGTGGGCATTGTCGTTGCGACGTTCGGTATTCTTTTCATCGCACTGATCGGCTGGCGTCTGGTACCGGCGCGAAAGCAGGCGGATAGCGGCAGTTTCGAGTCTGGCGCCTACCTCAGTGAGGTTCGCATTGTCGCCGGCAGCAAGGCAGCAGGTAAAACCTTGCGCGAAGTCGACAGAATGCTGGAAGAGGCCGACGCCCAAATTGTCGGCATGGTGCGCCGTGACGTTCATCTTCAGGCACCCAGCCCGGCCAGGATTCTGCGTGAAGACGATATCCTGGTGATTGAAGTCGAACCGGAGTCCTTGTCCGTCGCGCTTTCAAGCCTTGGCCTCAAGCTCGAAGAGGAAGTGCACCACGACCCGGAAGCACAGGAAGAGATCGAAGAAGCACCGGTTGTGGCGGAGAAGGAAACAGCGGATACCGAAACTTCCGACGAGGACAAGGAACAAACCCAACGCGCCGATATCGTGATTCAGGAGCTGGTTGTGATGATGGGCTCGGCACTTGTCAATCGCTCGGCCACCGATATCGAGTTGCGTACCCGCTATGGCATCAATCTGCTGGCCATCTCGCGCCAGGGGCATCGCAGCATCAAGCGCCTGCGTTCGACTCCGGTGCAAGCCGGCGATGTACTGCTTATGCAGGGCTCTACCGAAATGGTTTCCGCCTTCGCCACCGAGCATGGCTGCCTGCCATTGGCCACGCGCGATATCCGGGTGCCGAAAAAAGGCCACGCGCTCCTGGCCACGCTGGTCATGGTCATCGCAGTGGCTGCCGCCGCATTTGGCATGCTGCCGGTTGCGGTGGCGTTCGCCGCCGGGGCGCTGGTTCTCGTCGTCGCGAAAATCATCCCCTTGCGCTCCATCTACACCGAAGTCGATTGGCCGGTGGTTGTGCTGCTGGGCGCGATGCTTCCCGTCGCCGGCGCCATGTCGTCCACCGGCGCGGCCGACATGATTGCCCGCCAGTTGATGGAAAACGTGGCGCAAGGCCATGCCATAACCGCCCTTGTGGTGATCCTGGTGGCAACCATGCTGCTGACGGACTTCATGAACAACGCGGCCACTGCCGCGGTGATGTGCCCGATTGCCCTCAGCACGGCAAACCAGCTTGGAGTCAGTGTCGACGCCTTCCTGATGGCCGTCGCGGTAGGCGCTTCCTGTGCCTTCCTGACACCCATCGGCCACCAGAACAACACCCTGATTCTCGGTCCCGGTGGATTTCGCTTCGGCGACTACTGGCGCATGGGATTGCCCATGGACATTCTGGTCGTGCTGGTCGGCGTCCCCATGCTGCTATGGGTATGGCCACTCTGAGCGTGTGGTTGACGAAATGGCGGCAGCGGCCTGAAGCCTATAATCATCGGTAGCAAGGTCCGCCAGGCGCCGCTCGAAGCCAGGGCGCGCCGATACAGGCTTTGTCATTCCCCTGAATCGCATACCGGTGATCATGATCAAGCGACTGCGCAAACTCTCCTTCAGCATTCCGGCCCTTGCGGCCGCAGTTCTGTTCGCGCTTTATCTGGTTCTGGGCTTTCTGGTACTGCCGGCCGTCCTCAAGTCGCAAATCGAACAGCGGGCGCCGGAACTGCTGGGCCAGCGCATCAGCATCGGGGCGCTGCGCTTCAATCCTTTGACGTTCAGGCTCGATGCCGCGGACCTGCTGCTGGCCGCGCCGGACGGCACTGCCATGCTGGGCGCGAAGCGCCTGCTGGTGGATTTTGAGTTGCGCAGCGCAATCGATCGCGCGTGGACCTTTGCCGAGGCGCGGCTCGAAGCGCCGGTACTGAGCGTGGAACGAGAAAAGGACGGCCGCCACAACTTCGCCGCCATGCTGGAACACCTGGCCGCGCAAAAGACCGACGAGGACGACGGCCCGCCGCCACAATGGGTGGTCCAGCGTCTCGTCGTGAGCGAGGGGCGCGTCGAGTTTTCCGACCGGCTGCTCGATGATCCACTGGTGGCGCGCATCGAAGCCTTGCAAGTAGAGGTCGACAATCTTTCGAACCTGATGGGACAGACGGCTCGCTATCAGGTCTCGGCACGGACGGCACAGGGCGAAATGCTGGAACTGAACGGCGAGCTTGGGCTGAATCCGCTTGCGGCAAACGGCAGACTGACTACACGCGGCATCAAACTGGCCACTCCGGGTCGCGCCCTGTCGCGCCAATTCGCGCTGGGTTCGGCGCAAGGGCAAATCGACCTTGCCGCCAGTTTCGACATCTCGCTCGCCAGCACGGGGGTGATCGCCGGCAATGTGCGCGAAATCGAGCTCGCGCTTTCGTCGCTGCTGATCAAGGCACCGGGCACGGAGGCGACGCTGGCAGCTGTCGAAACACTGGCTCTGACGCAAGGGCGCATCGATCTTGGCCAACGCGAAGCGAGCTTCGGTGACTTGCGGCTGGAAAAGGGCCGCATCGCCGCCATCGTCGATGCCGATGGCGCAATCGACTGGAGCAAACTGGCACGAAGCTCCGACACGGCTCCGTCGCCCTCGGCGGCCGCAAATCCCTGGCGCCTTTCGGTGGCAAAGGTCGCCGTTGCGAACATCGACCTGGTGTATGCCGATGCGGCCCGCGGACTGAGTGTTGGCATCGATTCGCTTGAACTGGGCGTGGCGCTTGATGCCGAGTCCGGACCATCCGGAATCAAGCTCCAACTGCAAGAGCCGGCGCTTTCTCTCGCCGGCGCCCGGCTGACGCGAGTCGCAGAAAGCGCCGGCCTGGGCAGTGCCTCGCTCGCCGGCAAGCAACTGTTGCTGGCTCAAAATGACAAGGGGCTGGATATTTCCATCATTGGCGCGCGCTTGTCCCTCGCGGAACTGAGCGCCCAGCGCGGCCCTGCCCGCTTGACACTCGGAAAAGCAGAACTTGCCGCGAACCGGCTGGCAGTCCCGAGCGGCGACGGACCGGTCGATCTGATCGCCGACGGACTGGACGCGGAAATTGGCGGCGTCGCTGTGCGCGATTCCGCAGCCGAACTGCTGCGGCTGGAAAAAGCCAATGTATCCGGTGCCTCGCTGCACCTGCTCACCCGACAGTTTTCTGCGGACCGTTTCACGCTGGCCAACGGCAAGCTGAGAACCGGCTTCGACGCGCAGGGAAAGTTCAACTGGCAGAGCCTGCTCGACGCTGTGACCGGTGACAACCCCGCCAAGACAATTGCGGCATCCCGGCCGGAAGTAAAAACTGCAGTGAAAGCCGAAGCGACAATGGCGGCGACTAGCACATCGATGCCCGCTGCGCGGTCCAAAACCGCAGCGGCAACCACCAACTGGCGGTTCAAACTCAAGTCCGGACAGATCGACGGCATGGCCGTGGCTTATGTCGACCAGCGCGAATCGCCGGCCGTGAGCCTCGGGCTGGAGGCCATCAGCGCTCGCACCACGGATCTTGACAGCGAATCGACAAAGCCGCTGCAACTGGCGTTCCGAACGCGGCTGGCCGGCGGCGGAGAGGTCGAGGCCAAGGGCAAGCTGCGCATCAAGAACAGCATGGCCGACCTGAAGCTCGGAGTGCGTGGTGTCGCGCTCGCACCGCTACAGCCCTATTTGTCGAAGTTCGCGGACCTGCGAATCGCCGGCGGCACGCTGTCGGCAGCGGGCCGCCTGCGTCATGGAAGCCAGGCGGACGCCGACGCTACACTGGTCTACACGGGTGGCTTCAGCATCGATCAAGCGCTGCTCGAGGAGATCGAGCCCGCGCGGCCATTCCTCGCCTGGGGCTCGATCGCCAGCGACGACCTGTTGCTGACACTGTCACCGAACCGGCTGGACATCGGCGAGTTGCGCTTGCAACACCCTTCGGGCCGGCTGATTATCGGCGAAGACCAGAAGGTGAATCTGGCGGCGGTGCTGAAGAAGCCAACGCAAGCAAAGGCGGCGGAAAAGGTTCCGGGAGCGACATATGAGCCGGATACCGACCGCTTCCCACTCTCGATCTCGCGGCTGGCGGTGTCCGGTGGCGCGATCGAGTTTGCCGACCTGAGCCTGAGGCCGCAGTTCGGTATCCGGATGCATGAATTGCAGGGTGTTGTCATCGGTCTCGGCAACGATCCCGAACGCAGCGCCAAGCTGCAAATCGACGCACGGGTGGACAATTACGGCACGGCGAAGATCCGCGGCCAATTCAATCCGATGCGCCCCGAACGCTTCACCGAAATCGACATGGGCTTTCGCAATCTGGAAATGACTGCGCTCTCTCCCTATGTCGCCAAGTTCGCCGGCTACCGGATCGCTTCGGGCCAGTTGGAACTGGACCTCCAGTATCGGGTGCGCGAAAACAAATTGCAGGGTGAGAACAAGATCGTGCTCAAGCAGGTGGAACTGGGTGAGAAGGTGGAGAGCCCCGACGCCCTCGACTTGCCGCTTGAACTCGCGATCGCCATCCTCAAGGACGGTGATGGCGTGATCGATGTCGGGATACCGGTCAGTGGCGACTTGAGCGACCCCCAGTTCAACTACGGAGCAGTGATCGGCAAGGCCTTCGGCGCGCTGCTGGGAGGCATCGTCACTGCACCGTTTCGGGCGCTCGCCGCGCTCTTCGGCGGCGGCGAAAAGCCACTTGACAGCATAGACTTCGAACCCGGCAGTGCAGCACTGGCGCCGCCAGAGCGCCAGAAACTGGCGGTAGTTGCGCGCGCGCTGAAGGCACGGCCAACGCTGCGGCTGACCGTACCGCCGGCCTACGCCGCCACCGAGGATGCCGCTGCCCTGAAGTCCATTGCGATACGCACTGAAATACTTCGGGGCATGGGTGTCGAACCGCCCCCCGACGCCGACCCGGGTCCGCTGGACATCGCCAACCCGCGCACCCGGCGCGCCATCGAGACGGCATTCAGCGAGCGCTATGCGCCCGAGGTACTCGCCGCCCTGCGGCGCCGTGCCGAAGCGGCCCGACCGGCCGCTGCCGGCGCGGGACAAGCGGCGGCGCAGCCTGAGCCGGCACTATTCCATCAGGACCTGCTTGAGCGTCTGATCAGCGAATCCCTCGTTGACGACAAGGCCCTCGTCGAGCTCGCGGCCCGGCGCAGCCAGGCCGTCATCAAGGAGCTCATCGGCGATGGCGGCGTGGCCGGCGATCGCGTCGTCAGCGGCAAAACGCAACCGGCGGCGGGCGGCGAAGGCAAATCGATTGCCTTGCCGCTCAAACTTGAGGTTGGCAAATGAAACTCGCCAGAGACTGGATCGGCCGCCTCGACGAGATCGTCTGGGGAAAGCGCGACGAGGTGGGGCCGAGGTGGCAGACGGGGAGCTTGCGCGCGGTGCGTACCGTGCTGGTGCTCGGCCGCGATCTGGCGCAGGGCCAACTCACCCTGCGCGCCATGGGTTTGGTGTACACCACGCTGCTGTCGATCGTGCCGCTGCTGGCGCTGAGTTTTTCCGTGCTCAAGGCCTTCGGTGTGCACAATCAGATCCAGCCGATGCTGCTCAAATTTCTCGCGCCCCTGGGCGAGCAGGGTGAAGAAGTCGCCAATTCGATCGTCAGGTTCATTCAGAACATGAATGTCGGCGTGCTCGGCGCGATCGGCCTCGGCCTTCTGCTATACACCGCGATTTCGCTGATGCAGAAAATCGAGGAGTCGCTCAACTACATCTGGCACATTCCGCGTCCGCGGCCGCTGGGCCAGCGCTTCAGCCGCTACCTCACGGTACTCATGGTCGGCCCCATCCTGGTGTTCTCCGCTCTGGGCATGACTGCCAGCGTGATGAACATCGAGGCAGTGCGCGACCTGCTGTCGATTGGCGTTCTGGGAGATACGGTGGAGGCAGCCAGCCGACTGATGCCCTATGTGCTGGTCAGCGCGGCCTTTGCCTTCATTTACCTGTTCATTCCGAACACCCCGGTGCGCTTCCTTCCGGCACTGATCGGCGGCATCACCGGTGGCATCATCTGGCAAACCGCCGGCTGGGCCTTTGCGGTATTCGTCGTCTCCTCGAACAAGTACGCGGCGGTCTATTCCGGACTGGCGATCCTCATCCTGTTCATGATCTGGCTCTACCTGAGCTGGCTGATTCTGCTTTTTGGCGCCAGCGTCGCCTTCTACATCCAGCGGCCGGAATACCTCTATGCCAAGGGCGGTGAGCCCCGCTTGAGCAACCGCATGCGTGAGCGGCTGGGCCTGTCGGTGATGAGCCTGGTCGCCGGCCGCTTCATGGCGGGACGGCCGACGCCATCGCTGCAGGAGTTCACTCAGTTGCTGGGCGTGCCGACGCACACCCTGCTGGTGGTGATCGAGGCGCTGGAGAGCCGCAATCTCGTGGTGCAGACCGGCGACGAGCCGCCGGTCTACCTTCCGGCGCGCGATCTCGCGCTGATCACGGTCAGCCAGATACTGGAAACCGTGCGCGCCGCAGGCGAAGACCGCTTCCTCGCGCCCGGCCATCTGCCGGCGCCGCGGGAGGCCGATGCCGTGCTCGACAAGGCCTGGCAAGCCGTCGAATCCTCTGTCCACGGCTTGACGCTGATCGAACTGGCCGCGCGGGACGGCGAAGCGGTGGCGGCTGTCTCTGCCGCTGACAGGAGTGAATGAGAAGGTTTGACGGATCGAGCGTTACTTGCCGACCCAAATCGCAGCCCGTCAAAGAAACAACAGGGGCGCTCCCGAAAACCGAAAGTACCTGACTAGCGTTTTGCGCGGGAAATCGCCTCGATCGCTTCGGCGATTTCCTGGCCGAGCGCCACGAGAGCCTTTTCGTGGGCGCGCACCAGCGGTGCAATGCCCGACACGCTCACCGGCTCGACAAAGACCGAACGCACCTCGCGCAAGCGCTCGGCATTGCGGTCGCGCACGGTCCAAACAACTTCGAGCGTAATCGAGTCGCCCGGCCTCGATTCGAAGCGCCGCACCTCGATCAGCACGCCAAAATCCGCGTCCTGCCCGCCATGCTGCGCATACGCGCCGACGCGGGCCGCAGTCAGGCGCTGCCCGACCACTTCGGCCAGTACGCGCGGAATCTCGCGCTTGAGCGGCGCCGACCAGTTTTCCGCATCTGAAAAAACGCTGCGGCTCGGGCCCGCGACAAGCACCAGTTGCGGCCGATCCAGCGCATCGGGCACCGTGGCCGGACCGATCGCCACCCGGTAGGCGGCGACGAAGGCCGCTACCTGCGCCGGCGGTTGTGGGCTGACGGCAAGCGTGTGGAAATGCGTCTTGCCGGGAGCCGCACAACCAGCCAGCAAGAGCAGCGAGGCGATGAGTAGGCGGCCGGACTTCATTGTGCCGGCTCCTCGCTTCGGCCGCGCAGGATCGCACCCGGATTTCGTTCCAGGTAGTCGGCCAGATTGCGCAAGGACTCGGCCGCACGCGAAATCTCGCGCAGCGCCTCGCGCACGTCGTGCTGCATCGGCGCGTTCTCGGCGAGCACACCGTCAAGCGAC
The DNA here is from genome assembly GCA_021738065.1 of Burkholderiaceae bacterium. Taxonomy (GTDB): domain Bacteria; phylum Pseudomonadota; class Gammaproteobacteria; order Burkholderiales; family Rhodocyclaceae; genus Sulfuritalea. The sequence goes on from JAIPCT010000042.1 coordinate 14,470, forward strand.
CTCTCGACACCCGCCAGCGTGCGACTCAGATCAGCCAGCGTGCGCGTCGCCTGCGGCGTCAATTCGCTATCCACCCGCTTTATCGCGTTTTCTGTCGTTGCCAGCGTGCTCTCCAGCATTTGCAGCGCCTTGCGGGCATCGGTGAGGGTACCCTCGAGCGGCAGCCTTTCAAATTTGCGCACCAGGCCGAGCACTCGTGCCTGAAGTTCCTGAAGGCTGCCAGCCACCGTTGGAATCTCGACGCGGCCGGCGCGCTTCAGCACTGCCGCCTTGGGCTCATCGGGAAAGAAATCGAGCGCAACAAAAAGCTGTCCGGTCAGCAGGCTGCCATTGCGCAGTTGGGCGCGCAGACCGCGAGCCACCAGCTTCTCGATCAGCGCGGCAGATGTCGGATCTCCGGGTTTTGCCTTGCCGCGAATTCTTTCCGGGTAAAGCCGCAGTGCGACGGGAACGCGTACGTCGCTGCGCGCAGCATCGAATTCGACATCGATGGCACTGACTTCACCGACCACCACGCCACGGAAATCAATGGGAGCGCCAACCGACAGCCCGCGAACGGATTCGGCGAACACCAGGTGGTATGTGACCTCGGCAGTATCGGGCAAACGCATCGCCTTGCCGTGATCGGGGTAGAGGGCAAACAGCGCATTTTCCTTGGCCGGCGGCGCCTGCACGGACTCGGCCGGAGTCTGAAAGGCGGCGCCGCCCAGCAGCATCGAAGTCACTGATTCGGTGTTGAGCCGAATGCCGCCGGCATCGAGCGCGACATCGATGCCGCTGGCCTGCCAGAAACGCGTATCGGCCTTGACATGCTGGTCGTAGGGCGCATTGATGAACATGCGCAGCGTGACGCCCCTGCCATCGGCGTCGAGCTTGTAGGCCACGATGGAGCCGACCTGAATCCGTCTGAAATAGATCGGCGAACCGACGTCCAGCGAGCCGAGATCATCGGCGCGCAGCTCGAAATGACGCCCGGGCAGATCGATGGTGACAATCGGCGGCACATCCAGCCCGGAAAACTCGCTGCGGCTGTCCGCCGAAGTGCCTGCATCCATGCCGATAAAGGCGCCCGACAGCAGCGTCCCCAGGCCCGAGACCTGGGTCCCGACCAGGCGCGGACGCACTACCCAGAAGCGCGTGTCCGCAACCAGAAACGGTTGCGCCTGCTTGCTGAGTTCCACGGTGGCAATGACCCGTGTGCGATCTTCCGAAAAATCAATCCGGGTGACGCGTCCGATGTCGACACTGCGGTACTTGACGCGTGTCTTTTCCGGTTCCAGTCCTTCGGCGGTGCTGAAACTGATGCGTATGACGGGGCCGCGGTCGAGCACGGCTTTTATCGCGAGCCAACCGCCGATCAAAGCGGCGATGATCGGAATCAGCCACACCAGCTGCAGCGACCAGCGCCTGTGCGGCGTGGCAAGGGCTTCGGGAATGCTCTCGCGATCAGGCAACGGCGGTGTCTGCATTATGTCTGCTCTCCCTGGGCATCCCAGATCAGGCGGGGATCGAAGCTCGCGGCAGCGAACATGGTCAGCACCACCACGGCGCCGAAAGCGACGGCACCCGGCCCGGCATGAACCGATGCCAGTGTACTCACTTGAACCAGCGCAACCAGGATGGTCACCACGTATATGTCGAGCATGGACCAGCGGCCGACGAATTCGATGATGCGGTACAAGCGTGTGCGGGTTCGCGGATGCCGGGTCGTCCGCAACTGTACCGAGGCGGCAAGCACGGCCAGCGCAATCATCTTCGCCAGCGGAACCATGACGCTGGCGAAGAATACCAGTGCCGCCAGCATGAATGAACCCGAGGTCCATAGAAACGCAACGCCGGAGATGATGGTGTCGCTTTGTGTGCCAAACAGCGAATTGGTGTTCATGATCGGCAAGCTGTTGGCCGGGACATAAAGGATCATCGCAGCGATCAGGAAGGCCCAGGTACGCGCCAGGCTTGCGGGTTTACGCGCATGCAGCAACGCTCCGCAGCGTGGGCAATGCGCATCGCTGCCCGCCGCCGGCGCGCGGCTCAGCAGGCGACACACCGCGCAGGCCAGCAAGCCCAGCCGTGCCGCGGTTGGCGCCGCGCTCATCGTATGTCCTCCAGTTGCTCCCATGCCGCATCGGCATCGAATGCGGCAGCTGTCGCGGCGAGCAATGCCATCAACACGGCGAATGAAAACAATGCCACTCCCGGCTCGATCGTGGCGATATGCGCCAGCTTGACCAGCGACACCAGAACGCCGAGCATGAATACTTCCACCATGCCCCAGGGCTTCACGCTTTCGATGAAATGCAGTATCGGCACCGCGCCCCACCCCCTCAGGCGCAAGTGCAGGACCAGGAGCACCCAGATGAGTCCGGCAAGCTCGGCCAGCGGTACAAAAATGGTGGTGACGAACACCAGAACCGCGACCGAGCGGACCTCGTCGTCCCAAAGCGACTGCACGGCGCCGAACAGCGTCGCGCTGGTGTGCACGCCCTGCACTTCCAGTCCGACGATGGGAAAAATATTGGCCACGACAATGACGATGCAGGCGGCCAGCGCCAGTGCCAAGGCGCGCTCATTGGCGTTGGTGGCGCAGCACCGGTAGAGGAGCGCGCCGCAGCGCACGCAGCGCGCTTCACCCTCAGGCGCCAGCTCTGTCTGGCGATGCAGCAAGTCGCATTCCGGACAGGCAACAAGTGAGGATGGCTTCACGGGATATCCGCACTCCATGCTGCGCGTCCGAAATTTGCGTGGCAGTCATCCCCTTCGATGCCACGCGGTTTCAGCCCCTGCACCGCGGACCGGCAGGCTCGGCCTGGCGTCAAGTTGCCGGTTGCGGCATGCCGCGCCGGTCAAGCAGCGCGAGCCAGCCGCGAATCACGCGGTAGAGCACCCACAAGCCGGCGCCGACGATCACCAGGAAGGCTGCCGGAATACCTATCAGCGTGACCACCAGCAGGCCGGCGATCAGCAACCACAAGGCCGCGAACCAGAATGTCCTCAACTGCCAGCGCCAATGCGTTGCCAGCCAGGTACCGCGCACCCGGTCGCTGGTGACGTAGTTGATGATCACGGCAATGATCGACGGCCAGCCGAAAACAAAAGCGCCGACGACAGTCGCCGCGCTGAGCACGCCGGAAACTGCCGACACGGCATGCAAACCGTACATGACATGACACCAGGCGCGCGGACCGTCCATGTCCCCGCCATCCCGCACTTCCAGAGGCTCGTGAGCCGGAATCACTTCGGCTTCGGTCATTTCACTCTCCTACAATCCCAATTTCTGCCAAAGCGCGTCGACGCGCTGCTTCACCTCGGAGTCCATGGCAATCGGCCGGCCCCATTCGCGGCTGGTTTCACCCGCCCATTTGTTGGTCGCATCAATGCCCATTTTGCTGCCCAGACTGGCAACCGGCGACGCGAAATCCAGATAGTCAATGGGCGTGTTCTCGGCAATCAGCGTATCACGTGCCGCATCGACGCGCGTGGTGAGCGCCCAGATCACCTCGGGCCAGGAGCGCACATCGATGTCATCATCGGTGACGATGATGAACTTGGTGTACATGAACTGGCGCAGAAAACTCCAGATGCCGAACATCACGCGCTTGGCATGCCCGGGATACTGCTTCTTGATGCTGACCACCGCCATGCGATAGGAGCACCCTTCAGGCGGCAAGTAGAAATCGACAATCTCGGGAAACTGCTTTTGCAGCAACGGCACGAAGACTTCATTGAGCGCCACACCGAGCATGGCCGGTTCGTCCGGAGGTTTGCCGGTGTAGGTGGAGTGATAGATCGGATCGCGGCGCATCGTGATGCGTTCGATGGTCAATACCGGAAACCTGGAAACTTCGTTGTAGTAGCCGGTATGGTCGCCAAAGGGTCCTTCTGCCGCTGTCTCATACTCGCCTGGATGCTCAGTTGGGTAAATGGCGCCTTCAAGAACGATCTCGGCACTGGCGGGCACTTGCAGGTCCGAGCCGAGGCATTTGACCACTTCGGTCTTGGCGCCGCGCAGCAGCCCGGCGAACTGGTATTCGGACAGCGTATCGGGCACCGGTGTCACCGCGGCAAGAATGGTCGCCGGATCGGCGCCGATGACTACCGCGATCGGGAACGGCTCGCCGGGATGAGCAGCGCAATGATTCGCGAAATCGAGCGCGCCGCCGCGATGGGCGAGCCAGCGCATGATGACTTTGTTGGGCGCAATGATCTGCTGACGATAAATGCCCAAGTTCTGGCGCGTCTTGCCGGGCCCGCGCGTGACGACCAGACCCCAGGTGATCAGCGGTGCGACGTCACCCGGCCAGCAGGTCTGCACTGGAAGGCGGCCCAGGTCGATTTCCTGCCCTTGCCAGACGACATCCTGACAGGGTGCGGAACTCAGAACCTTGGGCGCCATGTTGAGCACCTGTTTGAGCACCGGCAGCTTGTCCCAGGCATCTTTCAAACCTTTGGGCGGCTCGGGTTCCTTGAGGTAGGCCAGCAGGGTGCCAACTTCGCGCAATCGGGCTTTCCAGTCGGGCTCCGTGTCCGTGCCGTCTTTCTCGCCTTCCGCCGCGGCAATGCCCAGGGCCACCCGCTGCGGGGTGCCGAAAAGATTGACCAGCACCGGAATGCCATGGCCCTTGGGATTCTCGAACAGCAAGGCCGGACCGCCGGCACGCAGCACGCGGTCGGCAATCTCGGTCATCTCCAGATAGGGATCGACCTCGACCGCGATGCGCCTGAGTTCGCCCCGGGATTCCAGTTGCGCAATGAAGTCCCGCAGATCGTTGTATTTCATGGCGCGAGTTTAACCGCCCGCGTCTCGCCCTGCTTCATCAGCCAGACCCGGTCCGCCGAAAGTCGGCGCTGGCGCAACGCCGAGGCAAGGTCCCTGGGTGGCTGATCGAAGGCCTCATGGCTCAGCGCATAGGTGCCCCAATGCACACCGAGCGCCTGCTTTGCATCAAGGTCGAGGACGATTTGCACGGCGTCGTCCGGATCGATGTGTTGCGGCTGCATGAAGTCGCGCGGCAGATAGGCACCCAGCGGCAGCGCGAGGAAATCCATGGATCCCAAGCGCCGGCGGATTTCCTTGAAATCGGCCGAGTAGCCGGTATCGCCGGTATACATGAAGCGCCAGGGTGCGGCAGCGCTGCGCTGCCATTCGAGCACGATGCCGCCCCACAGCACGGCATTGGTGTCGAAGGCGTTGCGCCGGCTCCAGTGTTGCACCGGCACCAGATGCAGGGTCAGCGTGCCGACGCTTAGCTCATCCCACCAATCCAGCTCGCTGACATTGGCGATGCCATTTTCTTCAAACCAGGCCTTCATGCCCAGGGGCACGATGTAACGCGGTGCCTGCCCGGCGTCGCGCAGGCGCGTCAACGTGGCGATGTCGAGGTGGTCGTAATGGTTGTGGGAAATGAACACCAGATCGATGGGCGGCAAAGCTTCCGGCGTCAGCGGTGCCGGTACCAGGCGCGGTGCGCCGAGATGGACGAAGCCCAGATCGGGGCCGGCGGTCGGCGAAAACTGGGGGTCGATCAATACGTTGAGGCCAGCCACCTGCAACAGCAGGCTGGCGTGACCAAGCCAGGTGATCTGCGGCTCCTGCGTGCGCATTGCAATTCGTGCGTGATCCACCGGCACGCTCCATTCGCGGGCAAAGGCCGCGTAGCCGCCGGCCGGTGGCTGCGCCGGACGGAAATCGCCGCGCCATGATCGAAACATGATTTCGTACCAGGGGAAGCCACCGACCGCGATCGACGCGTCCGAATTGACGAATCCCGTCGGCCGATGATGCGTCTTGTCGGCGTTGTAATGAATATTCACCGGTGTGCACGCAGACAACAGCAGGGCCAAGGACAGGGATGCGGCCAGGCGCATCAGCCGACCAGCCAGGGTTTGAGATTGAGCTCGCCGACGATGCCGACGAAGATCACCGCGCCAAACCAGTTGTTGTGTCGAAACGCGGCAAAGCAGCCGGCGCGATCGCGTTCGCGAATCAGCGTGTAGTGGTAACCGGCCAATGCCGCGGCGGCGACAAGGCCGGCAAAGTACGCGGCGCCGTAGCGCAAGTTCCAGCCGACCATCGCGAGGATGCCGAGGGTGGCTGCGTAGCAGAGCATGACCGCGACGACGTCGTAGCGGCCAAAAGTAATCGCCGCGGTGCGGATGCCGATCTTCAGATCGTCCTCGCGGTCGACCATCGCGTATTCGGTGTCGTAGGCCAGCGCCCAGAATACGTTGGCCAGCAGCAGGATCCAGCCCAGCGCGCCGACCTTGCCCGTTACGGCGGCAAAGGCCATGGGAATACCGAAACCGAAAGCCACGCCGAGATAAGCCTGCGGCAAGGCAAAAAAGCGCTTGGTGAAGGGATAGCTGGCAGCCAGAAACACGGCGATCAATTCCAGCCACCACACTTCGCGAATGATCGGCAGAGTCAGAAAAAACGCGCACACAATCAGCACGGCGGCGAGAATCAGCGCCTCACTGACCGGCAACTGGCGCGCCGCCAGCGGCCTGCCCTTGGTGCGCTCGACATGCGGATCGAAATCACGATCGGCGTAGTCGTTGATGACGCAACCGGCCGATCGCATCAGCACGGTGCCCAGCGCGAAAATCCCTGCCAGCAGCCACGGCGGCTGACCCGCGGTGGCGATCCACAGCGCCCACGCGGTCGGCCACAACAGCAGCAACGTGCCGATCGGCTTGTCCAGCCGCATCAGCTTTTCGTAGAGATCCAGACGTTGCTTGATTGCGATGAAATTCATGTGCGGAATTTTACGCTTTCAGCAGCTCTTCGCGACCGCCCAGCCAGCGTTTCAAGTGCGCCTCGGCGCGCTGCGGTTCCTCGCGCAGCATGTCTTCGGCGACACCACGCGCCTGCTCCACCAGCGCCGCGTCTTCCAGGTCGGCATAGCGCAGCAACGGCAATCCACTTTGCCGTGCGCCGATGAATTCGCCGGGACCGCGCAAGCGCAAATCTTCGCGTGCGATTTCGAATCCATCCGTGCTTTCAAAAACCACTTTCAGCCGCGCCCGGGCCAACTCGCCCAGCGGTTGCGCGTAGAGCAGGATACAGGCCGATTGTGCCGTGCCGCGCCCGACCCGACCGCGCAACTGGTGCAATTGCGCGAGACCAAAGCGCTCGGCGTGCTCGATCACCATCAGGCTGGCATTGGGCACGTCGACGCCGACTTCGATCACCGTGGTTGCCACCAGCACATCGATTTCATTCCTGACGAAGGCCGCCATTACCGCGGCCTTTTCATCGCTCTTGAGCCGGCCGTGTACCAGCCCGACGCACAGATCGGGCAGATCGGCGGTCAGCCGCGCAAAGGTTTCTTCGGCGGTCTTGAGCTGCAAAACGGCGTTCTGGCTGCGGCCGCTACGCTTAAGGTTCGCTACGCTCACGTTAGCCTCCGCCGAAACTCCGTTTTCTTCTATGAGCGGACAGACCCAGTACGCCTGGCGCCCCGCCCGGCAGGCCTCATGCACCCGCGCCACGATTTGATCGCGACGCGCTTCGGAGACCAGCTTGGTGGTCACCGGACTGCGCCCGGGCGGCAGCTCGTCGAGCACGGACACGTCGAGATCGGCGTAGTAACTCATCGCCAGCGTGCGCGGAATGGGTGTCGCCGACATCGCCAACTGATGTGCGAAGAGGCCCTTCTCTTTCAGCGCGAGGCGCTGACGCACACCGAAGCGATGCTGCTCGTCGACAATCGCAAGACCGAGGCGGGAGAACTCGACTTTGTCTTCGATCAGGGCGTGGGTGCCGATCACGATCGCCGTCTCGCCAGCGCCGACTTTTGCGATTACCGCCTCCTTTTCGCGCTTTTTCAGGCTGCCGGTGAGCCAGGCGACGTCCAGACCGAGCGGCTGCAGCCAAGTCACCAGTTTGCGGTAATGCTGCTCGGCGAGGATCTCGGTGGGCGCCATCAGAGCCGCCTGATGGCCGGCTTCGACGGCTTGCAACATGGCCAGCGCCGCCACCACCGTCTTGCCGCTGCCGACATCGCCCTGCAACAAACGCTGCATCGGATGCGGCTGACCGAGGTCGTTCGCAATCTCCGTCCAGGCGCGCTGCTGCGCGCCGGTCAATCGAAACGGCAGCGAGGCCAGCAGCGCCGAGCTCAGTACCGTTGTCGCGACCAGTGGCGGCGCACCGCGCGCACGGCGCGCGCTGTAGGCGCGGCGCAGGCTGAGTTGCTGCGCCAGCAATTCGTCGAACTGGACCCGGCGCCAGGCCGGATGGTGGCGTGATTCCAGCGCCTCCTGGGCGATTTCGGGCGGTGGATTGTGCAGCTGTTGAATGGCGTCGGAGAACTCGGGCAGCTGCAGTCGCTCGCGCAATGCCGGCGACAAGGTATCGCTCATATCGGTTCGCGCCAGCGCCCGCGCAATCAGCCGCCGCAAGGTGGCCTGGCCCAGGCCGGCCGTGGTCGGATACACCGGCGTCAAGCGCTGCGGCAATGTCTCGTCGCTGGCGACGACGTGAAAGCGCGGATGAATGATCTCGGGGCCGAGATAGCCCGTGTGGACTTCACCGAAGATGCGCAGGCGGGCACCTGCCTGCAAGGCTTTTTGCTGGCTGGGATAGAAATTCAGGAAGCGCAGAAAAAGTACAGCCCCCGCCGCCGACACTGCTTCGCGGCGTCCTCCCCCGAGAGGGCCATCAAGCACCTGGGACGACCCGGCGTGCTTGTTGTCGCCACTGGCATCCCTGACCCGCGCCAGCAACTGGCGGCGCGGCCGATAGGCGATTTCGCTGTCGATGACCTCGACCTCGAACTGCGCGGCTATGCCGGGCTGCGCGTCGCACAAGGCCGTGATGCGCGTCTCGTCCTCGTAGCGCAGGGGAAGGTGGAGGACATGGTCGGCATCGGTACGCAGACCGAGCCGGGCCAGGCGGGCCGCGAGGGTGTTGGCGCTGGCGGGCTGCTTTTCAGCCAAGGACGAGCACGGCATCGGCCTCGACCAATGCGCCTCGCGGCAACTCCTTGACGCCGACCGCGGCGCGCGCCGGATAAGGCTCGCTGAGATACTTTGCCATGGTCTCGTTGACCTTGGCAAAGTTGGCCAGATCGGTCAGGTAGATGTTGAACTTGACCACGTCATTCAGGCTGCCGCCGGCGGCGATGGCGACCGCCTTGAGGTTGTCGAAGACGCGCACGATCTGCGCCTCGATGCCATCGACCATCTGCATCGTTACCGGATCAAGGCCGATCTGCCCGGACAGGTAAACCGTGTTTCCCGCCTGCACAGCCTGGGAGTAGGTGCCAATGGCGGCAGGGGCGGCGGTCGTGGAGATGATTTTGCGGTTCATGGTTTTTCCAGTTCATATGTATGAAGACTGTCGATCCACATTCGAGAACCATTGCCTCGGCCGGATACAGGCCGCTCGACGGCATCGATCGGCGGCCAATTGCAACACAGGTTGGCCCTCGCCGTCCACCTCCGGCACCCGACCCCTGCATCCGCGTGGGCGGTTCGGGCCGAATCAGCCGGCTTTGCGCCAAAACCGGTCGCGGTTTGAAGCGGCCGGTTGCGTTCCGGTCGTCGCTCAATCGCCGTGCGTTCCGACCTCTTGCTGGAATCATGGAAATGCGCCCGGTGCGGAATGCGCCGATAATGGCGCCTCCGTCAGCCGTCAGGGAGCACTTCGCGCTCTTCGCACGCCATGTTTCTGTTGAACAAGCTCCTCGCCGCCTTGATTCTTCCTCCCGCCGGGCCGGTGCTGCTGGCACTTTTCGGACTCTGGCTGGCAAGTCGAGGAAATACCCACGGGGAGGCAAAGCGCTGGCGACGCACCGGCCTGTGGCTGGCGAGCGTGTCCTTGCTCGGACTGCTCGCGCTCTCCCTGCCCGTGGTCGGCAGCGCGCTCATGGCGCCGCTGGAAGTGCATGCGCCAATCACCTCCGTGCAGCTGAAGCGGGCTCAGGCCATCGTCATCCTCGGCGGCGGCGCCTATGCCAACGCCCCCGAATATGGTGACGCCACGGTCGGCGGCCCCTCGCTGGAACGCCTGCGCTATGGTGCGCGACTGGCGCGCGAATCCGGCCTGCCCGTGCTGGTGACCGGCGGCTCGCCCTTCGGCGGTCGCCCCGAAGGCGAGTTGATGCGCGAAGCGCTGGAAACCGACTTTGGCGTCAAGGTGCGCTGGGTCGAAGCCGCTTCGCGCAACACGCTGGAAAATGCCAGCCAGTCCGGACCGCTGCTCAAGGCGGCGGGCGTCACGCGCATCGCCCTGGTCACTCATGCCTGGCATCTGCCGCGAGCCATTCCGCTGTTCGAACGACAGGGACTGGAAGTCGTTCCGGCGCCGATGGCTTTCAGCACCGGATCGTCCTCGCCGCTCGAAGAACTGCTGCCCGGCGGACTCGGCCACAGCCGCTGGGCGCTGAACGAATACCTCGGCCAACTCTACAACCGTCTCAAGGAATAGCCATGAACGACGAACTCCTGATCGGCCTGGTGTCGATCTCCGATCGCGCCTCCAGCGGCGTCTATGAAGACAAGGGCATCCCCGCCCTGCGGGAGTGGTTCGGCCTCGCGCTGAGCTCGTCCTGGCGCATGGAAACGCGACTGATCCCGGATCAGCAGGCAACCATCGAACAGACCCTGATCGAGCTCTGCGACAGCGTCGGTTGCGATCTGGTGCTGACCACCGGCGGCACCGGACCGGCACCGCGCGACCTAACCCCGGAAGCCACGCTGGCGGTGGCGCACAAAATCATGCCGGGTTTTGGCGAACAGATGCGGCAGATTTCGCTGGCCTTCGTGCCTACCGCAATCCTGTCGCGTCAAGTGGGCGTGATCCGCGGCAAATCCCTGATCCTCAATCTGCCGGGACAGCCCAAGTCGATCAAGGAGACGCTGGAAGGTGTCAAGGATGCTGATGGCCAGCAACGCGTCCCCGGCATCTTCGCCGCCGTGCCCTACTGCCTGGATCTGATCGGTGGACCGTATGTGGAAACCAATGCAGCGGTGGTAAAGGCCTTCCGTCCAAAGTCGGCGCTGCGCCCGGTGGACAATCCAGCCGCCTGACAGGTCTTTGCCGTCGGCCGCCAGGGCCGGGCGATCAGCTGTAGGACTGGACGAAGAAGTTGGCGATGACGAAGTTGTCGCCCTTTTCCAGCGTCTCGCGTGGATGCAGCCGCGCATTCTTTTGGTCGACGCTGAACAGCAGCGCCACGCCGGCCTCCAGGGCATCGGTCGGCAGCGCCATGCGCGCATAATCGCCAACCTCCGGAATGTCGAGCAGCAGCGCCATCGTTTGTATCCCGCCGGCATCGGCGAACACCGCGCGCGGTGCTTTCGAAATGGTTTCGATACCGGCCGAGCCCTTGTTCGGGGTGATGCGGGCGTAGCGGCGAACGATGCCGATCAACCAGTTGTCGCCGCCATCGGGCTGCAAGGCCACCAGGCCGCCGACACGAATCCAGTCCTGGCGGGACACGGTGGTTTGCGCCCCGAGTCCGCCCTGGCTGACGTCATCGACTGTCCAGATGTCGATTCCCTCATCGCCGTCAGCCTGCCCGGAAAGGCGTCGATGCGCGGCCGTCAGGCCATTGACGACTTTGAGCGGCGAATTCATTCGATGCCGGGCGTTGCCGCGCATGGGTGGCTTGGGCGCCCAGCACATGGCCAGATGCTCCAGTACCGGGACCACCGTGACCGACTCGTATTGCGCACCGAGATTGATGCCGGCGGGAACCCGGCCATCGGCGCGGATCTGCTCGATGGTTTTTTCCGCCGCCTCCTTCGCCTGTGTCCCGTTGAAGAAGCGCAGCGTCGGGCTGACCTCGGGAAGCTTGGCCAATCGTGTCGGCGGCAGGGGTTTGGCGGCATCGACCCAATACACGTTGTCCGGCCGCACTTCCCGGATCAGCGAAAAGTGCGGCAGAAAGTGGGCAATCAGGCGTTCGCCGATTTCTATCTCGAGAGGCTGCAGGTTGCCCATCGATGTCGCGTGAAAAACCAGAACCTTGAGATACTCTGCCTCGATGGTGGTATCCGGACCGGCAACGTACAAACGCAAAGCCTTCTGGGCGACTTTGGCGTCCACCGCAGCGAGATAGATGCCGCCAAGAACTTGCCAGAACTCCGGATCGACCGGTCCATAGCGAAACTGCTTCCACTTGAGCTGGGTCGCCAGCGCGTTGATCAGGCGGGCGCACAGCAGGGGCCACTGCGACCGAACCGAATCCTGCTCCTTTGCCGACGCGCCATAGCGGGCGAGGCAATCGGTATACGCACCCGCCAGCAATTGCCAATAGCCGTGGCCGAGCTCCCACTGTTTGGCCTCCTGCGCCCGACTGGCGCTGCTCATCGCCGGGTAATCACGGCCCGGGCGCCGCGCCTGGGCCTGCGCCGCTTCGTCGAGCCTGAAAATCAGATCCAGCCGTTCGGCGAGCTTGAAACTATCGCTACTGGT
>JAIPCT010000043.1 GCA_021738065.1 Burkholderiaceae bacterium
TTTCACGTGAAACAAGCAGGGGCTGGTTTCACGTGAAACGCCGGCCGGAGCGGCAAATTGGCGGCTGTCTGCAAAGCGCCGTGGCGCTCAAGCGCAGCTTCGCTGCGACAGGGTCTGTGTTTTTGAAAAGAGAGGCGTATCATTGCGCCTCTTTTTGGCTTGAGCTGTTAGTGTGAAATTCCCCGGTTCGTTCGATGTGATAGTTATTGGTGGCGGCCATGCCGGTACCGAGGCAGCGCTGGCCGCCGCGCGTTCCGGTGCGCAAACACTGCTGTTGACGCACAACATCGAAACTCTGGGTGCCATGTCCTGCAATCCGTCAATTGGCGGAATTGGCAAGGGTCACCTGGTCAAGGAGCTTGACGCACTGGGTGGCGCGATGGCGGCGGTAAGCGACGAAGCCGGGATCCAGTTTCGTATCCTCAATGCCTCGAAAGGTCCGGCGGTGCGGGCCACCCGGGCTCAGGCCGATCGTCAGCTCTATAAACAGGCGATCCGCAGCCGCCTCGAAAGTCAGCCGAATTTGACCTTGTTTCAGCAGGCTGCCGATGATTTGATCCTTCAGGGCGATCGGGTCAGCGGGGTGGTGACCCAGTTGGGCGTTCGCTTTGAGGCGCCGGCAGTCGTGCTGACAGCCGGAACATTTCTCAATGGACTGGTTCATGTCGGACTCACCAATTACCGCGCCGGACGTTTTGGCGATCCGGCGGCGATTTCCCTGGCGGAGAGGCTGAAAGAGATCCAGCTTCCCGTGGGCCGCCTCAAGACCGGGACGCCGCCGCGCCTTGACGGACGCAGCATCGACTTCTCCGTGGTTCAGATTCAGCCCGGCGATGACCCGGCGCCGGTCTTTTCTTTCATGGGTAACCGCGATCAGCATCCGCGCCAAGTTCCCTGCTGGATTACACAAACCAACAGCCGAACCCATGACATCATCCGTTCCGGGCTTGACCGCTCGCCGATGTTTACCGGCGTCATCGAGGGCGTCGGACCGCGCTACTGCCCGTCGATCGAGGACAAGATTCATCGCTTTGCCGGCAAGGACAGTCATCAGATCTTCCTTGAGCCGGAAGGTCTCGACACCCATGAAATCTATCCGCAGGGGATTTCGACCAGCCTGCCCTTCGATATCCAGCTGGCCCTGATTCGCTCAATTCGCGGCCTCGAAAGTGCGCACATCACGCGTCCGGGCTACGCAATCGAATATGACTATTTTGATCCGCGCAACCTGAAGGACAGCCTCGAAACCAAATCGATAGCAGGCCTGTTCTTTGCCGGTCAAATCAACGGCACAACCGGGTATGAAGAAGCTGCCGCCCAGGGTTTGCTGGCCGGCCTCAATGCGGCGCGTTGCGCCAAACAACTACCGTCCTGGGCGCCGCGGCGCGATCAGGCCTATCTGGGCGTGCTGGTTGATGACCTGATAACGCGCGGCGTGTCCGAGCCCTATCGCATGTTCACCAGTCGCGCCGAGTACCGCTTGTCCTTGCGTGAAGACAATGCCGACCTGCGCCTGACGGAAATCGGTCGCGAGCTCGGTCTGGTGAATGATGAGCGTTGGGACGCTTTCAACCGCAAACGGGACGCCATCGCGCGCGAGACCGAGCGCCTGAAAAGCACCTGGGTGAACCCGCGCCAAATGCCACTCGCAGACCAGAAACGGGTACTCGGTCAGGCCATGGAGCATGAGTACCGTTTGTTCGAGTTGCTGCGCCGCCCCGAAGTCAGCTACGCCAGCCTGTTGAGCCTGCCGGGGGCGGGTGATGCAGTTGTCGCTACCGAGGTGATAGAGCAGATCGAGATTCAGGCCAAGTATCAGGGCTATATCGAGCGGCAGAAAGAAGACGTTGAAAAGAACCTGGCTCACGAATCGCTGACGCTGCCCGACGACATTGACTACCAGGATGTGCGCGGTCTGTCTTTCGAGGTCCGCCAAAAGCTGTCTCAGATACGGCCGCAGACCCTGGGCCAGGCCTCCCGTCTGCAGGGCGTGACACCGGCGGCTATTTCGCTGCTCCTGGTTCACCTGAAGCGGCGCAAGGCGGCGTGAGTCTTTCGCTCAGGCTGGAGGAGGGGCTTGCTGCCCTGGGGCTGCCGTTGTCGGCCGAGACGCAGACGAAACTGCTGGCCTATCTCGCCTTGTTGAAGAAATGGAACAAAACTTACAATCTGACGGCCATCCGCGATGAAGCTGAAATGCTGACCCAGCATTTACTCGATTCACTGTCCATCCTGCCGGCCCTGCAAAACTCGGCGCTGGCGGCACGGCGTTGGGCAGACGTTGGCAGTGGTGCGGGGCTGCCGGGCATCCCCTTGGCGATCGTACGGCCCGATCTGGAGATGAGCTTGATCGAGACGGTCGAAAAGAAGTCTGCGTTTCAACGGCAAGCGAAGATCGAGCTGGCTTTGCCAAATGTCACCGTTATCAGCCAGCGTGTTGAGGATTTGCCTGGTGGCCAGTTCGATGCCGTGGTTTCGCGGGCGTTTGCGGAGCTGGTTGATTTCGTGACGCTCGCGGGACATTTGCTGGTGCAAAATGGCAAGCTTTATGCAATGAAGGGCCTCGCCGCAGAGGCTGAACTGAAGCGCGTGCCGCCTGGCTGGGCGGTGACTGATCGCATCCAACTGCATGTTCCGGGACTGGACGCGCAGCGCCACCTGATTGTTATTGAGAGAGCCTGACGATGCATATTTTTGCCATAGCCAATCAAAAAGGCGGGGTCGGCAAGACCACCACCGCGGTCAATCTGGCTGCTGCGCTTGCTGCCAGTGGTCAGCGCACCTTGCTGGTTGATCTCGACCCTCAGGGCAATGCCACAATGGGCTGTGGGGTCGACAAGCGCGGACTCAAGTCTTCGGTCTATCAGGTTTTGCTGCAGTTGGCGACGCTTGAGAATGCGCGGGTTCAGTCGCCTTCCGGAAAATTTGACGTCTTGCCGGCCAATCGTGATCTGGCCGGCGCAGAGGTCGAGATGGTGGATCTCGAATCGCGCGAGATGCGCCTCAAGGTCGCTTTGGCCGCGCATGCAGCGGAATACGACTTTGTCCTGATCGACTGTCCGCCTTCGTTGTCGATGCTGACTCTGAACGGCCTGTGTGCCGCTCACGGCGTGATCATTCCCATGCAGTGTGAATATTACGCGCTGGAAGGCCTGTCCGATCTGGTCAATACCATCAAGAAGGTGCACGCTCATCTGAACCGCGATCTGAAGATCATCGGTTTGCTGCGGGTCATGTTCGATCCGCGCAACACCCTCTCCAATCAAGTCTCGGCGCAACTCGAACAGCATTTTGGCGACAAGGTATTCAAGACCCTGGTGCCGCGCAATGTGCGTCTCGCCGAGGCGCCCAGCTATGGTGTGCCGGGCGTCCTGTTCGACAGGGCGGCGAAAGGTGCGCAGGCCTATCTGGCATTTGCCGAAGAAATGATTGAACGTGTTCATTCCTGGAAGGAAAAGCTGTGAATCCACCAAGACAAAAAGGCCTCGGCCGCGGGCTCGACGCGCTACTGGCCGCCAACAATTCTCCCGAATCCCAGCGCCAGGAGATGCTGGCGGTTGGCGCGCTGCAGCCGGGCAAGTACCAGCCTCGTACCCGCATGGATCCCGGCTCTCTGGAAGAGCTGGCCGCATCAATCAAGGCCCAGGGCCTGATCCAGCCGATTTCGGTGCGCCCGGTAGGCAACGATCGTTACGAAATCATCGCCGGCGAGCGCCGCTGGCGTGCCTCGCAATTAGCCGGTCTGATGGAAGTGCCGGTTCTGATCCGCGACATTCCCGACGAAGCGGCGCTGGCGATGTCGCTGATCGAGAATATCCAGCGCGAAGATCTGAACCCGCTTGAAGAGGCCGCCGGCATGCAGCGCCTGATCGACGAATTTCAGATGACTCACCAGCAAGCCGCTGATGCGGTCGGTCGCTCGCGTTCGGCGGCGACCAACCTGCTGCGCTTGCTGCATCTGGCAAAACCGGCCCAGGACATGCTGATGGCCGGCGATATCGAAATGGGTCATGCCCGGGCGCTGCTGCCGCTATCCAAGAGCGAACAGAGCCGCATGGCTGCGCTGGTGGTGGACAAGGGATACTCGGTGCGGGAAATCGAGCGCCTGGTTAGCCGGGAGCTGAATCCGCCCCTGAAAAAGCACGCCGACAAGGCGCCGGATCGCGACTTGCTGCGTCTCGAAGAAGAGCTTTCGGATCGTCTCGGCGCCACCGTCAGTATCAGCGCCAACCGCAAGGGCAGCGGGAGTCTGACCATCCGCTTTGGCAGCCTCGATCAGCTCGATGGCCTGCTGGCGCGACTCGGTTAGTCAGCTGGGGCTTTTTCACTTCCAGAAGCCGGAACAGCTTGCGGTTTGAACTTTTTATGCTGACTCGAATATGCTCGACCCTATGCCGAAGAATGGCGCACCGCAGCATTAATTGTTTGACAACCCATGATCAATACCTTATATTCGCCGGCTTTCGGGAGCGGCCTGAAATTGTCAATGTTTAGGGCCGTTTTGCACCAATGCGTTGCAACAATTCTCGTCGCCGGCTTGGCTTGGTTTTTTGCAGGACAGCATGGCGCAGTATCGGCGGGGTTGGGCGGTACAGTGGTGGTAATTCCGAACCTGCTTTTTGCCTTGAATCTTTGGGCGGCGGCACGCAGTGGCAAGGCATCGGCAGCGAGATTTCTGGTAGGTGAGTTCATAAAGGTCGCGGCAACACTGGCGTTGCTCGTGATAGTGGCGGGGGCGTATCGAGACTTGAATTGGCTGGCACTGCTGGCTGGACTGCTCGTTGCGCTGAAAGCGAATTTGTTTGTGATATTGATTAAGGCCTGACCATGGCAACCGAGCACGCACCAAACGCATCGGAATACATTGTTCACCATCTGACCCATCTGAACAGCCTGGGCCACAAGCAGGCCGCTCTGGTTGATTGGACAGTATTCCATCTCGATACTTTGTTCTGGTCCGTGACGCTCGGGCTGCTGGCGGTGCTGATTCTTGCGCGCGCTGCCTCAAAAGCCACTTCCGGTGTGCCGGGACGCTTTCAAGCGGCGGTCGAAATTCTCGTAGAAATGGTCGAATCGCAATCGAAGTCGATTGTGCATGGCGATCGCAGCTTTATTGCTCCGCTGGCGCTGACCGTGTTTGTCTGGATCTTTTTCATGAACGCGATGGACCTGCTGCCTGTGGACCTGCTGCCGCGTTTGTGGGAGGGCGCCTACGCCGTTACCGGCCATGATCCTGCGCACGCTTATCAGCGCGTGGTGCCGACGGCTGACCTCAATGCCACTTTGGGCATGTCGTTGGGCGTATTTCTGCTTACCATCTACTACAGCATCAAGATCAAGGGGATTGGCGGCTGGACCCACGAATTGTTCACGGCACCCTTTGGCAGCCATCCGGTGCTTTACCCGGTCAATTTTGCGATGCAGATGATCGAGTTTGTCGCCAAGACGGTATCGCACGGAATGCGGCTGTTCGGCAACATGTATGCCGGCGAATTGATATTCATGCTGATCGCTTTGATGGGAGCGGCCTGGGCCGGCACCTTCGGTAGTGGCTTGTTGTGGGTCGGTGGAGTTTTTGCCGGAACCATCTGGGCGATTTTTCATATTCTGATCATCACACTACAGGCGTTTATTTTCATGATGCTGACGCTGGTTTACATCGGCCAGGCGCATGAGAGCCATTAGTCCGCTGTCTCAATTATCACAATCTAAAATCTGTTACTAAAGGAGTTGTCATGGAACAATTAGTTGGTTTTGTTGCTCTTGCCGCTGGCCTTATCATTGGTCTTGGCGCTGCTGGCGCTTGTATCGGCATCGGCATCATGGGCAGCCGCTTCCTGGAAGCCTCCGCGCGCCAACCGGAACTGATGAACACACTGCAAACCAAGATGTTTTTGCTGGTTGGTCTGATCGACGCTGCGTTCATTATCGGAACCGGTATTGCCCTGTGGTATACCACTGCCAACCCGTTCCTTTCAAGCCTGCCCAAGTAATCGTCTCCAATAACGCTTAAGGAGCGACTACCGTGAATCTGAACGCAACGCTATTTGCGCAATTGGTTGTGTTCCTCATTTTGGCGTGGTTCACGATGACTTTCGTGTGGCCGCCCATCATGAAGGCACTCGACGAGCGTGCTGGCAAGATTGCTGATGGGCTGGCGGCCGCAGACAAGGCCAAAGCCGACTTGGCTCACGCAGAAAAAATGGCATCCGACGAGTTGCGCAAGGCCCGCGAATCCGCCGCGGAATTCCGTGCCGGAGCCGAGAGGCAGGTGGCGCAGTTGATTGAGGATTCGCGCGCCGAAGGTGCCCGCATCGTCAATGCAGCCCGTGAGGCCGCCGAAGCTGAAGCTGGCGCCGCGTCACAGCGTGCCAAGGAGGTCTTGCGTGAGCATGTTGCCGCTCTGGCTGTAGCGGGTGCCGAGCGCATTCTGCGCAAGGAAATCAATGCCCAGGTCCATGCCGAGTTGCTGACGCAACTCAAATCGGAGCTGTAAGCTGCCATGGCCGAAAACGTCACACTTGCGCGTCCCTATGCCGAGGCCGCGTTCCAGCTCGCCAAGAGCGGCAATGCGCTGACAGCCTGGTCCGACGTACTCTCAAGGCTTTCTGCCGTAGCTGCTCGTCCGGAAATGGAGGAGTGCATCGGCAATCCACGCTTGAGTCCGGATCAGTTGGCAAAGCTCTGCCTCGAAGTCGCGGTATCGGACTCGGCGCCCGACTTGTCGGCCGACCAGCAGAACTTTGTCCGCGTCCTTGCCGAGAATGACCGCCTGATCGTTTTGCCTGAGATCAGCGAGCTTTTCAACCAGCTCAAGCATGGTCAGGAAGGTGTCCGTGACGCCGAAATAACCTCGGCTTTTGCTCTCGATGAAGCCACGCTGAAGACGCTGGTGGCGGATCTCGAGCGCAAGTTCGAGTCCAAGATCAAGGTGACCGTCAAGGTCGATGCCGAACTTATTGGTGGCGTCCGTATTGCCGTCGGCGATGAAGTGATTGACGCCTCGGTCCGCGGCAAGCTCGCCGCCATGGCCACTGCGCTAAAGAACTAGGAGTAATTCGATGAACCTCAATCCATCCGAAATCAGTGACCTGATCAAGAGTCGGATCCAGAACATGCAGTTGGCCGCCACCGCCCGCAACGAGGGCACGGTGGTTTCAGTCACGGACGGCATCTGCCGCATTCATGGTCTGACCGACGTGATGCAGGGCGAAATGCTGGAGTTTCCGGGGGACACCTTCGGGCTTGCCCTGAACCTCGAGCGCGACTCGGTTGGTGCCGTGGTCCTTGGTGACTATGAGCACATTTCCGAAGGCGATACGGTCAAATGTACCGGTCGCATTCTCGAAGTGCCGGTCGGCCCCGAGCTGCTGGGACGCGTGGTCAATGCGCTGGGCGAGCCAATCGACGGCAAGGGCCCGATCAACGCCAAGCTGACGGACAAGATCGAAAAAGTCGCACCGGGCGTGATCTGGCGCAAGTCGGTGTCTCAGCCTGTGCAGACCGGTCTCAAGGCCATCGACTCGATGGTTCCGGTTGGTCGTGGCCAGCGCGAGCTGATCATCGGCGACCGCCAGACCGGCAAGACGGCCGTCGCGGTTGATGCGATCATCAATCAGAAGGGGCAGAACATGTTCTGCATCTACGTCGCGATCGGCCAGAAGGCTTCGACCGTCGCCAACGTAGTACGCAAGCTGACAGAGCATGGCGCGATGGAATACACCATCGTTGTCGCGGCAACCGCTTCCGACTCCGCCGCAACCCAGTTCATCGCACCCTATACAGGTTGTTCGATGGGCGAATACTTCCGCGATCGCGGCATGGACGCCCTGATCATTTATGACGATCTGACCAAGCAGGCTTGGGCCTATCGTCAGATCTCCTTGCTGTTGCGTCGACCGCCGGGCCGCGAAGCCTACCCGGGCGATGTCTTCTATCTGCACTCACGTCTGCTTGAGCGGGCCGCACGGGTTTCCGAAGCCTGGGTGGAAAAGCTCACCAACGGCGAAGTCAAGGGCAAGACGGGTTCGCTGACGGCGCTGCCGATCATTGAAACCCAGGCCGGCGACGTCTCGGCCTTCGTGCCGACCAACGTGATTTCGATTACCGACGGCCAGATATTCCTTGAAACCGACTTGTTCAACGCCGGTATTCGCCCGGCCATGAACGCCGGTGTGTCGGTGTCCCGCGTCGGCGGTGCGGCGCAGACCAAGGCGATCAAGAAACTGGGCGGCGGTGTGCGCCTGGCGCTTGCCCAGTATCGCGAGCTGGCGGCTTTTGCACAGTTTGCGTCCGATCTGGACGAAGCGACGCGCAAGCAGCTGGAGCGTGGTCGCCGCGTAACGGAACTGATGAAACAGTTGCAGTATGAGCCGCTGTCTGTTTCAGAAATGGCAGTCACGCTTTATGCATCGAACGAAGGCTTCATGGATGACATCGATGTGACCCGCATTCTCCCGTTCGAAACGGAATTGCATCAATACGTGCACCAGAAGCATGCGGATTTGATGACCAAGATTGAAACTACCAGTGATCTGGACAAGGACGCCGAAGCCCAACTCAAGGCCGCGGTAACCGAGTTCAAGAAGTCCTGGGCCTGATAGCGAACTGTTGATGGGGAGCGATCATGCCGGGTAGTAAAGAGATCCGCACCAAGATCAAGAGCGTCCAGAACACGCGCAAGATCACCAAGGCCATGGAGATGGTGGCCGCATCCAAGATGCGCAAGGCGCAGGAGCGGATGCGTGCTGCTCGTCCCTACAGTGAAAAGATTCGTCGCCTGGCGGCGAATCTTTCGCAGGCCAATGTGACCGAGTATCGCCATGCGTTTCTTGGTCGTGCCAAAATGGCCGAGGCAAAACGCATCGGACTGATTGTGGTGACGACCGACAAGGGACTTTGCGGCGGCCTCAACACCAATATCCTGCGCCAGTCCCTGAACGCCATGCGTTCCTGGGAAGAGACCGGAGCCTCGGATATTCGCGTGACCTGTGTCGGCAACAAGGGTTTGGGTTTCATGCAGCGCATGGGTGCTAACGTTGTTTCGCACGTCACCCATCTGGGCGATACGCCCCACCTCGAAAAGCTGATCGGACCGATGAAGGTCATGATAGATGCATTCCAGGCGGGCGAGCTGGATGCTGTCCATATCGCCTATACCCGCTTCGTCAACACCATGAAGCAGGAGCCGGTGATAGAGCCCTTGCTGCCGCTGTCGGGCGAACGCATGGGCACACCCGATCGCAGCTGGGACTACCTCTACGAACCGGATGCGCAAACCGTCATTGACGAGTTGCTGGTGCGCTACGTCGAAGCCCTGATCTATCAGGGGGTGGCCGAAAACATGGCGTCCGAGCAGTCGGCGCGCATGGTGGCGATGAAGTCGGCGACCGACAACGCAGGCAGCGTGATCAAGGAATTGCAGCTGATCTACAACAAGGCGCGTCAGGCGGCGATTACCAAAGAGATCTCCGAGATCGTTGGTGGCGCGGCGGCGATTGCCGGTTAAGCAGCGGCGTGTTGACTGAATTTGGCGAATTACATTAAGGAAACAACCATGAGCAACGGAAACATCGTCCAGTGCATCGGCGCTGTGGTGGACATCAAGTTCCCCCGCGAAGCGATGCCCAAAGTGTATGAAGCGCTGACTCTCGACGAAGCCGATTCCGGCAACGCCGAATCCGGCCTGACGTTTGAAGTGCAGCAACAGCTCGGCGACGGCATCGTGCGTACCATTGCGCTTGGTTCTTCCGACGGCTTGCGTCGCGGCATGTCGGTCAAGCCGACGGGTGCTGCCATTTCGGTGCCGGTGGGTTCCGGAACGCTGGGCCGCATCATGGACGTGCTGGGCCGCCCGATCGATGAGGCCGGCCCCATCAAATATGACGAACTGCGGCCGATTCACGCCAAGGCGCCGAAGTTCGACGAACTCTCGCCTTCCACCGAATTGTTGCCCACCGGCATCAAGGTTATCGACCTGATGTGTCCGTTCGCCAAGGGCGGCAAGGTCGGCCTGTTCGGCGGCGCCGGCGTCGGCAAGACCGTGAACATGATGGAACTGATCAACAATATCGCCAAGTCCTACGGCGGCTACTCGGTGTTCGCCGGCGTCGGCGAGCGCACCCGAGAGGGCAACGACTTTTACCACGAGATGGAAGATTCGAAGGTTCTCGACAAGGTGGCGATGGTGTTCGGCCAGATGAACGAGCCTCCCGGCAACCGCCTGCGTGTGGCGCTGACCGGCCTCACCATGGCCGAGAAGTTCCGCGACGAAGGCATGGACATCCTGCTCTTCATCGACAACATCTACCGCTACACCCTGGCTGGAACCGAAGTCTCCGCGCTGCTGGGCCGCATGCCGTCCGCCGTGGGCTACCAGCCGACGCTGGCCGATGAAATGGGTCGCCTGCAGGAACGCATCACCTCGACCAAGGTCGGTTCGATCACTTCGATCCAGGCCGTGTATGTGCCTGCCGATGACTTGACCGACCCGTCCCCGGCGACGACCTTCCTCCACCTCGACGCCACCGTCGTGCTGTCGCGTGACATCGCCTCGCTGGGTATCTACCCGGCGGTCGATCCGCTCGATTCAACGTCGCGCCAGCTCGACCCGCTCGTCGTTGGCGAAGAGCACTACAGTGTCGCCCGCCGTGTGCAGTCGAACCTGCAGCGCTACAAGGAACTGCGCGACATCATCGCGATTCTGGGCATGGACGAACTGGCACCCGAGGACAAGCTGGCCGTGACGCGTGCGCGCAAAATCCAACGCTTCCTGTCGCAGCCTTTCAACGTAGCCGAAGTGTTCACCGGAACGCCGGGCAAGATCGTGCCGCTGGCCGACACCATCAAGGGTTTCAAGATGATTGTCGATGGCGAGTGCGACAGCATTCCCGAGCAGGCTTTCTACATGGTTGGCGCCATCGAAGAAGTCTTCGAGAAGGCAAAAACGCTCCAATAAGCGCTGTAATAAGGAGTTAAAGTAATGGCCATGACTATTCATGTGGACGTTGTCAGCGCTGAGGAATCGATTTTCTCCGGGTTGGCTGAGTTCGTTGTTTTGCCGGGAGAAGCGGGTGAGTTGGGCATTCTGCCCGGCCATATGCCGCTGATGACCCGCATCAAGCCGGGGGCGGTACGTGTCAAATTGCCCGACAACAAGGAAGAGGTTATTTTTGTCGCCGGTGGTTTGCTCGAAGTGCAACCGGGCCTAGTAACAGTCCTGGCAGACACCGCGATTCGCGGCGCCGATCTGGATCAGGCCAAGGCGCTGGAAGCGAAGAAGCTGGCCGAAGAAGCCATGGTTAACCGCGGCTCTGAAATCGATTACGCACGCGCCCAGGCGGAACTGGCGGAAGCCATTGCCCAGTTGGCCGCGATCGATCGTTTGCGCAAGCAGCGTCACTAAGCGAATCGACGCCTGTAAAAAAGACAGCTCAGGCTGTCTTTTTTATTTGTGATATGGAATTCTTGCGAATCGGCCTGGCGGCTTGGTTTATCCTGAACGGCTGTTGATTCCGCCAACGCTTTATACGCGTTAGCGTGCCGGCACCTGCCCCGACATTCATCGGAGTTTCATATGAACAAAGCTGTTGTACTCCTGTTGCTCAGCCTGCTCGCCGCCTGCGGCGAGGGGGAAAAAAGGGGACCACCCGCTGCAGGGCCCGGAGCGGCGATG
This sequence comes from Burkholderiaceae bacterium, assembly GCA_021738065.1. GTDB lineage: Bacteria > Pseudomonadota > Gammaproteobacteria > Burkholderiales > Rhodocyclaceae > Sulfuritalea. Next base: position 11,675 of record JAIPCT010000043.1, read on the forward strand.
CCGCCGGCTGAAGTTGACGTGATTGTCGTCCAGTCCGCTAGCGCCACCATTACGCAGGACCTGCCAGGTCGTTTGTTGGCATTCCGTTCCGCTCAAGTGAGGGCTCGCGTCGAAGGCGTGGTAGAGCGACGTTTATTCACAGAAGGTACCGATGTAGCGGCGGGAAAGCCCTTGTTCAAGATCGATGCTCGCAGCTATCAAGCCGCCGCTGCCGCTGCAGCGGCGGACGTGGCAGCGGTGAAGGCGACTTTCGAGCGTTACAAGCCGCTGCTGGAGATAAAGGCGGTCAGTCAGCAGGAATACGATCTGGCAGAGGCTCGCTACAAGCAAGCCGAAGCTGCGCTGACCCGGGCCAGGCTGGACCTGGATAACGCGACGCCGTTGGCCCCAATATCCGGTCGCGCCGGCCGTGGGCTGGTGACCGAGGGCGCGTTGGTCGGCAAGGGGGAAGCCACGCATCTGGTGACAGTGGAACAACTCGATCCGATACGGGTGGAGTTCGCTCAGTCGTATTCCGATCTCCTGCGCTTGCAACAAGCCGTCAAGAGCGGCAAACAGAAAAAGATGTCAACCAAGGGTGATGCAGAGGTCGAGCTGTTGCTCGAGGACGGGACAATCTATCCGGAAAAAGGACGCCTGCGATTTACCGATCTGGCGGTTGACCCCGGCACCGGTGCGGTGCTGTTGCGCGCAGAGTTTCCCAATTCGCGGCGCGAACTGCTGCCAGGAACTTTTGTCCGGGTGCGATTCCCGCAGGCCGAGATCGACAACGCGATCCGCGTTCCGCAACGGGCGGTGAGCAGCGGCCAGCAGGGTCAATCGGTAATGGTGGTCGATCCTGAAGGCAAGGTTCAGGCGCGCCCGGTAAAAGTCGGCAGCATGGCGGGGCCGGATTTTGTCATCGCCGAAGGGCTCAAGGCCGGCGAACAAGTCATTGTCAATGGATTGCAAAAAGCCCGGCCGGGCGCCGTCGTAAAGCCGGTACTCTGGAACCAGGAGGCGCCTTTGCTGGCGCCTCCTGGTTCCGGTCCAGGTCCATTAAAGCTCGATATCAAGCTCGACGCAAAGAAGTAGGCGCTCACAATGTTCGCCAAGTTCTTTATCGATCGTCCGATATTTGCCTGGGTAATAGCCCTGATCATCCTGCTCGGCGGTGGCCTTGCGCTGCGCCAGTTGCCGGTAGCGAGCTATCCCGCCGTGGCGCCGCCGGCCCTGGCCATCACGATCCAGTATCCCGGGGCCTCGGCGCAGGTGGTCGAGGAAACCGCGATTGCCCTGATCGAGCAGGAAATGAACGGGATCGAGCATCTGCTCTATATGGAATCGGCCTCGGAACAGGGCACCGGCAGCCTGACCCTGACCTTCGAAGCCGGGACAAATCTGGATCTGGCGTCGGTGGAAACCCAGAATCGCATCAAGCGGGCCGAGGCGCGACTGCCCGAGGACGTGCGGCGACTGGGTGTCACCGTGGCCAAAGCAGCGCGCAATTACCTGCTGTTTTTGACCGTGTTCTCGCCCGACAAGAGCCACGACAACATCGCGCTCGGCAGCTATGCGGCTGCCAACGTACTGGAGAACATCCGCCGCGTTCCGGGTGTCGGCGAGGCCATTCTTTTTGGTACCGAATATTCGATGCGTCTGTGGCTGAAGCCGGACAAACTCAACGCCTTTGGCCTGACGCCGGCCGATGTGGCGAAGGCCGTGCGGGCACAGAATACCCAACTTGCGGCGGGCGAACTCGGGCAGGTGCCGGCAGCTCCCGGCCAGCAATTGAACGCAGTGATCGTGACCCGCAGCCGCTTGTCGACTCCCGAAGAGTTCGGCGAGGTCATCGTCCGCAGTAATTCCAGTGGTGCCACGGTGAGGGTCAAGGACATCGCCCGGGTCGAACTCGGGGCCCAGGATTATTCGGTCCAGGCGCGGATAGATGGTCAGCCGACGGCGGCGATTGCGGTGCGTATGGCGCCGGGCGCCAACGCGCTGGATACCGCGAAAGCCGTCAAGGGCCGGATGGCCGAGCTGGCAAAATATTTCCCGAAGGGGATGGACTGGGTCATTCCCTACGATACCTCGAGGTTCGTCGAAATCTCGATCAAGGAGGTGCTGATCACGCTGGCCGAAGCCATGGTCCTGGTTTTTCTGGTGATGTACCTCTTTCTCGAGAACTTACGCGCGACATTCATACCGACCATAGTGGTCCCCGTGGCGCTGGTTGGCGCGACAGTGGGCCTTTACATCGCAGGCTACTCGATCAATGTGCTGACGCTGTTCGCGATGGTGCTGGCCATCGGCATTGTGGTCGACGACGCCATCGTCGTGGTCGAGAACGTCGAACGCATCATGAGCGAAGAAGGCTTGTCGCCGCGCGACGCAACGCGCAAGGCCATGGACCAGATCATCGGCGCGATCATCGCCATTACCGTGGTGCTTTCTGCCGTCTTCGTCCCCATGGCCTTCTTCGGCGGTTCGACCGGGGCGATCTACCGCCAATTCGCGGTGACCCTGGTACTGACCATGTTGTTCTCGGCGCTGATGGCCGTGACCCTGACGCCCGCCTTGTGCGCCACCTTGCTCAAGCACGAACCGGGACGTGACGACGTGTTGCCTTCAACCGGTTTCTTCGGCTGGTTCAACCGCTTCTTTGCCCGCACCACGCGTAGCTACCGTGGCAGCGTGAGCCGCATTCTCGGCAAGCCGGGGCGCTGGTTGCTGGTCTACGTCGCCATCATTGGCGTGACCGGTTGGCTGTTCAGCAAACTTCCCGGAAGCTTTCTGCCCGAGGAAGATCAAGGCTATTTCATCAGCGTGGTGCAACTGCCGGCGGGGGCCACGCGCGAACGCACCCTGGAAGTCCTGTCCACGGTCGAAAAGTTCTTTCTGGAGCAGAAGGAAGTCGAGCACGTGATCGGCGTCGCCGGCTTCTCCTTCTTCGGCCGCGGCCAGAATGCCGCCATCACCTTCGTCCGGCTCAAAAGTTGGGACGAACGGCCCTTGCCGGAAAACTCGGCCAGCTCGGTGGTGCGACGGGCCAACATGGCGTTTTTCCGGATCAAGCAGGCGATGATATTTGCCGTCAACGTGCCGCCGATTCCCGAACTGGCCGCGGTCGGCGGTTTCGATCTGCGCTTGCAGGATCGCAATGGCCTGGGTCGGGAGCGCCTGCTCGAGGCGCGCAACATGGCGCTGGGGCTCGCCGCCCAGAATCCGGCGCTGGCCGGTGTTCGACCCGAGGGTCAGGAGGCCGGTCCGCAACTCTTCCTCGACATCAACCAGACCAAGGCCCGCGCGCTGGGTGTGGATCTGGCCGAGCTCAATGACACCCTGCAATCGGCGCTGGGCGTTGCCTACATCAACGACTTCGTGCGCCAGGGACGCATCCTGCGCGTGCAGATGCAGACCGAGGCGGAGACGCGCCGCACCCCGGAAGACATACTGCGCCTGCCGGTCAGGAATGCCCGCGGCGAAATGATTCCGCTGGCCGAGCTTGCCACTGTGAAATGGATAGTCGGCAGTCCGAAACTCGATCGCTACAATGGCCTGCCGGCGATGAAAATTTCCGGTAACCCGGCACCCGGCCGTTCCACCGGGGAGGCGATGGCGGCGATGGAGGAGGTCGCCGGCAAGCTGCCGCCGGGTTTCGGCTTCGAGTGGTCGGGCACCTCCTTCGAGGAAAGGCTGTCGGGCAGCCAGGCGCCCTTCCTGTTCGGCATCTCGCTGATCGTGGTGTTCCTCTGCCTCGCCGCGCTGTATGAAAGCTGGTCGATACCCGCCTCGGTGATGCTGGTGGTGCCGCTTGGCATTTTCGGCGCCGTGCTGGCCGTAATGTTGCGCGGATTGCCCAACGACGTGTATTTCAAGGTCGGGCTGATCGCCATCATCGGCCTCTCGGCGAAAAACGCGATCCTCATCATCCAGTTTGCCCGTGAACTGCAGGACCAGGGCATGGAGCTGGTCGAGGCGACGCTTGAAGCCTGTCGCCTGCGCTTTCGTCCGATCCTGATGACCTCGATCGCCTTCATCTTCGGCGTCCTGCCGCTGGCAATTTCGACCGGTGCCGGCGCCAACAGCCGCCACGCGATCGGCACCGGCGTCATGGGCGGCATGATCGCGGCGACCGTGCTGGCTGTGTTTCTGGTGCCGGTCTTTTATGTCGTGGTGCGCCGCATCTTTCCCGGCCATGTCCGTCATCGTGAGGAGGGGCACGATGCCTAGAACTCCTTCGCTGTTGCTGTTGCTCGTCTTGGCAGGGTGTTCGTTCACGCCCGACTACCAGCGTCCGGCGGCGCCCATTCCTGCTGCATGGCCGGCACCCGGAAAAGTCGGCGTCCCACAGGGATTTCCTTCGGTCACTGGCGAGACGGCGCTGGCCGCCGGTTGGCGCAGTTATTTCCCCGATTCGCGTTTGCAGGTCTTGATCGCGGCGGCACTGGAACACAACCGCGACCTGCGCATCGCCGTGGCGCGGGTCGACGAGGCCCGAGCGCTGGCCGGCATCGCCCGTGCCGACCGTTTTCCGACGCTGGATCTTGCCGCCCAGCGCAGCGCCTCACTGACGCCCGCCGATCTTTCCGGGACCGGTCGTCAGCTCAACAGCCAGCGTTATGACGTGAATCTTGGCGTTGCCGCCTTCGAGCTGGATTTCTGGGGGCGAGTGCGGGGCCTCGATGATGCCGCCCGCGCCAGTTACCTTGCCAGCGACTTTGCGCATCGTGCTTTTCGGCTGACGTTGATCGCCGATGTTGCCAACGCTTACCTGAGCCTGCTCGAACTCGGCGAACGCCTCGATCTGGCCAGATCGACGCTGAAAAGCCGCGACGAAACCCGCATGCTGGTCACGCGCCGCCGTGACGTAGGCCTGGCGGGTGACCTCGACTACCTGCAAGCGGACGGCGCTTTCCAGAACGCACGAGCCGAAGTTGCCAGCCTGGCGCGTGCTCAAGCCGCCGTGGAGAATGCCTTGCGTTTGCTGGTCGGTGATGCGCCAGCATTTGCCGAGGGCGGCAAGCTGGCCTTGCCGGGGTTGATCGCCGAATTGACGCTGACAGTACCCGCGGGCCTGCCAAGTGAGCTGCTGTTGATGCGTCCGGATGTTCTCGCCGCCGAGCAAAAGCTGATTGCCGCCAACGCCAATATTGGCGCCGCACGTGCCGCTTTCTTGCCAAAGATCTTGCTTACCGCGACTCTGGGCACGGCGAGCAGGGGGCTTGGCGGTTTGTTCAATGCCGGCAGCGGAGCCTGGAGCTTCAACCCAGTCCTGCGTTTGCCGCTGTTCGACTCGGGACGGACGGAAGGCAATGTTGATCTGGCGGAAGTACGCAAAATTATCGCGGTAGCTGAGTACGAAAAGGCTATTCAGCAGGCATTTCGCGAAGTCGCTGACTTGCTGGCGGCGCGCGGGTCTTTGAGCGAGCAACTACAGGCGCAGGTAGCCAATGTCAGCGCCCAGAGCTTGCGCTTGAAGATCGTCGAGGCGCGCTACAAAGCCGGCGTTTCCAGCCATCTCGAACTGCTCGACGCCCAGCGCGAGCACTTCGCCGCGCAGCAGTCGGCGCTGGCGGTACGGCGCCAACTGTTATCGACGGCTGCGAGCTTCTACAAAGCGCTGGGCAGTGTTACGGAGAGCGCTGACTAGCTTCAATCGAAGCCCTCGAAGCGACGGACAAGCGTCGCGCGAAGCGAGCAAATGAATCGCCTCCCCCGCTCGGGGGAGGGTGGGCCTGCGGCGACCTTGTTAAAAATCCAGAGGTGCCGCCGTCCGTTGCATGAACGGAAGATCGATCAGAGAGGCTTGCGCACGCTGATCACGCCACGAATCTGTCCTTCCGAATAGCCGGTTGCCTGGTCTTTCGGATAGTGCTGCGCGAGGCTGGCCTTGACGGCCGGTTTCAGCTTGTCGGCAGGGCCGTGACAATTCAGGCACAAACTCTGCACCGGCAAGGCCTTGACGTAGCGGTACTCGTCACCGACTTTTTCGCCCTTTTCCAGCTTGGCGGGCGATTCGCCCGCAGCGGCGCGTTTGTCAAAATCTTCCAATGCGGCTTTTTCCCAGGCGTCGGGGATGGCCCGGGTTTCGTTGCGCGGCTTGAGGCTGACGCGCTTGACCTTCCAGCCCGTTTGCTGCGATACCTCGGTGCCCATTTTCGGCGCCATGTCCTTGCAAATCGAGATCGCGCCTTCCGCGCCGGTTTTCGCAATTTCTTCTTGCAGCGCGGTGAGCAGCTTGGGCGGTAGCGTTGTCGCCACTTTGCGGGCTTCGCCGAGCATGGCTTCGTCGTTGGCATGCGCCAGACTTGCGGCAAACGGAGCGGCCAGCAGCATGGTGGCGAGCAGAATTTTCTTCATTTGGTTTTCCTCCCTATGGTTAGGAGGGTGATTCTGCACAGCCCGTCATTGGCAAGCCAATAGAAATATTTGACGCTGGCATCAAGCCAGTCGTTGCAGGCGTTTTTCCAGCCGCGCCACGTCATCGCGCAACCGGTCGATGTCCGCCGAAAAGTCGGCGATGGCGTCACGGCGAGCAATCAGGGGCTGTTCCTCGGTGAAGTATTCGGCGAAATTCTCGGCGAAGTTTTGCGCCGCCTGCTGTTGCCATGCGGCTAACTCGCGTGTGCCGGCAACTATGCGATGGGCGGCGATGTCACCGATCACCGTGGACAGGTCTTCTTCGGCATCCCAGCGCAAATTGCGAATGACGAAGCCGAGGGTTTCGGCAAATTCTGCCGATCCCTCGATGCGTGCCGCGCGCATGACGGCATCCTTGCCTTGCAAGGCCAGCAAGGGCGTGGTGGCCGGCAGTGAAATACTGACTTCGAGTTCGGCCTCGGCCGCCGGCGCCAATATGTGGCCATCTTCCCCGATCAAAAAAGCCGCCTCGAAGGGCGGCAATTTGATCTGGGCGGCGTGTCCGGCAAACGGAGCAAGCTTTTCGCGCGCCCACGCGGCCTGTGCCAGCAGGTGATTGACTGCCGCCATGAGCGGCGTGGGCAAGGCTTGCACGGCGTATCAGCCCTGCTGAATACCGGCGATGTTCCAGCCGCGACTGCCGTCGGTCGGTTTGACCAGATGCCAGACTTCGGTGAAGGCTTCGGGCGCGGCGTTGGCCGCTTCGCGCAACTGGCCGGTGAAGCGGACGCTGGCGATATGACGACTGCCTTCGGTGACGACTTCGAGCAGTTCACCGTCAAGCCGCATGACGTCGGTTTCCTGGCTGGCGTCACCGCGTTCGCGGTACTGCATCTGGATCTCGGCAAACATCTCGGGGGTGGTGAACTCGCGGATGTCGTCCATGTCGCCACGGTCGTTGGCTGCCTGCAGGCGAATGAAATTCAACTTGGCCTGGCGCACGAAACCCTCGACGTCAAAATCGGCGGGAATGTTTGCCGCGCTCGCGCCGGTCGCCGTAGCGCCAGAGCCGAGATTTGTGGTTTCAAACTGAGCCGGCGCCGAATTGAAGTTTGCCGGTCCGTTGCCTGCGAACTGCATGCCGGCTTGTGGCGCGCTCTTTCGCGACAGCCAGCGCACGACGAATACGGCAGCCATGACCAGGGCGAGGATCAGCAGGATGTTGGCCATGCCTTCGCCGATGCCAAAGTGCGAGAGCAGGGCCGCGATGCCGAGACCCCCCGCCAGGCCGGCCAGGGGGCCGAGGAAACGGTTGGCCGGTTTGGCCGCGGCGGCGGTGCCGGCCGCCGCCGGAGCTGTCGCTGCCTTGCCGGCTTGCGAGGGTGCCGCGGGTGGCGCTGCCTGACGCTGCATGCCGAACGAGCGGCCACCGCCGAAGCGCTTGGCCTCGGCCTCGGGAACTATCAGGACCAGACTCACCATCGCCATGAAGGCGGAAATCACCAGATTTTTCATTTGTATTGACTCCTGTTCAAAACTTGTAGCCACGATGCAGCGCGACGACGCCGGCTGTCATGTTGAAAACTTCGACCCGCTCAAGTCCGGCTTGTTCCATCATGGCCTTGAGCGCAGCCTGGTCCGGATGCATGCGGATCGATTCCGCGAGGTAGCGATACGACTCGGCATCGCCGGCAATTTTTTGTCCCAGCCAGGGCAACAGCTTGAACGAGTAGGCATCGTAGACCTTTTCCAGCGGTTTCCACACTTTCGAAAACTCGAGCACCAGCAGCCGGCCACCGGGTCGCAGCACGCGGCGCATCTCGCTCAGCGCCTGATCCTTGTGCGTCATGTTGCGCAGGCCGAAGGCGACCGTGACGATATCGAAATGATTGTCGGGGAAAGGCAGTTTTTCTGCGTCGCACTGCGCCACCGGGGCCAGCACGCCTTCGTCGAGCAGGCGGTCGCGGCCGACGCCGAGCATCGCGTTGTTGATGTCCGTAAGCCAGACTTCGCCGCCGGTCTTGTCAAACGCACCAACGCGGCGGGCGAAGGCCGACGACAGGTCGGCCGTGCCGCCGGCGACATCGAGCACGCGCTCACCGGGTCGTGGCGCGGCAATCTCGATGGTGAATCTCTTCCACAGGCGATGCAGGCCCGCCGACATGAGATCGTTCATCACGTCGTACTTTTGTGCGACTGAGGAGAATACCCCGGCGACGCGCTTGGCTTTCTCGCGCTCGTCGACGGTTTCAAAGCCGAAATGGGTTTTTGGCATCGTGTTCTGCGATTGTTCTAGTGGCTTCCGCAACCACCCGATTTCGGCGGCACTTTGGTTGAGTCTATATCGCGGCTGCCACCGGCTTTTTCAAGTCGTTCAAGATACTCGGCCCACAGCGTCTGGTGATTTGCGCCGAGGTGATGCAGCCAGTCCCAAGAGTAAATGCCGGTATTGTGGCCGTCGGAGAAGGTCGGTTGCACGGCGTAATTGCCGACCGGTTCGAGGGCGGTGATCTCGACGTTGCGCTTGCCGGTTTGCAGTGTTTCCTGCCCGGGTCCATGGCCGCGCACTTCGGCGGACGGACTGCAGACCCGCAGGAATTCGGCGGGCAGCTGGTAATGGCCGCCGTCGTCGAAGCTGAGCTCGAGCATGCGGGATTTTTTGTGCAGCGTAATTTCTGTGGGAATCGGTGTCTTGGGGTCGAGACCGGCCATGGTGATAGCTCCTAGGGTCAAATGACAATCATTCGCCGGATGGCGTCGAGGCCGGACACGGCTTCTGCGGCGTTGTCGGGATAGGAAAGGGACGGCCCCTGCCCAGTTCTCCGCCTTGCATCCATCCGTGTCCAGGCTCAACCCGAAGGGCGGAGACAAACCGTGCGCACCGCAGTGTTGCGGCTTCTGGCGGGACAGGAATCGCGCGGTGTCGCCGCGTCTTGCATCCCATCCCGATTTGTCGCCGGCGCCACCCTCGCATGATCGTCAATTGACCCTTTGGGGCCGCTATCATAGCGCACCCGGGGTGGCGTCCCGTGTCACGGAACCGTCATCAAGCTGCAATAGACTGAGGTCTGCCAGCCACAGTGGAAAGCCCATGTCCGCAACAATTCTCGTAGTCGAAGACGAACCATCGATTCAGGCGCTGATCGAGGTCAATCTGCGTCGTGCCGGGCACAGCGTCCAGCTTGCCGCGGATGCCGAGTCCGCGCGCCGGATGGTGCGCGACGTGCTGCCGGATCTGGTGCTGCTCGACTGGATGCTGCCCGGGATGAGCGGCGCGGATTTTGCGCGCCAGCTGCGCAGTGAAGCGCGCACCCGGGCTTTGCCGATCATCATGCTTACGGCGCGCGCCGAGGAGCGCGACAAGATCGAGGGCCTGGAACTGGGCGCCGACGATTACGTCACCAAACCCTTCAGCCCGCGCGAGCTGGTGGCGCGTATCCGGGCCGTGTTGCGCAGACATGCGCCGCAGGTTACCGAGGACGTAGTTGAGCTTGGCGGCCTGCGGCTCGATCCGGCGACGCATCGGATCACCGCAGGGGAGGCCGAGGTCAATCTCGGTCCCACGGAATTCCGCCTGTTGCATTTTCTGATGACCCATCCGGAGCGCGTGCATGGGCGCTCGCAATTGTTGGATCAGGTCTGGGGCGATCATGTCTTTGTCGAAGAGCGCACGGTGGATGTGCATATCCGCCGCTTGCGCGCCGCGCTTGAAGCCAGCGGACATGATGGATTGATCCAGACGGTGCGCGGCAGCGGCTACCGGATTTCGGCGACGTGAATGCGTTGAATGCGGTGATTGCCGAGTTGCTGGCGGCCATCGCGCTGGTTGCACTGGCGAGCCTGGTCGGCTGGATTGCCGCTGCCGAGCCGGGCGCGAACCTGATGGCATTCAGTGCGCTCGCATATCTGTTCCTGCGCCAATTGTGGATGGTCCTGCGCCTGATGCGCTGGGCGCGCAGTCCGCTGGGCACTCCGACGCCCAGTGCGCGTGGTGCCTGGGGCGTGATTTTCGATGTCTTGCATCGGCGTGGCCGCCTGGCCAGCGCCGAGCGCGAGCAGGCGACTCTGGAACTGGATCGGTTTCGCCGTGCCGCGGAGGCCTTGCCCGACGGTGTCCTGATTCTCGACGGCCACCGCGCCATCGAGTGGATGAATCTGCAAGCCGAAGCCTGTCTGGGTCTCAAGACCTCGGTCGATACCGGCAGCCGCATCACGCATCTGCTGCGCGAGCCGGAGTTCCTCGCCTACCTCGACGACCCGGACCATCGTGGACTGCCGCTCGAGCTGCGAACACAGCGCAACCCCGGACGCAGCCTGCAAATCCAGGCCGCTCCGTTTGCTGCCGGGCGCACCTTGCTGCTGGTGCGCGACGTGACACAGCTGCAAAAACTGGCAACCATGCGGCGCGATTTCGTTGCCAATGTTTCCCATGAACTGAAGACGCCATTGACGGTGACCCTGGGTTTCGTCGAGACGGCGCTGGATGCACTGGAAGACACGCCGCCCGCGGAGATCGCGCAATATCTGCACACCGCCGCCGAGCAGGCGCACCGCATGCAGCGACTGATCGATGATCTGTTGACGCTTTCCTCGCTGGAAACGGATTCGCCCCCGCCGCTGGAGGACCCGGTCGATGTCGCTGCCCTGCTGGCGGACATCGGCGGGGAGATCGACGCGCTTTCGGCCGGGCGGCATCGCATCCGTTTGGAAAATCAGGGCCCGCAGGGCCTGCTGGGCAGTGCCCGGGAATTGCGCTCGGCATTTGCCAATCTGGCGGGCAATGCCGTGCGTTACAGTCCGCAGGGGACAGAAATCGTGTTGCGCTGGGGTGCGGAAAATTCGGGCGGCGCGCGTTTTTCAGTGCAGGACGGCGGTATCGGCATCGCTGCGCAACACTTGCCGCGGCTGACCGAGCGCTTTTACCGGGTGGATCGCGGGCGCTCGCGCGAAGCGGGCGGCACCGGACTCGGTCTGGCCATTGTCAAGCATGTCCTGGAGCGGCATCAGGCGGTGCTGCAGATCGAAAGCGAGCTTGGCCAGGGTTCGCGATTCAGTGCGGTGTTTCCACCGCACCGGATTCAGTCGTGAAAATCGCAGCGCTCGAACTCGATGCCGCGATCGAGCACGTGGGATAGCTTGAGGGTTCTGGTCTTTTCATCGACCATGACTTCGATGTTGCGATCGAGACGGAACATGCCGGGAGGCAGGACCACGGTTGCCGGCTCCTTGAGTACCGGAACCTCGGGCAGCATGAATCCTTGTCGCCAGGCACCCGCGGGACCGTCCGCTTCCAGGGCGCGAACCGCGGCGTGGCGGGTTTCACCAGGAAACAGCTGAACGCCGGCCGAAAGCACATTGTCGCCTTCGCGCAAGGCCCAGCGCACGCGGCCCAGCATGAAGCGTGGGCTGTCCGTTGTTTTGATCGCGATGACCATGCCGACGCCAATCCGCACACCATCCTTGAGGGGCCGGGTAATGCGCATGCCCGCGGCCGACTCGTCAAGCAGACGCCAGGTCTCGAATTGCGTGGCTTCACCGCCGGGGGCAGAGCTTTCCGTGCGATGACTGCGGTCGCCGAAAGTTTCGAACTCTTCGCGCTCGCGGCGCAAGGCGGCATCGCTGCGCGTGGGCGCGCGAAATGTCTGGTGGCCGGAAAGGTGGAAATGTATCGGCTCGAAGCCGCCAATGAAGCTGCAGTCGGCGACAGTCGGATGCCGTTCATGGCGGCGTGGCGCGCCGCCCTGGCACCATCGTTGCACCAGGTGCTGCAGCAACTGACCCGCCGCGGGCTGGGTGACATCATTGCCGAGTTGAAGATCGGCGGGCGCCTTGCCTTTGTCCAGGTAGGCAATCCGGGCAAGCAGGCTTTTCTTGAGTTCGGTGGTCTCCAGCCAGCGGCTGCTGGCGGCGGGTTGCGGCGCGTAGCCTGCCGGATTGCCGGATTCAAGATCGACCCAAAGTGGCACGGCACGATTTCGAATATCTTCCGGCGGCGCATGCAGCAGGGCGAGTTTTGCGCCCCAGCGTCGTGCCCAGCGCGCAATCCAGGCCATATGACGCGCGGGAAACTCGTAAGAATTGGCGGCGCTGATCAGATTGCACTCGGCGTAGGCCGCCAGCGCGCTGGTGCTTCCCTTGCCGTGGCGCAAGGTGTCATGTACCTCGTGGCCGGCCACGCCGAGGGTTTCCACCGCCAACAAAACCTGGTGCAGTTTCCGCCAGTAGGCAGGATCGGGCAGCTGCGCGCCGCGGCAAAGATCGACTTGCCAGTCGGCAAATACCGATATCAGGCGTTGCGCCATGGTGGCGGCCTGCTTGGCCAGGTCCGGGCTGGCGGCACAGGCCTTGCGCTGAGCTTGCAGATCGGACATCGAAGTATGGTCGGTGCATATCTCATCGAAACAGCGCAGATAGCCCAGCGCGAATTCGCGCCATACGCCCAGCGTGCTGTCCAGTGCCGCCTGTTCGGGCGGCGCAAGCGGCAAGGCCCTGCCGGCGAATTTTTTGGAGGCATCGGCCTGGACTTCCGTCAGGGGGCCGAGCATGGTTTCGAGGATTTTGAAACGTTCTTTCGGTGGCAGCGTAAACCGATGCAGCAAGGTCAGCTGGCGCATGATTGCCGCTTGCGCCTGCACGCTGTTTGCCAGCGGCACGGTGGCCAGCCAGTCCTTGCATGTGCTTGCGCTGGTGACAGCGGGACGCGGGTCGGTTCCCGTGGTGGGCAGGTCAAAGTTCATGGCGTTTCGCTCAAGGTCAGGAGTTCGGATTTCAGCACTAGCTGAAGGTTGGACGTACTGGGCGCCGCACGGTGGGCGCCGGATCGTAGCGGTGCGGCCCAGATCGGCGCCGGAAAATGACTGTCATCCCGCCAGCGCGGTATCACATGCCAGTGCAGGTGCGGCACAACATTGCCGAGGCTGGCGAGGTTGATCTTGTCCGGTGTCAGCAGGCGGCGCAAGGCGCGTTCGGTGGCAAGCACCACGTCCATGACATGGCGTGCGTCCTGCGGGGTCAGTTCGGTCATCTCAGCGACGTGCCGCTGACAGATCACGCGACAAAAGCCGGGAAAGGCGTCGCCGGCGCTGCCTGCCACGCGCACCACCCGGCAAATCGCGTCGTGCCACAAGGCTTCGCCGCCCGGTTCGGCACACAGCTCGCACTCAATGCTCATACCCATTTGCCAAGCATAGCGCCAATCAGACGCCCCGTGCGTGACGGAATACGCACTGCCTACAGCAAAATGCGCTCTATGCCGCCGCTGTTTGCGCTGCGAATATAGTCTTGCATCCAGTCCGGGCCGAGTATGGCTTTGGCCATCTCGACCACGATGTAGTCGGCGGTCACTTCGGTGTCATTTTCATAGCGCGACAGGCCTTGCAGGCAGGACGGGCAGGATGTGAGAATCTTTACCGGGGCCGGCATCCTGGCGGTGCCGGCTTTCTCGCGCAGGCGCGCCGCACCCTGCTCCATTTCTTCCTGCTTGCGAAAGCGGATCTGGGTTGACACATCCGGTCGCGACACCGCCAGCGAGCCGGATTCGCCGCAGCAGCGATCATTCAGTTCGACCTTTTGCCCCATTAACGTGTTGGCCACCTTGATGCCGGAGTAGTGCTTCATCGGCGTGTGGCAGGGCTCGTGATACATGTACTGCGTGCCGCTCACACCCGCCAGCTTGATGTCTTTTTCCATCAGCCATTCGTGGATGTCCACCAGTCGGCAGCCCGGGAAAATCTTGCTGAATTCGTATTTCAGCAATTGGTCCATGCAGGTGCCGCAGGAGACCACCACGGTTTTGATGTCGAGGTAGTTCAGCGTATTGGCGACGCGATGAAACAGGATGCGGTTGGCCATGGTGATGGCCTGCCCTTTTTCTTCGTCGCCGCTGGCGGTTTGCGGATAGCCGCAACACAAATAGCCGGGCGGCAGCACCGTGGTGGCGCCGGCGTGCCAGAGCATGGCCTGGGTGGCGAGGCCGACCTGCGAGAACAAGCGCTCCGAGCCGCAGCCGGGAAAGTAGAACACGGCTTCCGACTCGTCGCCGGCCCGTTGCGGATCGCGAATCACCGGGATCAGCGTGTCGTCCTCGACATCGAGCAGGCCGCGCGACGTGCGCGTCGGCACATCCTTCGGCATCGGCTTGTTGAGAAAGTGAATCACCTGCGTCTTGATGTCGGGGCGGCCCA
>JAIPCT010000044.1 GCA_021738065.1 Burkholderiaceae bacterium
GAAATAGAACTGTGAAATCAGTGGCGGCATGACGCGCGCCATGAGGCGATCGGCGGCTTCCAGCACGGTGGCCTGCTTGCCCTTCTTGCGCGCCACCGCCGCGACTTCGAGGCCGATGAAGCCGCCGCCGATGATCACCACGTTCTGCGCGCCCTCCAGCGCTGCCGCGATGCCTTTTGCATCGTCGAGCGAGCGCAGGCCGAAGACGCCCTGCCAATCCGCGCCTGCCAACGGCAAATCGCGCAGGCGCGAGCCGGTGCACAGCGCCAGCCCGGCGTAGGACATTGTCGTGCCGTCGCCGAGCCTGACCTGCTTCGCGGCGCGGTCGATCGCCGTGGCGCCAGCGCCGAGTTTCAGGCTGATGTGCTTTTTCGCCAGGACGTCCGCCGGACGCATCATCAATTGCGCCTCTTTGGTTTCACCCAGCAAAAAGCCCTTGGACAGGGGCGGGCGCTGGTAGGGCGCCTGCGTCTCGTCGCCGATCAGGGTGATCGGTCCGGCATAGGCTTCGGCGCGCAATGTTTCGGCGAGCGTGAGTCCGGCGAGGCCGGCGCCGAGGATGAGTATTCCATCGCTGTCGTCGGTGGGGGCGGGGACGGTATCGGGTACGGTCATGCGGCTATCTCCACAATGCGAGCTGTCGGCCGCCTATTGTGATCGATATTGCCGCCTATAACGCGATGGCGGCGCTGGCCGGCGCGGTGTCGACGCGGCTCACCGGCGCCAGCAGGCAGGCCAGCGCAATCGAGTTGAGCTTGGCTGCGGCATCGTCCGAGCGGGAGACGAGCACCATGGGATGCGTTGCGCCGAGAATCACGCCGGCCATTTTTGCCCTGGCGTAGTGCAGCAGCGTCTTGCCGACCAGATTGCCGGCTTCGATGCTTGGCAGCAGGAAGAGATCCACCGCACCCGCCACCTGGCTGTCGATGCCTTTGCGCGATGCGGCGGCAGCCGAGGCCGCGACATCCATCGCGATCGGCCCTTCGATGAGGCAGGGCGGGAAAAACCCCTGCTGCCACAATTCGACCAGGGCCTGCGCGTCCATGGTGGCCGGCATGCGCGGATTGACTTGTTCGTTGGCGGTCAGCACGGCGACCCTGGGCCGCTCGATGCCGATGCAGGCCAGCGCTTCGAGTGCGTTTTGCAGGATGCGTTTCTTGTCTTCGAGATCCGGGTTGATCACCATGCCGCCGTCGGTATGGAAGGCGAGCTTGGGTTCGCCGGGGATTTCGAATGCCGCCAGATGGCTGAGTATCCTGCCCGAGCGCAGGCCGCAGTCGGGATTCAGCGCGGCTTGCAGGAAATTGCTGCTGTTGATCTGGCCCTTGACCAATACACTGGCTTCGCCGCGACTCACCAGTTCGACGGCTTTCAGCGCGGCGCGGTCGATGTCCGCTTCATCGATGATGCGCGCGTCGGTCAGGCCCGCCTCGGCGGCGAGCGCAGAAATCGCCGGCCCGTCGCCGACCAGGATGGCGCGGATCATGCCCAGATCGGTGGCGGCCTTGGCGGCGGCGATCACGCTCCTGTCCTGCGCGGCGGCAAAGGCCACGGTCACGGGGCCGCGCTGCTTGGCGGCGGCCACCAGTTCTTCGAGTCGTCGATACACGTTCATCCTAAAAACCTCACCACAGAGACACAGAGACACAGAGAAAGGCCATGAATCAACGCTTTGTGGGCCGACGGTCTCTCAATCATTGGGTGATCTGGCGTTACCGCGCAGCACTTTGTTTTTCCTCTGTGTTCTCTGTGCCTCTGTGGTTCGACTGAATTTTTCAGGTTCATGGATGCCTGCCCCTAGTAGGTTTGCGCGGGTTCTTCGCCGCGCAGCACGCGCAAGGCGCCCGCTGCCAGCGCCGGAAGTTCTTCCTCGCCCGGCAGCAACACGATGGGCGCGATGAAGCCGACGCGCGCCGACACCTCATCGACCAGGCGCCGCGACCAGGCCATGCCGCCGGTGATGACGATGCGATCGACCGCGCCGCCGAGCACCGTGGCCATGGCGCCGATTTCCTTGGCGATCTGATAGGCCATCGCGGTAAATACCAGCTCGGCTTGCGCGTCGCCAGACGCCGCCCGGGCTTCCACCTCGCGCAGATCGCGGCTGCCGAGATAGGCGAAGATGCCGCCCTTGCCCATCAACTGCGCCGCCATTTCGGTCTCGGTGTATTTTCCTGAAAAGCACAGCTTGACCAGCTTGCGCGCCGGCAGGCCGCCGCAGCGGTCGGGCGAGAAGGGGCCTTCTTCCTGCGCGTTGTTCACATCGATCATGCGCCCGCGGCGGTGCGCGGTGACGGATATTCCGCTGCCCAGGTGGGCGATCAGCAGATTGAGTTCGCCATACGTCGTGCCCATGTCCGCCGCCGCACGGCGTGCCACGGCTTTGCTGTTGAGCGCATGCGAGAGGCTGTCGCGCGGAATCTCGGGATGGCCCGAGAGTCGCGCGGCGGGCTCCATTTCGTCGACCGAGACCGGATCGACGATGAAAGCCGAAATGCCCAGCCGCTGTGCCAGGGCGTCGGCAATGATGCCGCCCAGATTCGAGGCGTGTTCGCCGCGTGTAGCGGCGTGGAGATCGTCGAGCATGGCCCGATTGACGCCGTAGGTGCCGCCGCTCAGCGGCTTGAGCAGGCCGCCGCGGCCGACCACGGCCTGCAGGCTGGCCTGCGGAATCGAGGCGGCGTCCAGCGCGGCGGTGATCAGCGCGAGACGGAAGTCGGCCTGATCTGAAACCCTGGCGAAGTGCTGCAGTTCGCTGCCATGGTGCTCCGCGCTGTGTTGCAGGACGGGCTGTTCGTCGTCGAAGACGGCGAACTTGGTCGAGGTGGCGCCGGGGTTCACGGCGAGGATGCGATTCATGCTGAAAAACTCAGTTGAACCACAGAGACACAGAGAGCACTGAGGAAAAGCAAAGCGCTGCACGGTGAAGCCGGATCACCCAAAGGCTGAGGGGCTGCCGACCTGAACGGCGCAGATTCATAGCCTTTCTCTGTGCCTCTGTGTCTCTGTGTTGAGGTTTTGGGGTTCATGCGTTCAGGCTGGGCGTGCGATTGTGGCGGCCAGCCCGGCCTGCGCCCGCAGTTCGTTTTCCCGTACCTTGGCCTGCTCGATGCTGGCCAGCTTGACGTGGCCGTAGCCGCGAATCTTTTGCGGCAAATTTGCCAGTTCCAGCAGCGTTGGCAACTGCTGCAGATCGAGGCGCGGCAGCATGGCCTCGATCAGCGCGGCGTAATCCTTCGCCAGCTGGCGCTCGAGGCGGCGCTCGGCGCTGTAGCCGAAAATATCGAGCACGCTGCCGCGCAGCCCCTTGGCGGCGGCCAGAGCGCGCATCGCGGGCAGCATCCATTGGCCGAAACTGCGCTTGCGCGGTTTGCCGGCGGCATCGACGCCGGCCAGCAGCGGCGGGGCGAGGTGAAACTGGATCCGGTAGTCGCCCTCGAAGGCGTTCGCCAGCGATTTTGCAAATGTGCCATCGGTATAGAGGCGGGCGACTTCGTACTCGTCCTTGACGGCGAGCAGCTTGGCGTAGTTGATGGCCACGGCGCGGGACAAGGGCAGGGCCGGATCGCTGCCGGCCATTGCCTGTTCGGCCTTCTGCACGCGCGCCAGCAGCTGGCGGTAGGGCTGGGCGTAGGCGGCGTTCTGATAGGCCGCGAGGCGGGCGGCCTGCGTCTCGATCAGGGCGCTCAGGCTGTCGTCGCCCGCCGTGTCGCCAGCGCCGACTTTTGCCAGCGCCGCGGGATCGGC
The DNA here is from genome assembly GCA_021738065.1 of Burkholderiaceae bacterium. Classification (GTDB taxonomy): domain Bacteria; phylum Pseudomonadota; class Gammaproteobacteria; order Burkholderiales; family Rhodocyclaceae; genus Sulfuritalea. Next base: position 3,748 of record JAIPCT010000044.1, read on the forward strand.
GGCGGCGAGGCGGCCGATATGGAAGGCCAGGCGATTCATGTCCACCGCGACGCCGTTGAGTTCGATGGCGCGCTCAATGGCGGCGAGCGAAACCGGGATCAGTCCCAATTGCCAGGCATGGCCCATCAGCAGGATGTTGGTGCCGACGGCATCGCCCAGCAGCTGCGAGGCGAGCGCGTTGCCATCGCAGACGTTCATCTGTTCCGGCCCGGCGGCGAAGCGCATTTTTTCGAGCAGCTCAGCGCCATGCAGATCGGCATCGGGATTGCGCACGAACACGTCGGTGGGGATTTCATGCGAGTTCACCACCAGCCGGGTGCGGCCGCGGCGCACGGTCTGCAAGGCGGCTTCGCCGGCGCCGACGACCATGTCGCAGGCCAGCATCATGTCGGCCTGCTGGGTGTCGATACGGGCCTGGTTCAACAGATCGGGACTGGCGGCCAGGCGCACGAAGGACAGCACGGCGCCGCCTTTCTGGGCGAAGCCCATGAAGTCGAGCACCGAGGCGCTGTGGCCGTCGAGGTGCGCGGCCATGGTGATCAGGGCGCCGATGGTGACGACACCGGTGCCGCCGACGCCGGTAACCAGGATGTCGTAGGGTGCGTCAGCGAGTTGCAGCGTCGGCATGGGCAGGCGCGATGCGAGTTGCAGCATCTGCGTGAGATCGGCCATGGCGCCGCGCCGCGGCTTGCCACCGATGATGGAGACGAAACTCGGGCAGAAGCCGTCGACGCAGGAGTAGTCCTGGTTGCAGGAGGCCTGATCGATGATGCGCTTGCGCCCGAGCGGGGTTTCCAGCGGCAGCACCGAGAGGCAGTTGGATTTGTTGCCGCAGTCGCCGCAGCCTTCGCAGACTTCGGCGTTGATGAAGACCCGCCGGGTTGCCAGCGGCACCGTGCCTTTCTTGCGGCGACGGCGTTTTTCGGTGGCGCAGACCTGTTCGTAGATCAGCACGGTGACGCCTTCCACCTCACGCAGCGTGCGCTGCACCGGATCCAGCTCGGAGCGGTGATGGAAGCGGGTGCCCTTGGGGAAATCGCTTTCCTGACCTACATACTTTTCCGGATAGTCGCTGACGATCACCACGCGCCTGGCGCCTTCGGCTTCGACCTGACGCGCCATCTGCGCCACCGAAATTGAACCGTCCGGCGGCTGGCCGCCGGTCATGGCGACGGCGTCGTTGAAAAGGATCTTGTAGGTGATGTTGGCCTTGGCGGCAATGGCCTGGCGGATGGCGAGGATGCCGGAATGAAAGTAGGTGCCGTCGCCGAGGTTCTGGAACATGTGGTGGCGCTTGGTGAACAGGCCGTGCGCGGCCCAGTCGATGCCTTCGCCGCCCATCTGGATGGCGCCGGCGGTATCGCGGTTCATCCATGAAGCCATGTAGTGGCAGCCAATGCCGGGCGAGGCGACCGAGCCCTCGGGAACGCGGGTCGAGCTGTTGTGCGGGCAACCGGAGCAAAAATAGGGAATGCGTTTGACCGTGTCGGCGATGTTGGACAGCACTTCCGGCGCGGTGAAGTCGACCACCAGCTCGCGCCGGTCGAGCGCCGGCTTGTGGCCGGCCAGCCATTGCGCGACCACCGGCATCACGCGCGAGGGGCGCAGCTCGCCGGTCGCGGCGAGCAGGGCGCAGCCGCTGGCGTCGGTCTTGCCGATGATGGCCGGGCGCTCGGCCGCGGCCCGGTTGTAGAACAGGCTGCGCATTTGTTGTTCGACCACCGCGCCCTTTTCCTCGATCACCAGTACTTCCTTGAGGCCCTTGCAGAAGTCGTCCATGCGGCCGGTTTCAAGCGGGAAACTCAGGCCGACCTTGTAGATGCGCACGCCTTGCGCGTCGAGCTCGGCGAGTGAAAGCCCGAGCCGGCGGAAGGTTTCCATCAGGTCGAAATGCGCCTTGCCGCAGGTGACGATGCCGATGTCGGCCGCAGGGGCGGCGCAGATCAGCTTGTCGATCGAGTTGGCGCGGGCGAACAGCTTTGCCGCTTCGAGCTTGGCCGCCAGGCGCAACTCGATGGCCGGGCTGGGATTGTCATTGGGGCGGAAATGCAGGCCGCCGGACGGGGCGGCAAAACCTTCGGGTGTGGTGAAGCTCGGGGCGAGCGTATCGAGATCGACCGTCATCGCGCTCTCGACGGTTTCGGATATCGCCTTGAAGCCGACCCAGGCGCCGCAGTAGCGCGATAACGCCCAGCCGTAGAGGCCGAACTCCAGCATCTCGGCGACGTTGGCCGGATTGACGATCGGCATGCCCCAGGCCTGCATGACAAAGTCGCTCTGGTGCGGCATCGACGAGGAGACGCAGCCGTGATCGTCGCCGGCCACCACCAGCACGCCGCCGCGCGGCGAGGAGCCATAGGCGTTGCCGTGATGCAGCGCATCGGCGGCGCGGTCGACGCCGGGGCCCTTGCCGTACCAGATGGCGAAGACGCCATCCACTGTGCGCTGCGGATCGCTCTCGACCTGCTGGCTGCCGAGCACGGCCGTGGCGCCCGCTTCCTCGTTGATGGCTGGCAGAAACCGGATATTGGCGGCGTCGAGCTGCTTGCCGGCGCGCCACAAGGCCAGGTCGTAGCCGCCCAGCGGCGAGCCGCGATAGCCGCTGATGAAGCCGGCGGTATTGAGCCCGGCCGCCGCGTCGAGCTGGCGTTGCATCAGCGGCAGGCGCACCAGGGCCTGGGTGCCGGTCAGGAATATCTGTCCGCCTTGAGCCTGCAGGGCGTCTTCAAGCCGATAGCTGTCGCGCACGATGGTTCGGGTTGCGATGTCGTTCATGCTGTCTCCTCCACGGCTGCGTTCTGAAAGGCGATGCTTGCCGCTAACATCCACTACTTTAGACATCAATCATGAGGTGATGTGACTTTATGTTCTGTGTTTAGCAGTATTATTGAAACAAACGTTTCCCAGAATGGAAAAAATCGAAATGAACGATCTTGATGGCTACTCGAAGAAACTGCTGCGCGAACTTCAATTGGACTCGCGGCGCTCCATGCAGGACTTGTCGGCACGGGTCGGCCTGTCCGCCACGCCCTGCTGGCGGCGCGTCAAGGAGATGGAAGAAGGTGGGCTGATCCGGCGCTACACGGTGCTGCTCAATCGCGAGCAACTCGGCCTGCATGTCTGCTGCCTGGTCAGCGTGAATCTGCAGCGTCACGTCAAGGGAGCAATTCTTGAATTTGAAAAAGCCATCGGCGAGTGCCCGGAAGTCATCGAATGCTTCAGTTCGACCGGCGAGGCGGATTACCTGCTGAAAGTCGTTGCCCCGGACATCAAGGCCTTTGATGTATTTCTCAATCAGGTGCTATTTACTTTGCCGGGCGTGGCCAATGTGCGTACCAGCGTTGTATTGCGTGAGGTGAAGTACGAGACGGCGCTGCCGGTCTAGGCCGCCGATCCCGCGGAATAGAATGGGACTGTCCCGGGTTCCGGCTTCCGCAAAGCCACGTGCGAGTTTCATGATCAGTTATGCGTATGACCAAAGCTGACGAGTCGCGAAGTCTGCGCCGCTATCAACGCTTGATTGCCGTGGTGCTGTTTCTCGGCGTGTTGTTCGTCGCTTTCGAGATATCCGGACTAAGGGAGCACTTCAGTCTCGAGTTTCTCCGTCAGCGAATTGACGAGCACATGGTCTCGGGGCTGCTGATATTTGTCCTGCTGTTTTGCCTGGGCAACCTGATTCAGGTGCCGGGCTGGATTTTTCTGGCGGCAGCGGTTCTCGCGCTGGGGAAAATGTGGGGTGGCATCGCGACCTATATCGCAGCGTGCATGTCCTGCATCTTCACTTATTTGAGCATTCGCTGGATCGGCGGCGCCGCCTTGCGCAAGCTGGACAACCGGATCGTCAGGCGATTGCTGGGTGAGCTCGATGCGCGGCCGGTGAGAAGCATTCTTTTTTTGAGGATACTGTTTCAGACGGTGCCGGCACTCAATTACACCCTGGCCATGTCCGGCGTCGGCTTTCGCGAGTACCTGATCGGCACCCTGTTGGGGCTGCCCTTGCCCATCGCCCTGTATTGCCTGTTTTTTGACTATTTGGCAATGGCGTTGGGGATTACCTGAGCCCGACTGTGCGTTTTGCTTGATGCCGACCTGCTAATTCAGCAACCTCGCGGTGCTCGACCGGAGTGTCGCCCGGTCAGACGACAACTTTCAGTTGGGAAAATATTTACGCTCTTGAAGATCAGAGTCTATACTCCGTATAAACATTACTGGAGTACCGACCATGACCGAAGCACTTCTTGACATCAAACACTGGGGCAACAATCTAGGAGTTCGTTTGCCGGCAGCAGTGGCGCGTGAAGCGAATTTTCATGCCGACCAGCGGGTGAGGGTATCGGTTGAGGCAGGGCGCGTCATTATTTCGCCAGTCGCCGATGCCCTGCTTACGCTTGATCAGCGTCTTGTCCGCTTCGATCCCACTCGTCATGGTGGTGAAGCAATGGTCTCCACGCCATTGGGAGCCGAGCGTTGGTAGCGGCCAAGACCAAGCCGCCGTGGATTCCTGAACGACAGGAGATCATCTGGATCGATTGTGACCCACAGGCCGGAAGGGAGATGCGAGACCGGCATCCTTTCGTGGTGCTTTCTCCCCGCGCCTTCAACGGGCGTACTTCGCTGGTCATCGGCTTGCCGATGACCACGGCGGAGTACAACGCCGATAATCCCTTTGCTGTCGTAGCCGGCATTGCGAAAGGCGCCAAGGCGGGCAAGACCAGTTATGTGCTTTGTCACCTACCCAAGTCATTCGACTGGCGTATTCGCGAGGCGTCACCTCACCCGCTGAAAAGAATTCCGGACGACCGGTTTGCTGAAGTCTGTACCGTGTTGAATCAGATTGTTCAACTGACATAGGGAGGATGAATCCCTCGCGAAACGACAGGGGCAAAACTCGGCGCTGGTGACACGGCAAGAAAACTTCCCGAAGGGACGCAAGGCGCTGGCGCTGGTGGGCGCCTTGATTCGCTCTCAGACGGAGCGTGTTCAGTGGATCTCGCGGGTTTCGAGGAACTTCACTTCCGGATGGCGTTCCTGGGTCATCGACAGATTGACCCGGTTCGGTGCCAGATAGACATAGTCGCCGGCGCCGTCGAGGGCTACGTTAACGCCGGATTTGTCGGCGAGAGCCTGAATTGCCTGTTCCTTGCCGCGCAGCCAGCGCGCGGTGGCGACGGGGTAGGGTTCGAAGATGACGTCGACGCCGTACTCGAATTCAAGGCGATGGGCGACGACGTCGAACTGCAGCGTGCCGACCGCACCGAGGATCAGGTCGTTGCTGTGGATGGGGCGGAAGAGTTGCGTCGCGCCTTCCTCGGCCAGCTGCTGCAGGCCTTTTTGCAGCTGCTTCATTTTCATCGGATTGCGGATCTGGGCGCGGCGGAAGTGCTCCGGCGCAAAGCAGGGGATGCCGGTGAACTTGAGGTCTTCGCCCTCGCTGAAGGCATCGCCCAGTATCACCGTGCCGTGATTCGGAATGCCGAGAATGTCGCCCGGCCAGGCTTCGTCGGTGGTGTTGCGATCCTGCGCCATGAAGGTGATGGCGTTGTTGACCGAGAGGGTTTTGCCGGTCGAGCGCTGCTTGAGTTTGATGCCGCGCTCGAACTTGCCCGAGCAGACGCGGACGAAGGCGATGCGGTCGCGATGCTTGGGGTCCATGTTGGCCTGGATCTTGAACACGAAACCGGAAAACTTCGGCTCGCCGGGCTGTACCAGGCGTGCTTCGGTGGCGCGCGGCTGCGGGCTGGGCGACAGATCGACGACGGCGTCGAGCAGCGACTGGACGCCGAAGTTGTTGATCGCCGAGCCGAAGAACACCGGCGTCTGCTTGCCGGCCAGATAAGCCTCGCGGTCGAAGGCATGCGAGGCGCCGCGCACCAGTTCGACTTCCATGCGCAGTTCGTCGGCCTGATCGGGGATCAGCGCGTCGAGGCGTGGATTGTCGAGGCCCTTGATGACTTCGGCCGTGCCTTTTTCCGCCCTGGGGTCGAAGAAGCTGATGCTGTCGTCGTAGAGGTGGTACACGCCGCGAAAACGCTTGCCCATGCTGATCGGCCAGGTCATCGGCGCGCACTGGATATCGAGCACGGATTCGATTTCGTCGAGCAGTTCGATCGGCGGCCGGCCTTCGCGGTCGAGCTTGTTGATGAAGGTCAGGATCGGCGTATCGCGCAGGCGGCAGACGTTGAGCAGCTTGATGGTCTGGGCTTCGACGCCGTTGACCGAATCGATCACCATCACCGCCGAATCGACGGCGGTCAGCGTGCGGTAGGTGTCTTCGGAGAAATCCTCGTGGCCCGGCGTGTCGAGCAGGTTGATCATGCATTCGCGGTAGGGGAACTGCATCACCGAGCTGGTGACCGAGATGCCGCGCTGCTTTTCGAGTTCCATCCAGTCCGAGGTGGCGTGGCGCGAGGCCTTGCGGGCGCGGACTTCCCCGGCGACCTGAATCGCGCCGCCGAACCACAGCAGCTTTTCGGTCAGCGTGGTCTTGCCCGCATCCGGGTGCGAAATGATGGCGAAGGTGCGGCGGCGAGCGGTTTCGAGTTCGAGCTGGGACACGGCGGCGGAGTGAAAGCGTCAAAGGGCCGCGATTATACGTTGCCGGCTGCGCACCGAAAATCAAAAGTCGGCGCTGGCGACACGGCGCTCCGGATCAGAGGCTGGAGAGTTGAGGCCGCTGAGTCGGCCTCAAGGATCAAGTCGCGGCTTGTTCCATCTCCAGGTGCCGGGTTTTGGTCGGGAACGCGCCGGGTCGCCGTGACTTTTCTCCGGCCAATACCCAGTCGGCATCGAGTGAGCGGATCGGTACGTCGGTGTCGGCAGGAATTCGGCCGGACACCTGCAAGGCCAGGTAGCGGCCGCAACTGACGCGCAGGAAGGAACTGAAGTTGGTGCCGTCGTTTGCACCCAGGTTGCCGGCCTCGGCCAGTTCGTCGTAGAGGCGGGTGATCAGTTGCGCGACGCTGAGGTCGTCGCGGGCGCCAATTTCCTCCAGCACCTGCCAGAACAGATTCTCCAGGCGAATGCTGGTGGCGACGCCTGACAGGCGAAGGGAGCGGGAGCGGCAGCGATACAGTTCAGGGTCTGCGCTGATGAAAATCTTGCACATGCAATTCCTCCTCGGCGAGCTCGGCGGGAATACGGTTGCATCCCCGCCGCACAATGTAGCACCGCTGCCGTGGTGAGCGAAAGGATCAGAGTTCGATACGGGTACCCAATACCTTGAGGAACTGGCTGATCCAGGCCGGATGCGCCGGCCAGGCCGGTGCCGTGACCAGATTGCCGTCGGTGACGGCGGCATCGATGGCGATCTCGGCGAATTTGCCTTCAGCGAGGATGACTTCGGCGCTGCAGGCCGGGTAGGCCGAACAACTGCGGCCCTTGAGTACGCCCGCGGCGGCCAGAATCTGCGCGCCATGGCAAATCGCGGCCACCGGCTTGTTGGCGCTGAAGAAGTGGCGCACCATGTCGAGCACCACTGGATTGAGGCGCAGGTATTCCGGCGCCCGGCCGCCGGGGATCACCAGCGCATCGTAGTTTTCGGCCTTGGTGTCGGCGAAGCTGGCGTTCAGCGCGAAGTTGTGGCCGCGCTTTTCCGAATAGGTCTGCTGCCCCTCGAAATCGTGAATCGCGGTGCTGACGCTGTCGCCGGCCTTCTTGTCCGGACACACCGCGTGCACGCTGTGGCCGACCGCCAGCAGGGCCTGGAAGGGCACCATCACTTCATAGTCCTCGACGTAATCGCCGACCAGCATCAGTATCTTCTTGGCTGCCATGTCTCTCTCCTTGATGTGGGGCACGCAGCGGCGTGTCCATGCGCCATTCTTGCAGCGGCGCGGAGAGGGCAGGTAGTAGCGGGTTAACGCATTGAGCTGCGGCGTTGTGCCGCGAGGCGGCGGCTCAGGCAGGTTCGAAATGCTCCAGCATCAGTTGCACGGTTTGCGTGCCGTTCCATTCATTGATGTCCACGCGAAAGGCGGCGCGAATCTGCTCCGGGGCGCTATCCGCGAAATTGAACTGAATGGCGTCGAAGCGCTGGCCGCCTTTTTGCAGTTTGAGCTTGAGGTGCTTGTCCTTCAGGATGCGCTGGCTGAGGACCTTGAAGCAGTCGGCGAAAACCGGCGCCGGAAATGCCTGGCCCCAGACCTCTTGCTGCATCAGGCGCACGGCTTCGAGCGAAAAATAGCCGGATTCGAGCGGGCCGTCGGTTTCCAGTGTGCGCGAGAGTTCCGCCGGCGAGAGCAGTTCGCCGCAGACGGTTTCGAAGGCCGCTTCGAATTCGGCGAGGCGATCCTCCTTGAGCGTGAGGCCGGCGGCAGCGGCGTGACCGCCGAAGCGCAGCAACATGCCCGGATGCCGCTTGGCCACCAGGTCCAGCGCGTCGCGCAGATGCAGGCCGGGAATCGAGCGCCCCGAGGCCTTCAGCTCACCACTGTTGCCGCGAGCGAAGGCGAACGTCGGGCGGTGCAGCTTTTCCTTGACGCGGCCGGCAAGAATGCCGATCACGCCCTGATGCCAGCCGGGATCGTAGAGCGTGAGGCTGGCCCGGTTGCCGGCGTCGAGCGAGGCCAGCAGCAGTTCGGCATCCTCGCGCATGTCGGTTTCGATCACCCGCCGCTGGCGATTGATGGCATCGAGTTCCTGGGCGATGTTCATGGCGCGTCCGGGATCGTCGGTACTCAGGCATTCGATGCCCAGGGACATGTCGGCCAGGCGACCTGCGGCATTGAGGCGCGGGCCGAGGGCAAAGCCGAGATCGAAGGTGGCGGCGCGACCGGATTCGCGTCCGGCCACGGAAAACAGCGCGGCGAGGCCTGCCTGTAACTGCCCGCCGCGCATGCGTGCCAAACCCTGGGCGACCAGAATGCGGTTGTTGCGATCCAGCGGCACCACGTCGGCCACCGTGCCCAGTGCCACCAGATCGAGCAGCGCGGCGAGGTTCGGCTCGGCAAGCTCGGCGTAGGCGCCGCGGCGGCGCAGTTCGGCGCGCAAGGCCAGCGCTACGTAGAACATCACGCCGACACCGGCCAGGGCCTTGCTCGGAAACGTGCAGCCCGGCTGGTTCGGATTGACGATGACGGCGGCGTCCGGAAGCTCGGAAGCCGGCAAGTGATGGTCGGTGATCAGCGTTGCAATGCCGCAGCGCTTCAATTCCGCGACGCCTTCGACGCTGGCAATGCCATTGTCGACCGTGATCACCAGATCCGGCTGCCGTGCCGCGGCCAGTTGCGCGACTTCCAGCGAAAGCCCGTAGCCCATGGCAACGCGGTCGGGCACCAGATAGTCGACCGTGGCGCCCATCATGCGCAAGGCGCGCAGTCCCACGGCGCAGCCAGTGGCACCATCGCAGTCGTAATCGGCGACGATCAGGATCTTGCGGCCGGCGGCAATCGTGTCGGCGAGCAGTACCGCCGCTTCCGCCGCGCCTTTGAGCGCGCTCGGCGGGAGCAGCGCGGCGCTGCGGGTATCCAGTTCTTCCGGGCTGCGAATGCCGCGCGCGGCATACAGGCGCGCCAGCAGGGGATGGACGCCACCCTGTTCGAGCGCCCAGGTGGCGCGCGGCGGTATGTCGCGGACAACAATGCGGGTCATGCGCGCGCCAGTTCGCTCACGTTGCGCGGTTTGCGCCAGAAGCGCCAGAGATCGCCCCGGCTCACCTGCAGCTCGGCGCTCGCGGCATCGTCCGGCGCCAGCAGGCGCACTGCGTCGAGCCTGCCGCTGCGCAGTTCCTGCAGCGCCGGCATCAGCCAGTCGGCCTCGAATCGCGCCAGTGCGTCGCGCCAGAGCATGGCATCACCGCTGCGCGCCGGCTGCTCGAGGGTGTCGATAATGGCCAGCGGCGCGCGTGCCGAGGTGCCGGCGTAGCGCTCCGGCAAGGCGCTGCCGGCAATTTGAAGCAGTCGGGCAATGCCCAGGGCAATCGGGCTTGAACTCCAGATCGCATCGTGGCGGCCGTCAAGGGCCACCGGCAGGCGTCCGCCGCCCCAGGGCCAGAGCGAGTTCACGACCGGCCGACCGGCGGCTTGGCGCGCCAGGTTGACCGGATGGGTGTGGAGTTGCATCTGCGCCTCGCTGATGGCCTGTCGCCACGGCGCGTAGGCGGACTCCAGCGGCAGGGACGGCGCGGTGCGGCCGATTGCGGAAGGCAGATCCGGGAATGCCGGGGCGGCAGCGGACAATTTCAAATTCCAGATCAGGGGCTGGATCATCTCCAGTTTTCCCAGGGCGGCAAAAGTCGGCGTCAGCGATACGGCGAGCGCTACGGCTTCGTCCTCGCTCAGGGCCAGGCGCTGGGGGGTATCGACGATCACCGAGCGTTGTTCGAAATGCAGGCGCACGGGGTCGAGACAGAGGCATTCGGACTCACCGGGATGTTCGCGCAGCGCATACCAGCGCAAGGCCGCCGCCGGCAGCGGAGCCGCGATTCCCGTCGATTCGGCCAGCAGGGTGGCCGTATCCCGTGCCGGATGGTGACGCAGCCGGCCTTTTCCGAGTAGTGTCGATAGGGCCGGCAGGGGCAGGTCGTAGGTCAGGTCCGCGAGCGCCTGGCGCGTCCAGATCAGGCCAGGCACGATGAGCGTCAGCATGAGTGCATGTTAACATGCGTCGCCAACTCGACCATCAGAATGAACTACGAACTCCTCATCGGACTGCGTTACACCCGCGCCCAACCACGCGAAGGTGCATCGAATCGCTTCATCTCCTTCATCGCGCTGATTTCCATGCTCGGGCTGGCGCTCGGCGTGGCGGCCCTGATCGTAGTGCTGTCGGTCATGAACGGCTTCCAGAAGGAACTGCGCGAGCGCATCCTGGGTGTCGTTTCCCACATTCAAGTCAGCAGCGAAAGCGGCGAAATCGCAGACTGGACCCAGGTGGTGAGCGGAGTGGCCCAGCATCCGCGGGTGAAGGCGGCCGCGCCCTACGTGCAGGCACAGGGCATGCTGACCTTTGACGGCCAGGTGCGCGGCGTGATGGTGCGCGGCATCCTGCCCGAGGCCGAAGACAAGGTGGCCGATTTCGCGCAGCACATGCGTGCCGGCAAGCTCGATCAACTGCGCCCGGGCGAGTTCGGCATCGTGCTCGGCAGCGAACTGGCGCGCGCGCTGCGCGCCAGACCCGGAGAGAAGGTGACGTTGCTGGCGCCGCAGGGTTTGGTGACGCCGGCCGCGATCCTGCCGCGGGTCAAGCAGTTCCGCGTCGTCGGCGTGTTCGAGGCGGGCATGTTCGAATTTGATTCCGGATTGGCGCTGATTCACATGGAGGACGCGCAAAAGCTCTATCGCATGGACGATCGCGTCAACGGTGTGCGGCTCAAAGTCGATGACCTGTTTGCGGTACAGCAGATCGGCCGCGAACTGCTGCGCTTCCTGCCCAGCGACATCTGGATCAGCGACTGGACCCGCAGCCACGCCAATTTCTTTCGCGCCGTCGAGATCGAGAAGCGCATGATGTTCCTGATCCTGCTGCTGATTGTTGCGGTTGCGGCTTTCAACATCGTTTCGACGCTGGTGATGGCGGTCACCGACAAGCGCGCCGACATCGCCATCCTGCGCACCCTCGGCGCGAGTCCGAAGAGCATCATGGCCATTTTCATCGTCCAGGGCACGCTGATCGGCGCGGTCGGGCTGGCGGCGGGCGTCGCCGGCGGTGTCGCACTGGCCCTGAATATCGACGTCGTGGTGCCGGCGCTGGAGCGCGTGCTGGGGTTGCAGTTTCTGGCCAAGGATGTGTATTACATCAGCGATTTGCCCTCCGACCTTCACTGGCGGGACGTCGGCATCATCAGCGTGGTGTCGTTTGTCCTCACGCTGCTGGCGACGCTGTATCCGAGTTGGCGCGCATCGCGCACGCAACCGGCCGAGGCGCTGCGTTATGAGTGACGAGCCGCACAATTCTTCTGGCTTGAGTTCCACGGTGGGTTTGGCGCCGTCGGTCGAGTCCGGCAATGCGCCAGTGCTCGAATGCCAGGGCTTGATCAAGGTGTTTCGCCAGGGCGCGGCCGAGGTCGCGGTACTGGGTGGCATCGACTTGAAAGTCGGCGCTGGCGAGACGGCGGCGATCGTCGGCGCCAGCGGTTCGGGCAAAAGCACCCTGCTGCATCTGCTCGGCGGACTGGACAATCCATCCGCAGGGTTGGTGAAGCTGCACGGCAGGGATCTGGCCCGGGTCAGCGAGTCGGAGCGCGGGACGTTGCGCAACCAGTCGCTGGGTTTCGTCTATCAGTTCCATCATCTGCTGATGGAATTCACCGCCGTGGAAAACGTTGCCATGCCGCTGTTGATCCGGCGTTTGTCGCGCGCGGAGGCGGAGCGGCAGGCGACCGAGGTGCTGAGCCGCGTCGGACTGGGGCATCGATTGACCCATCGTCCGGGAGAGCTGTCGGGCGGCGAGCGTCAGCGCGTGGCCGTGGCGCGTGCGCTGGTCAGCCGACCGGCGTGTCTGCTGGCCGATGAGCCGACAGGCAATCTCGACCGCAGTGCGGCCAGTGCCGTCTTCGGTCTGCTTCTGGAACTTTGCCGCGAACATGGTGCGGCGCTGGTGCTGGTGACCCACGACATGGATTTGGCGGCGCGCGCAGGTCGGGTCATGCGCCTGGAGGATGGCGTGCTGGTTTGAGTCTGTCGATTCAGCGACGAATCCGCCGCCCGCGCTTGCGCCAGGCGCGTATCAGATAAAACCGCCAGGCCAGTCGGACCAGAAAGTAGCCGGCGACGGCAAGGCCGGAGGCAAGCAAGACCAGACCGAGCGCGAGCGGTGCGCCAAGGCCGATCATCCATTCGATCAAATGCTCCGTCCACACCAGGAGTCCGTGGTCGCCGAACTCCGGCGGCGGGACGAATGCGTGCCCGTTCTCGGCCAAGACCCCCTGGCCGATGGCAAAGGCCACGATATACAGCGGGACGATGGTCAATGGGTTGGTGTACACCGTGACCAGCAGGGCCAGCGGCAGATTGACGCGGAATACCACCGCGCAGATCGCCGCACCCAGCATCTGGAACGGGCCTGGAATCAGTCCGCAAAACAAACCGGCGGCGACGCCGCCGGCAACCGAATGCCGGTTCAGATGCCACAGCCGGGGATGCAACAGGGAATTGGCAAACGGCGCAAACCAGGGATTGCCCCGAATAATTTTGTGGTCGGGCAGGTACTTGCGAATCTGTCGGCGCATGCGACGATTCTAGCGGTTGTTCAAGGCGGGACGATTTCGTTGCGGATCAGGCAATCCGGATCGAAAGCTCGCCCAGGCCGTCGACGCCGCCGACCAGCAGATCGCCCTTGATCACCGCTCCGACGCCTTCCGGTGTGCCGGTAAAAATCAGGTCACCCGGCTGGAGCTCGAAATATTTCGACAAGTGCGCGATGGTTTCCGGCACCGACCATATCAAATCGGAGAGGTCGCCTTCCTGCTTCGTCTGGCCGTTGACCGTGAGCCAGATGCGGCCGGCTTGCAGGTGCCCGCAAAGGCTTGCGGGCACGATCGGCGTGATCGGTGCCGACTGGTCGAAGGCCTTGCCCAGTTCCCAGGGCCGACCCTTGTCGCGCAGCGCGAATTGCAGATCGCGTCGGGTCATGTCGAAACCGACGGCATAACCCCAGACATGCTCGTTGGCCTCGCTGCCGGCGATGTTGCTGCCGCCCTTGCCGATGGCGACCACGAGTTCGACTTCATGGTGATAGTTGGCCGTCTGTGGCGGATAGGCGACCTCCCGCGTGGTGTTTGCCGCCACCGGGACGACGGCGTCCGCGGGTTTGCAGAAAAAGAAGGGCGGTTCGCGATCCGGGTCGGAACCCATTTCGCGCGCATGCGCCGCATAGTTGCGACCGACGCAGTAAATGCGTCTTACCGGAAAGCTGTCGGCGCAGCCGGCGACCGGCACGCTTGCTTGCGGGGCAGGGGGGACTACGTAGCTCATGGTCATTCCTCAATTGGTGTTCCGGATTATCACTCATCGAGGAACACGGCTTGGTGTCCGATCGGTGCGTCGATTCAGTATTTGCCGGTTGCCAAATCCGATACGGACCTTGGTGTTATCGGTGCAATTCTCGTTGGATCATGGTCTGGCTCAATAGTCGTATAGAAAAAATGGTTTTGACGGCGGCCGCCTTAGGCGCAAAGAATGACGCCAAGCTATCCAAAGAGATAGGCCCGAAGCACACCATAGGAGGAAACACCATGCGTCAGTATTCCGCTTTGCCCAATCGGCCCTTGCGACCCCATACGAGTTTCCATCAACCCTGCCAGGCCTTGCCGGCCAAGGTCACGGCGGAGGATATGGCGATAACGGTCATGACCGATTTTCGAAAAACCACGGCCCTCACCATCGATCCGGACGTCAGCGTCGATGCCGCGGCACGCGTCATGCGTCGCCGCAATGTGCATCTGCTGCTGGTGGTAAACGTCGAGAACGAAGTGATGGGGATCATTACCTCGAACGATCTGCTCGGTGAAAAAACCTTGCAGTGCGTGTCCGCGCGCGGCATCTCCCGCGCGGATGCCCTGGTGCGCGACATCATGACGCCCGAAAGCCGCCTGGAAGTCATCAGCATGGACGATGTGCAGCACGCGCATGTCGGCCATGTGGTGGCGACGCTCAAGGCCAAGGGCCGGCAGCACGCCGCGGTGGTGGACGAGGATGCATCCGGCCACCAGACACTGCGGGGTCTGTTCTCCTGCTCGCAACTCACCCGGCAACTCGGCGAACCGGTGGAGACAATCGAGATCGCCCAGAATTTCGCCGAGATCAGCGCCGCCTTGAAGACCTAGGGCTTTGTGCCCGTGCGGGAATGGCGGGTCGTGGACGCGGCACGAGGCGGTGGAAACTGCCGATGTAGAATTCATGCGGTTTGGGAACGGGCTCGACGCGCACGCGTATTCGTGGCCCGCATACGGATGTTCGTCGACTGTTCAGTACAGAATGGAAATGCTCATGAAAAGACTCATCGCTGGAATCGCGCTTCTGACCTTCTCCTTGCTGGTCTCAGCTCAGGAAGTTACTTATCGCAAGCACATTCGCCCGCTATGGGAGGACAAGTGCGAACGCTGCCACGGCAGTGTCGCTCCCTATCTGGGAACTTTCGCGGAAGACAAGAAGGCTTACGAGGCTGATGATAAAGGCCCGCGCATGGACAGTTATGCGGACCTGATTTTCTTCATTGGCTGGCCGGATACCGGCGCGATCATGCGTCGCCTGGACGATGGCAAGCACACGAAAGACGGCAAGGCCGGCAACATGTACCAAAGACTCGGAAAAACCGAGGACGAGCGGCAGGCGAACCTCAAGCTCTTCAAGCTATGGGTCGGTGAAGCTTCCTGGATCATGAAGAAACCCGGGGAAATCACCAAGGAAGAACTGATGAGGATCAAGACTCCCTACTGAGCAAGACAATCCAGAACGCATGGTCAATCCCGCAAGGGGAACCGTCCCCGGCACGAACCGGGGACATAATGCCGGCCATGCGTGTATTCGTTCCAGCATTCGCGAGCGGCATCTGGTTGTTGCAGCAGCAAGCGCTGCTTCCTTCCGTGCCATGGCTGGTCGGCCTGGCTTCGGTTGCGTTGCTGCTGCTTGCGCTTTTGCGAGGGTTGCAAAGACCGTACAGCGCCGCGGATTCGATGCCGGAGACCGCGCTTCGCGGGCATGCGGCCCGAAAGTCGGCTTTGGTGCGACGGCGCTTGGTTGTGCTGCCGATGCTGGCGCTGGCCAGTCTGTCTCTCGGTTTTGTCTGGGCCGCGAGTTTTGCTCATTGGCGCATCGCCGAGGCATTGCCGGCGGCCATGGAGGGTCGCGATCTCGAACTGAGCGGTGTGGTTTCCGGTCTGCCCCAGACGCTGGAACGCGGCGTGCGATTCAACTTCGATGTCGAGCAGGCCGCCGTCGGCGTGCCGCGGCATATCTCCCTGGCCTGGTATCGCGGACGCGATGACGACGATGCCTCTGCGCTGATTCCCCTTCGCGCCGGTGAGCGCTGGCGCTTCACGGTGCGCCTGAAGCGCCCTCACGGGAATCTGAATCCACAGGGATTCGATTACGAAGCCTGGTTGTTCGAGCGCGGAATCCGCGCCACCGGCTATGTGCGTCCGCGCACCGCCGAGCGCATCGATGCGCGAGTCTGGAAGTTTTCCTACGCGGTCGAAATGTTGCGCGAGCGCATTCGCGATGGCTTTCGCGCCAGCCTTCCGGATGCGGCCTATGCGGGAATCCTGATCGCACTTGCGGTCGGTGACCAGAACGCGATAGACCCTGAGCTGTGGCAACGCTTTGCCCGCACCGGTGTCACCCATTTGATGAGCATCTCGGGATTGCACGTGACCATGCTGGCGGGTTTGGCCTATTTCGCAGTGCATTGGCTGTGGCGTCGGTCAGAGCGTCTGCCGCTGCGGATTCCGGCCCAGCATGCCGCCGCCGCCGGCGGTCTGCTTGCGGCTTTTCTGTATTGCCTGCTGGCCGGATTCGCCGTGCCGGCGCAGCGCACTTTGTACATGCTCGCCGTCGTGGTTCTGGCAAAGCTCTCGGGGCGGGAGATAGCGGCATCGCGAGTGTTGCTGTTGGCCCTGCTTCTGGTGTTGCTGATCGATCCCTGGGCGGTGCTGGCCGCCGGCTTCTGGCTATCGTTCGGTGCCGTGGCCTTGTTGTTTCATATCGGCAGCGGGCGCCTTGGCGCCGCGCACTGGTTGCTGGAATGGGGTCGCGCGCAATGGGCGGTCACCCTGGGCATGCTGCCGGCCTTGCTGGCCCTGTTTCAACAGTTTTCGCTGGTCTCGCCGCTGGCCAACGCCGTCGCCATTCCGCTGGTCAGTTTTGTCATCGCGCCGCTGGCATTGCTTGGCGCCTTGCCCTTGCTGGATCCGCTGTTGTCGCTGGCCCACGTCGTCACGACCGGGCTGATGGTTTTCATCGACTGGCTGGCTGATTTACCGCTGGCAATGTGGC
Organism: Burkholderiaceae bacterium; assembly: GCA_021738065.1. Classification (GTDB taxonomy): domain Bacteria; phylum Pseudomonadota; class Gammaproteobacteria; order Burkholderiales; family Rhodocyclaceae; genus Sulfuritalea. The sequence continues at coordinate 20,676 of JAIPCT010000044.1, forward strand.
AACAAGCGGCGCCGCCGTCATGGGCAGTTTTGCTGGCTCTGGCCGGAGCGGCCTGGCTGTTGTTGCCGCGCGGCTTTCCATCGCGCTGGCTTGGCCTGTTGGCCTTTTTGCCGCTACTAACGGTGCAGCCACCACGTCCCGAACACGGCATGGCTGACGTCACCGTGCTCGACGTCGGGCAGGGGCTGGCAATTCATGTGCAGACTGCCACGCATGACCTGCTGTTCGATGCAGGGCCGGCGTTTTCGGCGGACGCCGACAGTGGCAACCGCATCATCGCGCCGTACCTGCGGGCGCGCGGTGTGCGCGCACTGGACACGCTGATGATCAGCCATGCCGACAAGGATCATGAAGGCGGTGCTGCGTCGGTACTGGCGGCGCTGCCGGTGGCGATGCTGAAGAGCTCGTTGCCATTCGAACACGCCCTGTCCGCGCAGCCCGTGCCTTACCAGCCGTGCCGCGACGGTGACCGCTGGCGCTGGGACGGGGTGGATTTCGCCATGCTGCATCCGGGAAGCGAGCCGCTTACCCGCAAAACCAACGACGCAAGCTGTGTGCTGCGGCTGACGGCAGGGGGAAAATCCATGCTGCTGACTTCGGACATCGAAGCAATCTCGGAAAAAGCGCTGCTCGAGCGTCATCCACCCGAACTGGCGGCGGAGGTAATGACGGCGCCGCATCACGGCAGCCGAACTTCCTCGACACCGGATTTTGTCGCGGCTGTCGGCGCGCGCGATGTGATCTTCCCCGTCGGCTACCGCAACCGGTTTGGCCACCCCAAGGAGGATGTCGTCGCACGCTATGTGGCGGCAGGCGCGCGCCTGCATCGCACCGATGCGGATGGAGCGGTGAGGGTGAGCATCGGCAACGCGGGCATCCGTATTCAGCATGAACGCCAGTTGCGTCAGCGCTACTGGCATGCCGGATCAAACGCCCACGGCTGAATACGGAGTTGCATCGGCATAAAGCCGGTCGGCCGTATCTATAATCGGCATCCGAACATTGCCGGCATTCTCCATGACGCCCAGCGACAGCATCCCTTTTGCCGGACTCAATCCCGAGCGGATTCTCGACGCGATAGAAAGCCTGGGCTACCGCTGCGACGGTACCCTGATGGCGCTCAACAGCTATGAAAATCGGGTCTGGCAGATCGGTATCGATGACCATGCGCCGCTGGTTGCCAAGTTCTACCGTCCGGGACGCTGGAGCGATGCCCAGATCGCCGAAGAGCACGAATTCACGGCGGCAATGCAGGCCGACGAATTGCCGGTGGTGGCACCGCTGATCCTCGACGGAAAGAGCTTGTTCGCACACGGCGGCTTTCGTTTCTCGATTTTTCCGCGCCAGGGCGGACGCGCGCCCGAGTTCTGCGAGCCGGAGATACTCGAATGGATGGGGCGCTTGATGGCGCGTATTCATGGTGTCGGTGCGCGCAAGCCTTTTGTCGTGCGTGAAACTCTGGATATACAGAGTTTCGGCATTGACTCACGCGACTGGTTGCTGGAGAACCGGGTGATCCCCGAGGATGTGGCGGAGGTGTGGCAGGGCGTTGCCGAGCAGGCTCTGGAGGGCGTGTGCCACTGTTATGCGCGTGCAGGCGAAGTACGGCAGTTGCGCCTGCACGGCGACTGCCACGCCGGCAATGTGCTGTGGACACCGGACGGTCCGCACTTCGTCGATTTCGACGATGCGCGCACCGGACCGGCGATACAGGATCTTTGGATGCTGCTGTCGGGCGACGCGGAAGAGATGGGGAGGCAATTCGGTCATGTGCTGTCCGGCTATGAAACCTTTCGCGAGTTCGACGACCGCGAGTTGCAACTCATAGAAGCGCTGCGCACATTGCGCCTGATGCATCATTCGGCATGGCTGGCGCGGCGCTGGGAAGATCCGGCCTTTCCCGCGGCGTTTCCCTGGTTCGCGACGAATCGTTACTGGGAAGAACGTATTCTCGAATTGCGTGAGCAGATCGCCGCGATGCAGGAGTCGGCGCTGGTACCACGGTGACTGCTTCGGCAGAAATTCGGAATCTTCACCACAGAGGACACGGAGAGCACAGAGAAATCCTAAGTCTTGCTTCTCTCCGTGCTCTGCGTGTCCTCTGTGGTAATCATTTTTTTGTTTCGTTTCCGGTTTATGGAGAATCAAATGCGTGAAGGAAAAGTGAAGTGCCTGAGCCCAGCGGGGTTTCATCACATGGCCTATGTCGAGTGGGGCGATCCAGCCAATCCGAAGGTGTTGGTCTGTGTGCATGGACTGACGCGCTGCGCGCGGGATTTCGATTTCCTGGCGCAGGCAATGGAGAAGGAGTATCGGGTCGTTTGTCCGGACGTGGTGGGGCGCGGGCGCAGCGACTGGCTGCGGGACAAATCGCTATATGCGATTCCGCAGTATTGCGCCGATATTGCCGTTTTGCTGGCGCGGCTGAATGTGGAAACAGTCGATTGGGTCGGTACCTCGATGGGCGGCTTGATCGGCATGGCCCTGGCCTCGCAGCCGGAGAGCCCGATCAGGCGGCTGGTGCTGAACGACGTCGGGCCGGTGATTGCCGCAGTTTCCCTGGCGCGCATTGGCGATTATCTGGGCAATGCGCCGCGTTTTGAAAACATCGGGCAGGCCGAAGCTTTTGTGCGCTTTGTCTCGGCGACTTTCGGCAAGTTCACCGACGAACAGTGGCGGCACCTGACAGTGCATGTGACGCGCACCGCCGCGGACGGCAAGACGGAATTTGCCTACGATCCGGGCATCGCCCAGCCGTTTCGTGAAATGCAGGCTGCGAGCGGCGGCAAGGATGTCGAATTGTGGCCGCTCTACGATGGCATCACCTGCCCGACCCTGCTGCTGCGCGGCGAAACATCTGATTTGCTGACGCATGAAACGGCACTCCAGATGAGTACGCGCGGGCCACGTGCCACGCTGTTCGAAGTACCCGGCGTCGGCCATGCGCCGATGCTGATGGATAAGCCGCAAGTCGCTCCGGTGAGGGACTTTCTTCTGGCATAAAGTGGCCGGGCTTCGGAATGCGGCAATGCAGCATCAAAAATTCTTCTAACACCATTTTCTGCGGCCTAGAATAGGCACGTTGTCGCATATCCGCAAAAACCGAAAAAGAGGAGATGTCATGCAAAAATCGTTGCACATTGATCCCAACAAATGCACCGGCTGTCTTCAATGCGAGATGGCGTGCTCGTACGAGAACTACGGCATGTTCAATCTCTCGAAATCGCGGATCAAGGTATTCAACTTTGAACACGAGGGGCGCAAAGTCCCTTACACCTGTACGCAATGTGCCGAGGCCTGGTGTATGACCGCCTGCCCGGTCGATGCCATACGAATTGATGCCGCTACCGGCGCCAAGGTCGTGCATGAACAGGTGTGCGTCGGCTGCAAGGTATGCACCATCGCCTGCCCGTTTGGCACCATCAACTATGTTGCCGATAGCGGCAAGGTGCAGAAGTGCGACCTCTGCGGCGGCGACCCGGCTTGCGCCACGGCCTGCCCGACCGGCGCCATTACCTACGTTGATGCCGATTGGACCGGACTTGACAAGATGCGTCAGTGGGCCGGCAAGACCGATACACAACCGCGCGCCAGCGCCTGAGAGGGAGGACGAGATCATGGGATGGAGTCGCAAACTGTTGCGCGTCAACCTGACTAAGGGCACATGCGCGAGCGAAGCACTGAACATGGAATGGGCGCAGGAATATCTCGGTCAACGAGGCCTGGCCACCAAATACTTCATTGAGGAAGTCGACCCCAAGGTCGATCCGTTGTCGCCCGACAACAAGCTGATCATGGCCACCGGACCGCTCACCGGCACCATGGCATCCACCGGCGGACGTTATTCGGTGATCACCAAGGGCCCGCTCACCGGTGCCATCGCCTGCTCGAATTCGGGCGGCTATTTTGGCGCCGAACTCAAGATGGCCGGCTGGGACATGATCATCTTCGAGGGCAAGAGCGCCAAGCCGGTCTATCTTTCGATCGAAAACGACAAGGCCGAGTTGAGGGATGCTGCCCATTTGTGGGGCAAGACCACCTGGGATACCGAGGAAATCATCAAGAGCTCGCATCAGGACCCGCAGGTGCGCGTGGCCTCGATTGGCCGCGCCGGCGAGAATGGTGTGCTCTACGCCTGCGTCGTCAATGACTTGCATCGTGCTGCCGGGCGTTCCGGAGTCGGCGCGGTAATGGGTTCGAAGAACCTCAAGGCGGTTGCCTTGCGCGGTACCGTTGGCGTATCGGGGATCAAGGACTTCAAGGGTTTCCTCGCCGCCACCGTGGCTGCCAAGAAAGTTCTTGCCGATCACCCGGTGACCGGGCAGGGCCTGCCGACCTACGGCACCCAGGTCTTGATGAACGTCATCAACGAAATGGGTGCGCTGCCCACGCGCAACGCCCGCGATGTTAGTTTCGAGGGCGCACGCGACATCTCCGGCGAAGCGATGCACGAAAAGCGGCCGACCGACGGCAAGGCCAATCTGGTGACCAATGCCGCCTGCTTTGGTTGCACCATCGCCTGCGGTCGCATCTCGCAGGTGGATCAGAACCATTTCAGCGTGCAGAACAGCCCGAAATACTGGGGCGCATCGGGCGGTCTCGAATACGAGAACGCCTGGTCGCTGGGTGCCGCCAACGGTGTCAATGACCTTGACGCGCTGACCGTGGCCAACTATATCTGCAACGAAGATGGCATGGACCCGATCACTTTCGGCGCCACCGTCAGTGCCGTCATGGAACTGTTCACCATGGGCGTGCTGACCAAAGAGCAACTCGGCATGGAATCGCCCTTCGGTTCGGCCAAGGCCCTGATCGACATGGCTCACATGACGGCGGAGGGAACCGGCTTCGGCAAGGAGTTGGCCTTGGGTTCCAAGCGGCTGACCGAGAAGTATGGTCATCCCGAACTATCCATGAGCGTCAAGGGCCAGGAGTTCCCTGCCTACGATCCGCGCGGCATTCAGGGCATGGGCCTGGCCTATGCCACATCGAACCGTGGCGCCTGCCATTTGCGCGGCTATACGGTGGCTTCAGAGGTATTCGGCATTCCGGTCAAGACCGATCCGCATGTCACCGAGGGCAAGGCCGATCTGGTCAAGGCTTTCCAGGACGCCACCGGCGCTTTCGATTCTTCCGGACTGTGCGTGTTCACAACCTTCGCCTGGACCCTGGCCGATCTGCAAACCCAGATCGATACGGCCTGCGAAGGCAACTGGACCATGGAGAAACTGGCTGAGTTGGGTGAGCGCGTGTGGAACATGGAGCGCATGTTCAACAATGCCGCCGGATTCACGGCCAAGGATGACGACCTGCCCAAGCGGCTCAAGACCGAAGCCGCGAAGAGCGGACCGACCATGGGCCTGGTCTCCGGCGTCGAGAAGATGCTGCCGGAGTACTACAAGGCACGTGGATGGGACGCGAGGGGTGTGCCGAGCA
>JAIPCT010000045.1 GCA_021738065.1 Burkholderiaceae bacterium
ACCGGTCACCAAGGCCAGCGCAAAGGCCTCGTCGAATGCCTCATGTGCGCCGTCCTGCAGATACCAGGAAAGTGCCATGGGCACTGCCAGGCATAGCGAAAAGCCGATCAGCAGTGCGCCAAAGACGCGAATCAGGGGATAGAAGCGCGACATGGGCGAAGGGACTACAGGAAATGAAAGCCGACCTGAAACAGCTTTTCGACCTTCGGTATCTGGCGCTTGCTGGTGCAGAACACCACCACGTGGTCCCCCGTCTCGATCACCGTGTCGTGATGGGGAATGATGATCTTCGGGTTGCCCGGCGCCGGCGGCGCTTCGCCACCTTCTAAATCCGCCTTCGGCGATGCGCCGCGCAAGATGGCGCCGATATGCGCGCCCTTGATGACGGGCAACTCCTCGATGCGGCGGCCGACCACCTTCGAAGTGCTGTTATCGCCGTGCACGATCAGTTCCAGTGCTTCGGCCGCGCCGCGGCGCAGGCTATGCACCCGTACCACGTCGCCGTGGCGGACGAATGTGAGCAGGGCGCCGATCGAGACTTGTGCCGGTGACAGGCCGATGTCGATCGGCCCGCCCTGCACCATGTCGGCGTAGGCGCGGCGATTGATCAGGGCCAGCACACGTTTGCAGCCCAGGCGCTTGGCCAGCGAGGCGGCCATGATGTTGTCTTCGTCGTCGTTGGTGAGGGCGAGAAACATGTCCATTTCGTCGATGTTCTCCTGGGTCAGCATGTTTTCGTCCGTCGCTTCGCCGCACAGCACCAGTGTGTCGGTGAAGCGGGTGGCGATCGACTCGGCGCGGACCGGGTCGCACTCGATGACCTTGACCTCGTGGCCCTCCTCCAGTGCCGCCGCGACGCGCGAGCCGATGTTGCCGCCGCCGGCGATCATGATCCGTTTGACCGGCTTCTGCATGCGCTGCAATTCACGCAGGACGGGGCGAATATGTCGTGTGTCGGCGAGCAAAAACACCTCGTCGCCGGCTTCGATCACCGTGTCCCCGGTCGGATCAACCGGCTGCAGCTCGCGGAAAATGGCGACGATGCGGGCATCGACTGCTTTCGGCAGGTGCTCGCGCATGGATTGGATCTGCTTGCCGACCAGCAGTCCCCCTTCGTAGGCGCGCACGCAGACCAGCGTTGCCTCGCCATCGGCGAATTCAAGCACTTGCAGCGCTTCGGGGAAATCGATCAGCCTCGCGATGTAGTCGGTGACATCCTGTTCCGGGCAAATCGCATGGCTGACGGAAAACATGTCGTCCGCCAGCAGGGTTTCATCGGCGAGGAAATCGGCGCCGCGCAGCCGGGCGATACGGGTCGGGACATTGAACATTCGGCGCGCAATCTTGCAGGCCACCAGATTGGTCTGGTCGGATTGCGTGACCGCCACCAGCATTTCGGCATCCTCGATGCCCGCGTTCTTGAGCACCGACGGCAAGGCGCCGTTGCCGCATACGGTGCGGACATCGAGGCGGTCGGCCAATTGCGTCAGGGCCTGGCTGTTCAGATCAACGACGGTGATGTCGTTGGCTTCCGAGGAGAGCGCCTCGGCAACGGATGCGCCGACCTGGCCGGCGCCGAGTATCACGATTCTCATGGTTTTTTAGCGAAGTCCGAGGTCTTTCAGTTTTCGATACAAATGGGTGCGTTCGAGGCCGGTTTTTTCCGCCAGGCGCGTCATGTTGCCACCATCCTTGGCCAAGTGGTATTCGAAGTACATGCGCTCGAAAACTTCGCGGGCTTCGCGCAGCGGCAACTCGATGACTTCAGGCGCCAGCTTGGCCGGTACGATGGTCGGTTCGCCCGCCGGCGCCAGCAGCCCGAGCGTTTCTTCGTCGCCGATTTCCTCGCTCAAACTGCCCAGTGCCAGCGATTTCACGGCCGCCTTGAGTTCCGCGTAGCCGCCGCTCCAGACGTGCTGGCGCAGGCTGTTGAGCGAAGCGCTGGAGAATCGCCGCAGCGGGATCTCGTCGCTTTCCATGAGCTGCGTCAGCAAGTGCGCGGCGATGTCCGGCACTTCGTCCTTCAGTTCGGCAAGACCCGGCACGCCCAGCCCGGTTTCGAACAGGCGCAACAGGCCGGCTTCTTCCCAGCCCAGTTCCTGCAGTTCGCCGCTGCTGTGCGTGGTGGCGGCCACCAGACGCAGGCTGTAGCGCTCGAGACGGTCGGCGGCAAACAGCAGGTTTTTCTGCTGCAGCCGTGTCAGCCGCGCCAGCTCTTCGCACCACAGCACGCCGCCGGCGGCGCGCTGCAGCATCTCGACGCTGAGCGGATTGGTTTCGTGGGCCAGATCGATCCAGGGCTTGCCGGCGATCTGCGCGGAACGCGCCACCAGTTCGACAATGCCTCCGGGCGCCGAGCGCAACAGCAACATGGGGCTTTTGCCTAGCACCTGGTCGAGCCGGCGCTTGAGGTCGCGCAGGGGGCCGGGTCGGGCAAAGGCCGCCAGCGAGAGACCGCCGCCGACATGGCGCGCGCCGCGCTCCAGCGCTTTTTTCACCGCCGCCAGCAGCTTTTGCATGCCGATCGGTTTTTCCAGGAAATCCAGCGCGCCGATGCGCGTGGCCTCGACGGCGGTATCGATCGTGGCGTGGCCGGACATCATCACCACCGGCATGTTGAGCTGTCCGCTGCCGGCCCATTCCTTGAGCAGCGTAATGCCGTCGGTGTCGGGCATCCAGATGTCGAGCAACACCATGTCCGGCCGTCCGGCCTCGCGCGCCGCCCGCGCCGCGGCGGCATTCTCCGCGAGCTGCACGTCATGCCCTTCGTCGCGCAAGATCTCGAACAACAGTTCGCGTATGCCGATCTCATCATCGACCACCAGTATCTTTGGCATTCTTTAGACTCCTATCGCCACATCCTGCGTTGCCAGCGGCAGCCAGATACTGACTTCACCACCCTGATTGTTCGCCAGGCGAATCTCGCCGCCATGGTCGTCCACGATTTTCTTGACGATCGCCAGACCGAGCCCGGTACCCTTGGACTTGGTGGTGACGTAAGGCTCGAAGGCCCGCGACAATATCTGCGGCGGAAACCCGGGACCGTTGTCCTTGATGGTCAGCCTGGCCCGTGCGCCATCTTGCGCCGTGGCGATCGTGATGTGCGCATTTTCCGCGTCGGCCAGTGCGTCCTGAGCGTTGGTCAGCACATTGTGCAGCACCTGGCGCAACTGGTTGGCGTCGGCCATGATTGGCGGCAGGGCGGCAAAAGTCGGCTCTGGCAGGACGGCGACCGGGACTTGCGAATTTTCGTAGAGCCCGAGAATTTCGCCGATCAGCGCTTCGAGATTCACGCTGGCGAGCTGCGGCAGCGGCGTGCGCGCGTAATCGCGAAAGTCGTTGACCATGTTCTTCATGGCTTCGACCTGATTGACGATGGTCTGCGTCGCGCGATCCAGCAGTTCCTTCGAGGCGCCCGTCAGCTGGTCGGCCAGTTTGATTTGCAGCCGTTCTGCCGACAACTGAATCGGTGTCAGCGGGTTCTTGATCTCGTGGGCCAGACGCTGCGCCACCTCGCCCCAGGCGGCCGAGCGCTGCGCCGCGATCAATTTGGTGATGTCGTCAAACACCACCACGTAGCCGCCACCGCCGCTTGCCGGCAGTGCCGTGCCGCGCACCAGCAAGGCTTGCGGCATGCCGTCGGGGCGCGCGATCTCGAGTTGTTCCTGCCATTCGTCGCCGCGCCGCGCGAAGCCGCCGAGAATCGCTCCGGCCAGCGTCTCGTGGCGCGGCCAGTCCTGCAGTCGGGTCTGTTCAAAGCCGGAAAGGTCATCGTCGAGAATCGTCAGGGCGCCGCGGTTCGCCGCACGCAAGCGAAAGCGCAAGTCGAAGGCCAGCACGCCCGCCGAAAGATTGGCCAGCACGGATTCGAGATAGGCCTGCGCCGCTTCCATTTCCTGGCGATGGTGCTCGGCCTGCGCCCGGGCATCACCCAGCTGCTGGGTCATGCTGTTGAAGGAGTGGGTCAGCACACCCAGCTCGTCGGAGGCCTCGACCGTGGCGCGCGGCGTGAAATCGCCGGCGGCGACGGCTTGCGTGCCTTCGGCCAGGATCAGCAAGGGTTGCGCCAGGCGCTCCGCCAGAAAAAATGCCAGGGCGATCGCGGCGAACAGCGCCAGCAACAAGGCCAGGGTCAGCGTCAGGGTGTAGATTCGCTTCAGGCCCGTGCGTCCGAGTTCCAGCTCTTGATAGTCGCGGTGCGCCGCCTCGACGTTCTCGGCGCTGCGGGTGATCGATTCCGGCACAGCCAGCGTCAATTGCAGAATTCGCGGATCGGAATTGAGGCCGCTACCGCCGACCGGCGCCAGGGCCCGCACCATCAGGCCGCCTTTCTCGCCTTCGCCGACCAGCGCCAGTCCGCGACCGCTGCGCGCGGTTCGCAGCTGGCTATGCTCCGGAACCGAAGGCATCAAACTGCCCAGCTCGCCCGAGCTGCTGCTCAGCACCTGTCCGGACGCTGTCAACAGCGTTGCGGATTGCGCCCCGGCTTGTTCGCGCAGGCGATTCAATCGACTCGGGCCGATAAAGCCGCCATCGCTGAGGTCGAGTGCGGCACTGCGCGCCTTGGCCAGCAAGTCGGCCTGCAGTGTATCGAGCACGCTGCGGCCGAGATCGAGTCCGCCTTCCAGTGCGGCATCGACACGCACATCGAACCACGAATCGATGCTCTTCACCGCGAACTGCATCGAGATTCCGTACACCAGGGCACCCGGCAGCACCGCCATCAGGGACAGCATCAACAATAGGCGGGATTTCAGGCGCGAACCGAATACGCCGCCGCGAAAGTCGCGCCGCAGGCGGCGCAGCTGCAGGCCGACCAGCACCAGCAGCGCGATGGCCGCCGCGCCATTGATGGCCAGCAGCCAGGGGTAGCTTTCGGCGAACAGCGCGGTATTGGCCGAGGCCGAAGCGAGCAGAAACAGCAGGATGGCGCCCAGCGCCGCGATCACCGCGAGAGCAACTCTCATTGCGTCCCCGGGGGCGCCACGAACTGCCAGCGCAATACCTTGGCGTCGACCTGCAAGGCGCTGTCGGTGATGGCATCGACCTGAAAGGGTTTCGGCAATTGGCTGCGATCAAGCGCGAGGCGCAGGGCCGCCTCGTAGGTTTCCCCGTTCTTGAGGGCGTCCTTTTCCAGCACCGGCAGCGCCGTGATGCGGCCGACGAGGCGCAGCGCTTCCGCCAGGCTGCCGAAGTTCTGATGCAATTGCCCGGTGCTCAGCCGGTACTGGCGCATCAGACTGCTGTATGACAGGCGATAGGTCAGGCTGCGCGTCGCAATGTGTTCATCGACCCAGTATTTTCGGCTGCGTTCGAGGACGAATTCAAGATTGAAATAGAGCGGAACGCCGCGCGCCACGGCATCTTCCAGGCGGTAGCCGAGATCGATGGCGAACTCGGCGGACAGCGTGTAGCCATCTTCGCCGGGCGTCAGCGCGGCGCGCGTCGGCTCGATGCTGCCCGCCTGGGCGCCGGCTGCCGTCAGCAATAGCAGCGCCAGCAGCGCCAGCCCGGCCTTAATCTTTTTGCAGCAGCGCGTAATAAAAGCCGTCATGTTCGGCATCGGGCAAGAGTTGCAGTTGTATGTCGCAGGGTATTGCACTGGTTGTGGTCAGCGGGAGCGGCAGGCGCCGGGCATCGCCATGCTGGCCGAGGAAGGCTTCAACCTGGCGGCCGTTCTCTTCCCCGAAAACCGAGCATGTTGCATAAAGCATTTTGCCACCTGGGGCGAGAGTACGCCACAGCGCATCGGCAATCGCCTTTTGCGTTTTGGCGAAGCCGGCAAGATCCGTTTCGCGGCGCAGCCACTTTGCATCCGGGTGGCGGCGCACCACGCCCGATGCCGAGCAGGGCACGTCGGCCAGAATGCGATCGAAGGGGCGCTTGTCCCACCAGGCATCGACGGCGCGCGCGTCGCCCACCTGCACGGTCGCAGCGAGCCCGAGCCGTTGCAGGTTGCCGGTGATGCGGGTGGCGCGGCGGGCATCGGCATCGAGCGCCGTCAGCTCGATGTCCGCGGCTTCCAGCAGGTGCGCCGCCTTGCCACCGGGCGCGGCGCAGGCATCCAGCACGCGCATGCCGGCGTGGACGTCGAGCAAGCCTGCCGCCGCTTGCGCGCCCCAGTCCTGCACGGAACACAAACCTTCGGCAAATCCCCTGATGCGGTCCACCGGCAGCGGTTTTTCAATCCGGATCGCTGTTGCGTCTACGCATTGCGCCGCGATGCCGTCGGCATCGAGTCGTGCCAGAAAGTCGGCGCTGGTGATACGCCGCTGGTTGACCCGCAAGCACATCGGCGGATGGGAATTGCCGGCGGCGAGGATGGCTTCCCAATGCGCCGGGTGATCCTGCCGCAGGTGTTCGATCCACCACGCGGGATGCTGCCAGCGCGCCACAAGGTCGGCATCGGCCGCGCCTAGCAGTTCGTCATGCCGGCGCAGAAAGCTGCGCAGTACGCCGTTGACCAGCCCCTTGAACTGGCCGTGAGCGATGCGCGCCGCGGCAGTGACCGCCTGATCCACCGTGGTGTGCGCTTCGTCCGGGCGCGCCTCGAGGCGCGCCAGCGCGGCCAGCAGCAGGCCGTGCACCGCCCTGTCTTTCAGGGGCCGCTCGAGCAGCAGGGCCAGCAGAAAGTCGCCGCGGCCATAGGCGCGCAAGGCCGGATAGGCGAGGTCCATGGTCGCGGCGCGCAAGGGCCCGACCAGGCCTGCGCGCGCCAGCGCGACATCGAAATTGCGCCCGGCCAGGACGGCGGCAATCAGGCTCGCGGCGGCGTGCAGGGCCTCGGCCAGGGGAGGGAGCATCAGCATCGGCCAAGAATACCAGTCTGTTCGCGGTCGGATCGCCCCGCGCCGAACTATCGTGTCGGCTAAACTTCGTCGCTTTGTCTTCCATCATCGAGTTCATGAGCCGCGCCACCGGCAGCACCGAGATTCCCCACAGCCTGGCCGAAGACGTCCAGGCGCTGCTGGTCGCCCCCCTGTTGGTCGCCTTCGCCGTGCTGTTGTTCAAGCAGGCCGGTCTGCTCACCGGCGGTTCGGTCGGCCTCGCCTTTCTGATCCACTACGCCAGTGACTGGCCGATGGGCGCCGTGTTGTTTGCCATCAACCTGCCTTTTTATGTTTTTGCGCTTCGCGCCATGGGTTGGGAGTTCGCGCTCAAGACCTTTGCCGCGGTGAGCCTGCTGGCCGTATATACCGAGGTCTTGCCGGGCCTGATCACCCTGCAGACCATCAATCCCTTGTTTGCCGCCGTCATGGGCGGTTTTCTGGTCGGCGTCGGTTTGCTGATATTGATTCGGCACAAGTCCAGCCTGGGCGGCCTCGGGGTTCTCGCCATCTATTTGCAGAACACCAAAGGCTGGCCGGCGGGCAAGGTGCAGATGGCCGCGGATTGCCTCATCGTCGGCGCCGCCCTGTCGGTGATCGGCGCACTGGCGCTGAACCTCATCATCGCCGTCAATCACAAGGCTGGGCGCTACGTCGGGGTTTGAGTTGCGGCGACGGACCGCGTCAGGCGCTGCCCGCGACAATCACTCGCCGTCCCGCCAGCGCCGAGTTTTCAGCATCCCTTGCGTGACCGGCCCGACGCCGTCCATTCCCTGACGGCGTCGGGCCGGGTAAAAGCGCTCAGACGATGTTGCGCGGCTTCAGGCTCATGCGCGTCAGATCGGTCTTGTATTCCGATTCGCCCACTTTGTTGAGCACGCCGCGGCCGAGTTTGTAGCGGTAGTTGTTGGTGACCGGATCGGGCACCGCCGAAACCACCGAGTTGGCCATCGACTTGGGCGTGTTGAAGTTGGACTTGGCGACGCCTTCCTTGATTTCGTCGGAGACGATGGCGACGGCCTTGAAGCGGCCTTCGACGGTCTTGATGTGGCCGTCCTTCATCAGCTGATTGAAGGTCAGGTCGGCATCGAGCACGCCTTGCGGCTGTCCGGTCTGCACATACACGGTGTCGTTCACCACTTCCACCCAGTCGCCCGATTCGATGCCCTTTTTCTTCGCGTCGTTGGGATGGATGATGATGAAGTTGTCGGGCCAGCGCTGGTTGAGCTGCGGTTTTCTGCGGTCATCGAAGCCTGATTGCCAGGATTCGTTGATGCGGCCGTTGGTGACCCAGATCTCGCCCTTTTCGGCGCGCGGCTTGACGGCTTCGAAGAACTGGTACCAGCCGGCATATTTCCACGGGCTCTTGAGCAAAATGGCCTTGCCCGAATGCGTGCCGAAGGCATACAGCCACTTGCCCTGCACTTCCGTGCCCTCGATTTCGCCCCAGTTGTTGGCCGGATCGTGCAGGCGCTGGGTGCCGACCAGTTTGCCGTCGCGTTCGCGGATCGGCGTCTGCAAGCCGGTGGTGCCCAGGGTGCGCAGCAGCTCGTGGCCGGGGATGCCTTTGGCCTTGGCTTTGGCCACCAGCGGCTCATAGTTGAGCACGCCGCCGCGGCTGAAGCGCGCGGCTTCCTCGAACACGTCGTTGGAGTTCTTCCAGTTGTAGCTGCCGTCTGCCGTATAGCCCATCTTGTCGGCGAACTTGGCCACCGCCCACCAGTCCGGCTTGGCTTCGCCCGGCGCGTCGTAGAACTTGCTGTAAAGCCGCAGGCGGCGCTCGGAGTTGCAGCGCGAGAAGTTTTCCTCGCCCCAGGTGGCGGCCGGCAGGACGAAGTCGGCATAGTCGGTGCCGACCGGCTCGCAGGGATAGATGTCGGAATCGACCATCACCGTGCCGCCCGAATCGACGCGCTTCTTCAGTACCTCGAAGATCGCCTTGCGGTCGAGGCTGGTGATCTGGTTGGGGTTGCCGCGGGTGAGTTCCTTCATGCGCGCGCCGAGACTGTCGGAGGCCATCATCGCCGCCACCCAGGTGGTGCCGAAAACCCAGGCGAACTTGACTTCGCCCGCCATCAGCCAGCGGTCGAGGTTGAGGCTCTTCTTGCGCCGCCCCGGATGCTTCTCGGGCGAAAGCCAGCCCGAACCGCCGCCGGCATTGACCATGCCGCGCTGGTGGCCGCCGCCGCGCGAGATCACGCGGCCGGGACGATTGCCGGCGCCGCAGATCAGGCCCAGGCTCGCCAGCGAGGTGGTGTTCATGTAGTTGTTGGACCAGTAGTTGCCCTTTTCCAGCATGAACGAGGCCTTGGGCCGGCTGCCGTCGGCCTTGGGCTTGGCGATCCATTCGGCGGCCTTGCGGATGTCGGCCGGATTGATGCCGGTGATGCCGGCGGCAACGTCGAGCTTGGATTCTTCCTGGCTGAGGATGAACTTCTTGTAGTCCTCCCAGTCGCTTTGCCAGGTGCCCCAGGTGGTGCGCCACTGCCAGCCGGTGTTGCGCGTGCCGCGGCCGTAGCCGGAATCGACATCCCAGGGCTTGGCGATCCACTTCTCGATGAACTCCTGATCCTGCCAGTTGTTCTCGAGGATGATGCGCGCGATCGCCATGTGCAGCACCGTGTCCGTGCCCAGATTCACCGGCAGCCACAGGCCGCGACCTTCGCGCAGGGCCCAGGCCACGCCCATGGTCTGGTGCGGCGTGACGAAAATCAGCTTCTTGTCGCCCGGCATCATCCACTGCGTGAACAGCGTGGTCTTGGTCTCATACGGGTCGACGCCGGAAAGGAAGGCCACTTCGCAATCGCCCCAGTCCTGATAGCTGGCGGCGAAGGAATTGATGCCTGCGTCGTCGAGGCCGGTGGCGTCGTTGGTGTTGGAACACTTGTCGTGCGGGGCGATCGACGGCGTGCCGACCGAGGTCATGCCCAGCTTGGTGATGGCGTAAGTATTCTCGAAGTACTGGTAGGAGTACATCTTGATCGCCCAGGCGTGCTCGCCATATTTGGCGATGATGTATTTCGAGATGTCGGCCATGGCCTCGGTGGCCAGGTCCCAGCTCACCGGCGTCAGCTTGCCGTTGACGCGGATCATCGGCTGCTGCAGGCGCTCGCGGGTTTTGGTGTTGGGGTTGTAGCATTTCTGGCCCAGCGTGCCGCCGCGGATCGAGTGGTTGCCGCCGACGTTCACCACGGTGGCGTCCTTGTCGGGGACGACGCAGACATGGTGTGGCTTGCCATTGTGGCTGACGATGTTGTGCTGCGCCGGGCTGACCCAGGCGGTCATCATCGCGCCATGCGGAAAATCGGATTTAAGCGCGTTCTGGCTGCTCTTGGCGCCGCCTTCCTTGCCCACCGGCCAGCGATACACCTTGTAGCCGCAGGCGACGGTGCAATAGTCGCAGGCGGTGGTGAGGACATCGGCATCCTTCGGCGGCAGCGGCACGTGATCGGCTGCGACGTAACGTTCTTGTTTACTCATGTCTGTTCTCCTCAAGCGCGCCGCGCGGTCATCGCGCTATAGCCATACACCAGGCCTTGCACGCCCACTGCATAGATGTCGTCGCCCTGAACTTCCAGCACGATCTGCGGTAGGCTCTCGGTCGAGTGCCCCGAGATCACCATGCCGTGGCGGGTCAGGTCGAATGTGGTCAGGTGCAGCGGGCAGGGGCCCAGCACCTGGTGTTTTTCCTTGTAGGTGCCGTCGAGCGGGCCGCCCATGTGCGGACACTGCTGGTTGAAGGCGACGATGTCCTGCGCCGGGCCGATGCCGCTGCCGGCGCGAGCGCCGAGCTTGACCAGGATGTTGCGCACGTCGGGGTAGGGATAGGCAAAGTCCACCGGCACGCCTAGCTTCAGCGCCGACAGGCTGCCAATCCGGGTCTTCGGATAGGCGGCTTTCAGCGCATGGATGGGTGCGGCGTCGGCCGTGGCCGGCAAGCCGATGGCGGCCAGGGTGATCATTGCTCCGCCGGCCAGCAGAAAGTTGCGCCGGCTCATGCACTGGCGGTCGCCGTGATCGTCGTGGTTCGCGTTGATGTCCGCTGCGCTGCCTTCCGGCTGTAGATGAATTACGGTATTTGTCATGACCAACACTCCTTACTTGACCGCCGCGGAAAGCGGCTGGTAGTCACCGGGCAACTTGGGATCGTCGGCGAGCAGGGGCTCGTCCATCGATAGCGCTTCGAGGAAGGCGACCAGATCCTGTTTTTCCGGCGCGCTCAACTTGAGCGGCTTGAGGATCGGCGTCTTGTTCGCTGCCGTGCCACCGCCCTGGTTGTAGAACTCGACCACGTCGGCGAGCGTTGCCAGCATGCCGTTGTGCATGTAGGGCGCGGTGTACTTCAATTCACGCAACGACGGTACGCGCCACTTGCCTTTGTCCTTCGGGTTCTTGGTGATGTAGTAGAGGCCGGCATCATCCACCGCGTTGCGATAGGTTTCCTCGCTCACACCCTTCTGATACCACTCCCAGCGGTGCGTCACCTGGCCCAGCGCATCCTCCTTGAACTGCGGGTGATCGGCCACGCCCAGCGCATAGAACTTCTGGTCGGAGACCAGCGCGCCATTGTGGCAGGCGATGCAGTTGGCCTTGCCCTGAAACAGCGCCAGGCCGCGTTTCTGCGCGGTGTTGAGCGCTGTCTTGTCACCCTTGGCGTAGCGGTCGAAGGGTACTTTCTTGGCGTCCGATACCAGCGTGCGCTCGTAGGCGGCAATGGCGCGCCAGGCGTCGTTGATGCGCGGCCAGTCGGAGCCGAAGACCTGCTTGAACGAGGCCACGTACTCGGGCAGGAAGCGCAGGCGCATTTCCATCACCGAGTTGTCGCCGTTGCCGGCCACGGCACCGCCTGCGGCGGCGGGTGCCTGACGCTCAAGGCTGGTCTGCGAACCGTCGAGGAAGAGCTTGTTGTAATAGGCCGAGTTCAGTACCGTCTGCGAATTGCGCCAGTGCTTGGTCCCCGGATAGCCGCGCGAAATCTGGCCGCCGTCGCCCCAGCCCAAGGCCGGCAGGTGGCAGGAGACGCAGGGTGTGGAACCGTCGCCGGAAAGTCGCCCGTCCCAGAACAGTTGCTTGCCCAACGCCACCTTGGCCGGGGTGTTGAGGTTGTCCTTGGGAATCGGCGGCGGCGGCAGTGGGCCGAGCTTGGGATAGCCGGCCGCCTGCGCGGCGAAGGAAGTCAGTGCCAGTGCCGAGGCGAGGCCGAGGGCCCTGGCGGCGAGTGTCATGCGAGTAGGTGTTTTCATGGCGGCTCCTCAATTCTTGCCGTAGGCCGTGCGCACCTGCATGTCAGGCTGGCCCGGGTTCTTGACGATCACCGGGTCGCCCGAAAGGGTGAGCAGGAATTCCTTGAGCGCCTTTTTCTCACTCGCGGAAAGATTCAGCGGCTTGAGTTCGGAACCCGCGCCGCCGCCGGCGTTGTAGAAGTCGATCACCTCGTCCAGCGTGGCGAACATGCCGTTGTGCATGTAGGGCGCGGTGTACTTCAGGTCGCGCAGTTGCGCCGTGTTGAACTTGCCGATGTCGCGCTTGTCCTTGGTGATCGCATAGGAACCGACGTCGGTGCGCGCATTCATGTAGTTGGGCATGCCCACCGTAGCGTAGTGGCGCAGCATGGTGATGGTGCGCACCGGTTCCTTCAGCACGGCGGGATTTTCCGGCACGCCGGTGTTGTGCAGCTTGCCGTCGGCGCCGATCGGGCCGTTGTGGCAGGTAACACAATTGGCCTTGCCATTGAACAGCGCGTAGCCGTTCTTCTGCTCGGCGTTGAGTGCGGCTTCGTCGCCCTTCTTGTAGCGGTCGAAGGCGGCAGGCTTCGATTCCAGGTCGCGGATGAATTCGCCGATGGCATTGAAGACGCGCATGCCGTTGATGTCGTCCTTGCGCCACTTGGCCCACAGTGCGTTGTATTCGGGCACCTGCTTCAGGCGCTCCTGCATCAGGCGCGAATCCATGTTCATGGTGTGCGCCTCGGTGATCATGTCGCGCACCATGGTGCCGGCATCGCTGCCGTCGAGGCGGCCGTCCCAGAGGAAGCGGATGCGATGGCGGGCGTTCACCACCGTCGGCGAATTGCGGAAATACTCCATCGAGGGATAGCCGGTGGACAGCGCCTTGCCGTCGCCCCAGCCTTTCTGCGGGTCGTGGCAGGTGGCGCAGGAGACGCCCCAGTCGCCGGAGAGCCGGTTGTCGAAAAAGAAATATTTGCCCAGCTCTATCATCGCGGCGTTGCCCGGCTTTGCATCCGGCATGGCGGCGAGATCCGGTGCGGCCTGTGCGAAGGCGGCGGTGACACCGGTGATGAGACTCAGGGCGACGAGTTGTTTGCGGATGTTTTGCATGACCCCCCCGTTGCGGTGGTTGGAAAGGCCCGGGCGGGACAATCCCGCTCAGGCACTGGGGCTTATGCAGAGTCCGTGCCACGTGGTCGCGCAAACGAAAAGTCGGCGCTGGTGAAGCAACTGCGCTACAAGGCGGTCGAGCAAAAAACGCTCTCCTCGCCGTAGCGGATGGCGGGACGGCGAGCCGCGCTGTCGCGGGTGGGGTCGGTCAATAAATGACCGATCGGGCAGAAGCTGACCGGTCAATTAACGACCGCAGGCATCGGCCGGCGTTCAGGCGGCGTCGCTCTCTGTTTCGCCTTCATGATCACCGTCGTGATCGGTGTCCTTGAGCTTGTTGCGCAAGGTCAGGCGCGTGATGCCCAGCAGTTCGGCGGCGCGCGTCTTGTTGCCGGCGCAAAGCGCCAGCACTCGCTGGATGTGGTCGAGCTCGATTGCGGCCAGCGACAGCACTTCGCCCAGATCGGTCGGCGCAAAAGTCGGCGCTGGCGCTACGGCGCGCGAGATCTCCGGCGGCAGTTGCGCGGCGGCGATGACGCCGTTTTCGCAAAGAATCACGGCGCGTTCCATCACGTTGCGCAGCTCGCGCACATTGCCCGGCCAGGCATGCTCGATCAGGCTGCGCTCTATGGTGGCGGGGAGTTCCGGCACAGGGATGCCGGTGGTGCGCGCGGCGTCTTGCAGGAAGTGGCGGGCCAGTGGCAGGATGTCGCCGCGTCGCTCGTGCAGCGAAGGAACGTCGATGGCGCCGACGTTCAGGCGGTAGTAGAGATCCTCGCGAAAACTGCCGGCCTTGACCATCTCGGGCAGATTGCGATGTGTCGCGGCGACGATGCGCAGATCGACCTGGATCTCGCGACTGCCACCGACGCGGCGGAAGCGCTGGGTTTCAAGCACGCGCAACAACTTGGGCTGCAGGTTGAGCGAGAGATCGCCGATTTCATCGAGAAACAAGGTGCCGCCGTCGGCGAGTTCGAACAGACCGCGGCGCTGCTGCTTGGCATCGGTGAAGGCGCCTTTCTCGTGGCCGAAAAGCTCGGACTCGATCAGGCCTTCGGCCAGCGCCGAACAGTTGAGCGTGACCCAGGGTCCCGCCGCGCGCGCCGACTGGCAATGAACGGCGCGCGCCACGCGCTCCTTGCCGCTACCCGACTCGCCGCGGATCAGAACCGGCAGGTGCGAGGCAGCGATCTTGTGCGTGATGGCCACCAGGTTCTGGAATGCCGGGCTGTCGCCGATCAGGCCTTCGATACCGCAGACATCGGACTGTGCGCGGCGCCACTCGACTTCGTGGCGCAACTGGCGGGTTTCCAGCGCGCGCGCGATCAGGCTGGCGAGGTCTTCGAGATCGAAGGGTTTGTTGATGTAGTCGTAGGCGCCGGCTTTCAGCGCGGCCACCGCCGTGCGTACCTCCGGGTAAGCCGTCATGGTGACGACCAGCGCGTCATTGTCGATTTCCTGCAGCCGGGCGATGACGTCCAGGCCGTGGATATCCGGCAGGCGCAAGTCGAGCAGCACCAGACCGTGCCGGCGCTCATGGGCCAGCCCCAGCCCCTGCTCGCCGGTCGCTGCCTCGTCGATATCGAAACCCTGGCGGCGCAGGAACGCGCCCACCGTCAAGCGCAGGGTCTCGTCGTCTTCGACAATCAGGATCGCGTGTTTCATGGTTCAGGAATATACCGGCCAGAGCAGCGTCATGCAGGTTCCGTGCCCTGCCTGGCTTTCCACTTCCAGTTCGGCGTTGTGGGCGCGCACGATCTTGGCGGTAATCGGCAGACCGAGGCCCGAGCCGCCGGCGCGGGTGGTGAAGAAGGCATCGAAAATACGCGGCAGCACGTCGGCGGCGATGCCACAGCCGGAGTCACGCACGTCGATGCGGATTCGCCCGCCCTCAACGCTGGCCGTGATGGAGAGTTGCCCGCTGCCAGGCATGGCGTGCAGTGCATTGACCACCAGGTTGAGCAGGACCTGCTTCAGTTGCGCCGGGTCCGCCGCCAGCGGCGGCAAGTCTGCCGGAATGTTCGTCTCGATGGTGATGCCTGTGCTTTTCGCTTCCTTGCGCGTCCAGAACAGTACGTCGCGCAGCGCGTCGGCAAGCGAGGCGGCCTTCATATTGAGGGCCGACGGCGCGGCAAATCCGTGGAAGCTGCGCAGAAAGTCCGTCAGCCGATCGACTTCGCTTTCCAGCCGGCGCAGGCTTTCGAGCACTTCGAGGGGCAGGTCCTCCTCGAACTGCAAGGCCTGCGCCACGGCCTTCATCCCCGCCAGCGGGTTGCCGATCTCATGCGCTACCGCCATGGCCAGTTCGCCCAGCGTCGCCAGTTTGTCCATCTGGAACATCTGGCGGTCGAGCTCGCGTCGCTCGTCCTGTTCGTGTTCGAGCTGGGCCGTGCGTTCGCGCACCTCGTCTTCCAGCCGGTCGCGGTGCGCGGCGAGCGAACCGACCAGTTGCTGAATGCGCTCCGCCATGAGGTTGAACTTGTCGCCCAGCCCGGCGATCTCGTCGCGTCCGCGAACCTCGATGCGGCGCGAGAAGTCCCCCTTTGTGATCGCCTCGGTTTCGCGGCTCAGGGCCTCCAGCGGTCCGAGCAGATGGCGCGACAGGGCATAGCCGCCGATCGCTGTCGCCAGCAGGCTGATGGTCAGAATGGCATACAGCGCGTAAAGATTGAACAGGGCGAGGAACAGCTGCTGCTCGGGAAAGCCGACCGCCATGACCCACTGCGAGCGCTCTGCGCTGGGGTAGGCAGCGCCAAAGCGGATGGTGGCATGGGCGAAGATGCTGTCGGCCACCGATACCGTGCCGTCCTCGGCACTGAGGAGTTCCCGCAGTGTGTCGGCTCCCAGGCGCGCGGCGAGCTTTGCCACCGGTTGCATGGAAAATCCGGCGCTCTCACCCGCGGTGCGCGCGACGAAATGCCCCGAGCGGTCGAACAGGTAGGCCGTTCCCTCCCGTAATTGCGCCATTTGCTGGACTTGTTCAAGCAGAAAGCCGGCATGAAGATTGATGATCAGCACGCCTTCGTTGCTCCCGGCGCTGTTGCCGATCGGCGTTGCCACGCGGATCACCGGTCGCTCGGGCAGTTCGACGCGGCCGAATTCGACATTCAGATCGAGCGGCGAGACGGACAGCTCGCCGGGGCGGACGCGCATGGCGTCGAGAAAATAGTAGCGCTCCGCCTTGTTCTGCAACTGGGCCGCCGGAACGATGGCGACACGGTCGTCTTTCTTGTCCACCCGCACCACTTCGCGGCCGTCGGCGGCGAGATAGCGGATCTGGTAAATGTGCGGGTAGGTGCCGGCCAGGGTTGCATAATCGCGCTCGATGCGGCCGGTCGCGCTCCGTATCGCGCCGGCATCGCCCTTGGCCAGTGCGCCGCGCAGATCACCGAGTGCCGGCGCATCGGCCAGATAAAGAAGTTCCGCCGCGAGCTGATCGAAGAAGCGCGCCATGCCCTGGGCGCGCACCACCACTTCCTGTTGCAGATGGCGCAGGGTTTCCTGGCGCAGGGTTTCCAGCGAGAAATAGACGCCGATTGCGCCCGCCACCGCGGTCGGAATGACGGCGGCGAGCAGGAAGGCCAGATAGATGCGGCGCGCAAGGCCCCGGCTTGGCAGATTGGTGATCATGGGTAACGTCGGCAGGAAACGAGCCAATGATAGGCGAATCCCTCCACGTGCAACTTTGATGCCGGCCGGCGGCGCTCAATCCGGCTTGAGGGGCGTACCGTGCAAAAAGTCGGCGCTGGCGACACGGCGGCCGCCGGGCTTTTGCAGCTCGGTGGGGCGCAGCGCACCCTCGCCGCAGGCGACGACGATGCCTTCGGCGGTGGCGGCCAGTATCTGACCCGGCTGGCCGTGACCATCCGCGATTGCGGCGCGCCAGACCTTGACTGGCTCGCCGGCCAGGGTCACGACCGCGCCGGGAAAGGGATTGAAGGCGCGTATCTTTCGCGCCAGCGCGGCCGCCGGCTGATTCCAGTCCAGCCTGGCTTCGGCCTTGTCGATCTTGTTGGCATAGGTCACGCCGGCATCGGGCTGTGGGGCGGCAACGAGTTCATCGATGCGCGCCAGCGCCGTGACGATGAGCTTGCCGCCGAGTTCGGCAAGGCGATCATGCAGGCTGCCGGTGCTGTCTTGCGCGTCGATGGCAAGGGTCTCGGCCAGCAGCATCGGCCCGGTATCCAGCCCGGCTTCCATTTGCATGATGGTGATGCCGGTCTTCCCGTCGCCGGCCTCGATGGCGCGATGGATCGGCGCCGCACCGCGCCAGCGTGGCAGCAACGAGGCGTGGATGTTGATGCAGCCGCGGCGCGGCAGGTCGAGCACGGCTTGCGGCAGGATCAGCCCGTAGGCGGCAACCACCATCAGCTCGGCACCCTGCCCGGTGCAGGCGAGGTGTATCGTTTCATGCGTTGCCGGATCCTTGAGGCGCGCGGGTTGATACAGCGGAATGCGATGGGCCAATGCCACTTTCTTGACGGCGGAGGCCTGCAAAGTCATGCCGCGCCCGGCGGGCCGGTCGGGTTGGGTCAGCACCAGCACGACCTCGTGGCCGGCGGCGAGAATCGACTCAAGCGCGCGTGCGGCAAACTCGGGCGTGCCGGCGAAGATCAGTTTCATTTAAGCTGGAATTCCGTGTTCGCAGCGGTGGCAACTCGTCGAGCGAAACGCGCACATCGGCAGCCTCTCCACGCGGTAGTGGACGGGCGAAGGCGGTCCGCCTTGCAGCGTTTCCCCTGTTTCATGGTCTGGAATTCCGCCATCCGTTGCGTGAGCGTCAGAAGGTTTCGCGCGCTTGCTTGATCAGCTTGCTTTTGATGCGCTCCCGCTTGAGGCGCGACAGGTAGTCGACGAAAACCTTGCCTTCGAGATGATCGATTTCGTGTTGAATGCAGACTGCCAGCAACTCGTCGGCCTCCATCTCGAAGGCTTTGCCATCGAGTCCCAGCGCGCGGACCTTGACGTGGCTGGCGCGTTTGACGGTGTCGTAGATGCCGGGTACGGAAAGGCAGCCTTCCTCGCCCTCGATTTCTCCGGAGAGCTCCAGCAGTTCGGGATTGATGAAGGTCTGCAACTGCGACTTGTCTTCGGAAATGTCGATCACGATCAGGCGCACATGCTGGTCTACCTGCGAGGCGGCGAGGCCGATGCCGGGCGCGGCATACATGGTTTCGGCCATGTCGGCGGCAAGCTGGCGGATACGTTCATCCACCACTTTTACGGGTGCGGCCTTCTGCTGCAGCCTGGGATCGGGGTAACGCAATATCTGCAATAGGGCCATGAAAGCGCTCTTGAAAGAATTGATGCTGGAGGAATTGTCGGGCAGAATCCGCCAGATACTCGGGTGGTTCGCCATCCACACAGACACTCGGCCAGGAGATCAAGCCATGCGTCGCATTATATCTGCGCTGCTCATCAGCATTTCAAGCACTCTGGTGCTCGCCCAGGGAGTACAGCCCACGGATCTGGCCGATGGCGCCCCCGATCGGCATGTCGTGGTTCGTGGCGACACCTTGTGGGGGATTGCCGCCAAGTTCCTCAAGGACCCCTACCGCTGGGGCGAGTTGTGGAAACTCAACGCCGAAGAGATCAAGAATCCGCAGCGCATCTATCCGGGCCAGGTGATCGTGCTCGACAGGAGCGGCAAGGAACCGCGCGTGAAACTGGAGACCATCGTCGAACAGCGGCATGAGTACGTCGAACCGCTGAGGAAGGGTATCCCGTCCATTCGGCCGCAGGACATCGAGCCTTTCCTCAGCGAGCCGCGCGTGCTCGACAAGGCGGGTCTCGAAGAAGCGCCGCGCGTCGTAGCGCTGCAAGACGACCGTGTGATCGCCGGCGCCGGCGACCAGATCTTCACGACGGAAGTCAAGGCCGGAGGACCCAGGCTGTGGCAGCTTTTCCGTCAAGGCAAAGCCTTGCTCGATCCCGACACCGGGGAAACACTCGGCCATGAAGCCGTGTTTCTTGGTACTGCGCGCCTGACAAAAACCGGCAACCCGTCGAGTTTTTTGATCGTCACCTCCAAGCAGGAAATCGTTCGTGACGATCGCTTGCTGGTGGCGCCGCCGCAGGATGTTCCAAGCTACATTCCCCGCGCGCCCTCGAAGAAGATCGGCGCCCGGATACTGTCCATTTACAGCGGTGTCAATTTCGGTGGGCCGCAGTCCGTGATCACGTTGAATCGCGGCAAGGCCGACGGACTGGAGCCTGGCCACGTGTTTGCGGTCGATCTGGCCGGCGCCGAAGTCACCAATCGTTTCGAGGGCGAGAAATCGAATTACAAGCTTCCCGACGCGCGCAATGGCCTGCTGTTTGTCTTCCGTGTTTTCGACCGGGTTTCCTACGCGCTGGTGATGAACGCCGTGCGCCCCGTGGTTGTCGGCGACACCGTTCGCACGCCCTGACGCCGGCGCAAAGCGACTGAGCGGACATCATGACGGATCGCCAAGAACTTGCTTCCTGGCTCCGTCTGACGCTGGTACCCGGTGTTGGCGGTGAAGCGCAACGCTCGTTGCTCAAGACCTTCGGCCTGCCGTCGGCAATTTTCGACGCCACCCACGCTGCGCTCGCTGCGGTTATCGGTGCGGCGCTGGCCGACCGAATGCGCGGCCATGACAGTGCGGCCGCGATTGAAGCGGCGCTGGACTGGGCCGCTCAGCCCGGCAATCAGATTCTGACCCTTGCCGACACGGACTATCCGCAGCGCCTGTTGACCTCCGATGATCCGCCGGCGCTGCTTTACGCCAAAGGCAACAGCGCCGCGCTCAATCGGCCGATGCTGGCCGTGGTGGGCAGCCGCAACGCGACGGCACAGGGCGAACGCGATGCCGAGGCTTTCTCGAAAGCGCTGGGCGAGGCCGGCCTGACGGTCGTCAGCGGGCTGGCTCTGGGTATCGACGCTGCCGCTCATCGCGGCGCCCTGGCAACCACGGCCGCAACCGTCGCCGTGATCGGCACCGGGGCCGATCGTCTGTATCCGGCGCGCAACGAGGCGTTGGCCCGCAAGATTGCAGAAAGTGGCGTCGTCGTCAGCGAATTTCCGCTCGGCACGCCGCCGCTGGCGGCCAATTTTCCGCGTCGCAATCGCATCATTGCCGGTCTCGGGCTGGGCTGCCTGGTCGTCGAGGCCGCTGCGCGCAGCGGCTCGCTGATTACGGCGCGGCTCGCGGCGGAGGCGGTGCGCGACGTGTTCGCGATTCCCGGGCCCATTCATTCACCGCTGTCGCGAGGCTGCCATCAACTGATTCGCCAAGGGGCAAAACTGGTCGAGTCGGCGCAGGACATCCTTGAAGAATTGCGTTGGGAATCGCCGTACCAAGCACTCCGAATCGAGACCGGAAATCCTCACGACACCCAGCCAGATGGCAACGGAAAAGAAGAGCAAGTACTTGCAATCCTGGGCGACGCGCCGTGCGGTGTCGACGTGCTTTCTGAGCGCAGCGGCTTGACGCCTGCGGACCTTCTTGCCATGCTGCTGCCCATGGAACTCGCTGGCCGCATAGCCCAATTACCCGGTGGTCTCTACCAAAGGCTGCACTCACTTCATGATTGATATTCTGGTTTACCTTTTCGAAAACTACCTTCCCGATGCCTGTCCGGAACCTGCCGTGCTGGCCAAGAAACTTTCGGCCGCGGGCTTTGGCAACGACGACATCACCGCCGCCCTGTCCTGGCTTGACGGTCTGGCAGGAGAAGACGGGGGGGGCTGTCGCAGTCCGTCGTTCGCCGGTTCCGTGCGAATTTACAGCGAAGAAGAGCAAGAGCGCTTGCCCGCCGCTTGCCGTGGTTTCATTACTTTTCTTGAGCAACACGATGCCGTTGATGCACGCTTGCGCGAAGCCGTCATAGAGCGAGCTCTGGCCCTGTCCGACGCGGAGGTCAGCCTCGACCGCCTCAAGGTGATCGTATTGGCTGTGATCTGGCGCTATCGCCATGAAGTCGACGCGCTGATCCTCGAGGAACTCCTCGCCGAGGATAGTGATGACGAAGGCTTTGGCGGTGACGATGAAGTGGCCCGAGCATTGCTCAACTAGATGCGGTGCCTACCTGGATATCCGGTCGTTTGATTGAGATTTGCACTGAATTGGGTCACAATCGCAGCCATTTCCCTGATTCGGCTCGCATGTGATCACTTACGAATACCCTCTCAGCGAGCGCGTTCGCACCTTGCTGCGGCTAGAAGATCTGTTCGACAAGATCACGCATTTCGCCGCCGCCGAAGGCGCCATGGAACATCATGTGGCGCTGGTCACGCTTTTTGAGATTCTCGAGGTCGCCGGGCGCGCGGAGTTGAAGTTTGATCTGGTGCAGGAACTTGAACGCCAGCGCCAGATACTGCTGTCATTCCGCAACAATCCTGAGATTTCCGAGGATGCGCTTTCCGGCGCGCTCTATGAAATCGAGCAGGCGAGTTCCATGCTGCTCGCCATGCACGGCAAGATCGGCCATTACCTGCGCGAGAACGAGTGGCTGATGGCGATCAAGAACCGTTCGGCGATTCCGGGCGGCGTCTGCGAATTCGATCTGCCGGGCTACCACTATTGGCGCCATCGCGATCCGGCGCTGCGCCAGCAGGACATTCGCAATTGGATCGCGCCGATGATGCCGATCCGGGCCGGACTGGCCATTGTTTTGCGCCTGTTGCGCGCCTCGGGCCGGCCCGAGCAGAAAACGGCCCAGCGCGGCGCCTTTCAATTGATGCTGAGTGGCCGCAGCGCGCAATTGATCCGTCTCAGAACCGGCCAGGGCGAACCGTGCCTGCCGGAAATATCGGCCGGCAAGTTTGCCATCAACATTCGTTTCCTGCGCCCCGACATGGACCAGCGGCCGCGACAGCTTGAGTCGCTGGTCAATTTCGAACTGACCCTGTGCAATCTCTAGCAGCAAACAGGAACCCGCATGGTTTCAAGCGACTCTGGTGCCCGGGTTGGCTCTAGCGTTGTGCAGATGTATCGGTAGCCGGCGGCTGGTAATTTTTGGCCGATATGAAAAGCGGTTTTCGCTACGGTTTTCGCTACGGGTTGCCCCAATCGTTTTAAGAGCATAAGATATAAATTCACTGCAATCAAAACAGTCCGGATCAACCGGACCCCGTGGAGCCGATTTCTCTATCAGTTCCTACAACCTAATAGCAGGAGACAAAATCATGAAAAAATTTACGGCGCTCGCCGCAGCACTGGCTGTTTCTGTTGGACTTGCCAGCCCGACAGCATCGGCTCAACAGAAATTCGTCACCATCGGCACGGGTGGTGTCACCGGCGTGTATTACGCCGCAGGCGGTGCGATTTGCCGCCTGATGAACAAGGATCGCGCCAAAACCGGCATCCGCTGCTCGGTTGAAAGCACCGGCGGTTCCGTATACAACATCAACACCATCAAGGCCGGCGAACTCGATTTTGGCGTCGCTCAATCAGACGTGCAGTACAACGCCGCCAAGGGTGCCAACCAGTTCAAGGACGGTGCTGTCAGCGAATTGCGCGCGGTATTCTCCGTTCATCCGGAGCCGCTGGTAGTGCTCGCCCGCAAGGAAGCCAATGCCAAGTCACTGGCCGATTTCAAGGGTAAGCGTTTCAACGTCAGCAACCCCGGTTCCGGCACGCGGGCGACGATGGAAGTCCTGCTCGAGACCAGCGGCATGAAGATGAGCGATTTCAGCCTGGCCTCCGAACTGAAAGCTGACGAACACGGCCCGGCACTGTGCGACAACAAGATCGACGGCTTCGCCTACGTGGTCGGCAATCCTTCCGCAAACATTCAGGATCCGACCACGACCTGTGGCGCCAAGCTGGTGAATATCACTGGCCCGGCGGTAGACAAGCTGGTCTCGATGTTTCCCTACTACGCCACGGCAACGATCCCCGGCGGCATGTATGCAGGCAATCCGGAACCCACCAAGACCTATGGTGTAGTTGCAACCTTTGTTTCGTCTTCCAAGGTTTCCGCCGAGACCGTTTATCTGATGGTCAAGGCAGTCTTCGAGAACTTCGAAGACTTCAAGAAGCTGCATCCCGCCTTTGCCCATCTCGATCCGAAAGACATGATCAAGAATGGCCTGTCGGCTCCGCTGCATGACGGTGCGGTGAAGTACTACAAGGAAAAGGGCTGGATGTAAAAAGCTCGAAATTGTCCGGGAATTGGGGATAGCCCAATATTCCCGGTGGGCAATCTGACGGCCCCGATCGGGGCCGTCTTGCGTTGAGTCTTCGGGAGGCGCTTACATGACCGAAAAAGAAGCCGCATCGAGTTTGTCGGACGAGCAGCTGAAACAGCTGGTGGCCGAAGCCGATACCGGAGGCCGCAAGCCCACCGGCATCGTGGCGAAATTTGTGATGATGACGGCGCTGGCCTGGTCGCTGTTCCAGCTCTGGATCGCCTCGCCGCTGCCGTTCTCGCTGGGGATATTCGTCCTCAACGACACCCAGTCGCGCGCCATTCACCTTGGTTTCGCGGTGTTTCTGGCTTTTCTCGCCTATCCGGCGTTCAAGGGCTCGCCCCGCAACCGCATTCCTGTACTGGATTGGGTCATTGCGCTGGTTGCGGTCTTCTGCGCCTCCTACCTGTTCCTTTTCTACGCTGAGTTGTCGACGCGTCCCGGCCAGCCCAGCACGCTCGATCTCGTCGCCTCGGTGGGCGGCATCGCACTGCTGCTCGAAGCCGCGCGCCGTTCGCTCGGTCTGCCGATGGTCATCCTCGCACTGACCTTTATCGGCTACATATTCCTCGGCCCTCACATGCCCGACATGATCGCGCACAAGGGTGCCTCGCTGGGCAAGGGCATGTCGCACCTGTGGCTGACCACCGAGGGTGTATTCGGCGTCGCACTCGGCGTCTCGTCCGGCTTCATCTTTCTGTTTGTGTTGTTCGGCGCTCTGCTGGAAACCGCCGGTGCGGGCAACTACTTCATCAAGTCGGCGATCTCGCTGCTCGGCCACCTGCGCGGCGGTCCGGCGAAAGCAGCCGTGCTGGCTTCGGCGGCGACCGGTGTGATCTCCGGCTCCTCGATCGCCAATGTGGTCACCACCGGCACCTTCACCATTCCCTTGATGAAGCGCGTCGGTTATCGTCCGGACAAAGCGGCAGCAGTCGAAGTTGCGGCTTCGGTCGACGGCCAGATCATGCCGCCGGTGATGGGCGCGGCGGCCTTCCTGATGGTCGAGTACGTCGGCATTCCCTATACCCAGGTGCTCAAGCACGCCATCCTGCCGGCGCTGATTTCCTACATCGCGCTGTTCTACATCGTGCACCTCGAAGCCATGAAGGCCGACATCCGCGGCATCCCGCGCGACGACCCCGGCCCCTTGCGCAATCGCATGGTGTCGTGGCTGATGACGGTTTCCGGCGTCATCGTGCTGGCCGGTGTTGTGTATTACGGCTTCGGCTGGATCAAGCATGTTGCCGGCGATGCCTCGCTGTACATTGTCGCGGTGCTGATGCTCGCCGCCTACATCGGCTTGCTGAAGTTCGGCTCGCACTACCCCGAACTGCACATGGACGATCCAAATCTGCCGATCGAGAAGCTGCCGCCGGCAGGGCCGACGCTGAAGTCGGGACTGCATTTCCTGCTGCCGGTGGTCGCGCTGATCTGGAACCTGATGGTCGAGGAACTCTCGCCGGCGCTCTCGGCTTTCTGGGCCACGATGTTCCTGATGTTCATCCTGGTCACGCAACGGCCGATCATTGCCTTTTTTCGCGAGCGTGGCGAACTTCTGGCTTCGGTTCGCGAGGGCTTCGGCGACTTGCTCACCGGCCTGGTCACCGGCGCACGCAACATGATCGGCATCGGCGTCGCCACGGCCACCGCCGGCATCATCGTCGGCACGGTGACGCTCACCGGCGTCGGACTGGTGATGACCGAACTGGTCGAATTGATTTCCGGCGGCAACCTGATGGTCATGCTGGGTCTGGTGGCGGTGATCAGCCTGATTCTCGGCATGGGCCTGCCGACCACTGCCAATTACATTGTCGTATCGACGCTGATGGCGCCGGTGGTAGTCGAACTGGGCGCCCAGAGCGGCTTGCTGGTGCCGCTGATCGCGGTGCACCTGTTCGTCTTCTACTTCGGCCTGATGGCCGATGTCACCCCACCGGTGGGCCTGGCCTCGTATGCCGCCGCCGGCATCGCGCGCTGCGACCCGATCAAGACCGGCGTCACCGCCTTCGGTTACAGCATTCGTACGGCGATCCTGCCCTTCATGTTCATCTTCAACACTCAGTTGTTGTTGATAGGCATCGACAGCTACTGGCATCTGTTCCTTACAGTATCTACCGCTATCCTGGCCAATCTGATGTTTGCCGCGGCGACCCAGGGCTGGTTCATCACTCGCAACAAGATCTGGGAGGCGGCGCTGTTGCTGCTGGTGACTTTTACCCTGTTCCGTCCGGGCTACTGGATGG
>JAIPCT010000046.1 GCA_021738065.1 Burkholderiaceae bacterium
TGGCGAGGTTGGCGCGAACGGTGGTGTAGGTCATTGCATCCATGTCAGGGCTCCGAATATGTACGCATTAATGTACAGCACTACTCTTCAGTTGTCCAGCAATCGGCGGCGACGCCCAACCCTGCGGTGCAGGGGACGCTGCGCGATAAAGCCGCGCAGCGCCGGTGACTTCTACGTTCGGCGTCAGAGAAAAGTACCCCGTGATTCAAGGAGCCCCAATGAACTCTTCCATTACTGCCATTAACATTATTCTTGTCCTGAACGTGCTCTGGTTTGGGGCCGCTTTTCGATACTTCAGTCTTACCCCAGACACCGCCGCAAAGATTCTCGTACCGAAGTCTGCGCGTGACTCCCCGTTGTTCCGGACGGTATCCGCATCAGTTCGGTTTCTTGGCGGGATGAACTTTGCGTTTGCGGCCTTTGCTGCGCTGATCTTGTTCAACCAGTCTCTGTTCCCGGACCCCAAACAGGTAGCTTTGTTTGCGCTCGTGTTCTCAATTGCACATGCCAGTCAGTTCGCGTTCAATGTGCCTGTGGCTATGGGAGGTGGCAGGCAAGGCGAATCGCTGTGGCCAGTTGTAAGTGGGCCTATGCTCTTCATTTTTGGCATCGATTTTGTACTTATGATTGCAAACGGCGTGTTAGCAGCATTCATGCTCTTCGCGTAGTGACGCCGAACCCATCATTCCACCAGACGCTGCGCGATGAAGCCGCGCAGCGTCTGGTGAATTTAAACGTTGGGCCTCCTAGATTTATGTCGAACTTGGCCGCCTCTTCCTTTGCGTTGGCCGCCGTGTCACCAGCGCCGACTTTTGTAGTTCTTCACCCACCATGCCACCTTCACCGTTGAAGTTCTTCCTTTTCCTTGCTTTGCTGGCAGGCACTCCGCTCCAAGCATCGGAGCAATGGTTCCTCATGGCACGCCATGGAGAGTGCGCAAGAATTGAGTCACTGAAACGCAAGGTTCCTGATCTGGGCGCGGTCACGGATCCGCAATCCTTTGCGGCGCTTATGCGCAAGAATGGGTACGCCACAACAATCACCCAGCAGGCACTTTCGAAAGGCGCAGCGTTCGAAGTCATTGTCCCGGCAAAGGAACTGTCCTTGGTGTTTGTCACCGCCGACTTGTGCGGCACATTCAGCGCCAAGTGAGCAATCATTCGCAAGTGCATGAGGCCCAACCCATCCATCAACACGGACGCTGCGCGATAAAGCCGCGCAGCGCCGGTGACTTCCACGTTCGGCCCCACGAAATCCTTCTGCGCGCTGTGAATGAACTATATTAACGCTTGACGTTATGTATGCCACGCGTTAGTCTTTTCAAATGGCGATTAAGAGCTTCAAATGCAAGGACACGCAGGCGCTCTTTCTCGGAAAGCGCGTCCGTCGCTGGGTCAATGTTGAGCGGCCCGCGCTACGCAAGCTTGAACAGCTCGACTGGTCTGCTGTCCTGGAAGATCTGCGTGTGCCACCCGGTAATCAATTGGAAGCACTGAAGGGAAATCGCAAGGGACAACATAGCATCCGCATCAACGACCAGTGGCGTGTGTGCTTTGTTTGGACCGTAGAAGGTCCGAAGAATGTTGAGATTGTGGATTACCACTGAAGGAGCATAGTCGTGCGCACCGTTCCCCCTGTTTCTCCCGGCGAAATGCTGGACGAAGAGTTCCTCAAGCCGCTTGGCCTGACGAAGTACCGTTTGGCCAAGGATATCGGCGTTCCCCCTCAGCGGATCGGAGATATTGTCGCGGGCAAACGGGCGATCACAGCCGACACCGATCTACGGCTGTGTCGGTACTTTGGGCTCAGTGACGGCTGGTGGCTTCGGGGACAGGCCAACTACGATACGGCGATCGCCCGTGAAATCATGGGCGAAACGCTTTCGCGCATTTCCCGGTGCCGGCTGCTCGCTACCTGAGTCTTCCTCGTGGACGGCGTGGCCGAACCCGTCGTTGGGCGACTACTCACTCTTGTCAGAGGCCGATAAATGACTCGTCAAGCACTCTTTGCTAAACGTGTATTTTTCTGGGGAGGGATATACGGCATCTTGGTTCTTACGCCGCTTTACTTCATGGAGGAAATGCTGGCCCGTGATTTTCCTCCGCCGTTCTCCCACCCAGAGCAGTTCTACGGATTCCTTGGGGTCGCTTTGGCTTGGCAATTTGCCTTCCTGCTCATTGCCAGTGACGTTCGGCGCTATCGGTTGTTTATGCTTCCGGCAATTGCGGAGAAGCTCCTTTCTTCCATTTCGACACTTCTTCTGTATGCCGCAGATCGAGTTGTCGCGATGACAGCCGCACCCGCTGTAGTCGACCTTGTGCTCGCAATACTTTTCATCATCGCATTCCTTCGCTGTCGCAAATTGAGTGATTCGGAAGTGGGTTGACCGGAGAGTGTGGCGAGAGTGGCCCAGCCCTGCAATGCACCGGACCTCGCGCGAGAAACCGCGCGAGACCGGTGATTTTGAACGTTCGGCCACTTGCACCCTGTAACGTATCGGGTCACGATTACGCGTGATCCTAAGTTTCAAACACAAGGGCCTGGCCCGCTTCTTCGAGCATGGCGCCAAGTCGGGCATCCAGGCTCAGCACGCGGAGCGGCTGCGACTCATACTCGGTCGGCTGCATGTTGCAACGGCTGCTCGAGATATGGACTTGGCCGGTTTGCGACTCCATGCACTCAAGGGCGAGCGCAAAGGCGTGTGGTCGGTGTGGGTGAGCGGCAACTGGCAGGTCACGTTTCAGTTCGCGGGAAGAGATGCCGAACTGCTGGACTACGAAGACTATCACTGAGGTAATTTGCTATGCGTATGCACAACCCCCCTCATCCGGGTGAAATCATCAAGTCGCTGTGCCTGGAGCCTGCCGGTCTGACGGTTACCGAGGCTGCCGAAGGTTTGGGCGTAAGCCGTAAAACCCTTTCGGCGATCCTCAATGGGCGCTCTGGCATCAGTCCCGAAATGGCGATACGTTTATCCATCGCCTTTAACACCAGCGCCGAGAGTTGGCTGAGCCAACAGGTGCAGTACGACCTGTGGCACGCGGAGCAAGGACGTAAGGCACTCAAGGTCATCAAGCTTGCCGCGTAGTCGCCGAACCCATCATTCCACCGGACGTTGGGCGTACTTTTTCGTCAAGCCATAGGCATGAAGACCTCGTTCTTGATCGAGATTCTGAAACATACGCCACCCTGGGTGTTCGTCCTCTTTTTCGTACTTCTTGCGGTGGGCTACTTCCAGAGCAAGGACAGAGCGATCAGCCGCGGCAAAGTCTCGATACTTCCGGTTGCCATGATCGTTTTGTCGTTCCATGGCGTGCTTTCCGCCTTCGGCGCGATTGCCATCGGCCTGGTGCCCTGGGTTCTGGGCGTCGCCATCGCCGTCGGGATTGGCGTAAGCCTTGCCGCACCAAAAGGCGTCGGCTTTTCCACCGCAACCCAGCGGTTTTTGATACCGGGCAGCTGGCTTCCATTGGCTTTCATGATGGCCATTTTCTTTACCAAGTATCTCGTAGGCGTGATCATGGCCCGCCAGCTTCCGATTGCCGGCGAAACAAGCTTCATCGCCACAGTCAGCCTTTGCTATGGCCTTCTCAGCGGGGTATTCCTTGCGCGCGCTATTGTCATTTGGCGCTCTGCAATGCTTCATCGTCTAACCCCTATCCAGCCCACCGTCCATGCTGACTGACTCCGACGCTTTGCCGCCTCAAGCGGCAGGGATCAAGCGCTAGACGACCCGCCCATGGCCGACCGCCTCGCGACCCCGGATGCCGCGGCCGCCCTGGCCAGGGTGAGGCTGGTTCACACCGTGGTCTGGGCCTTCTTTGCCGGATGCATCATCGCCATCCCGCTGGCCTCCCTGTATGGAAGGCACGTTACGGCGGCCTGGCTTAGCCTTGCCGTCGCCGGCGAGGTGGTCGTGCTGGTGGCCAACAAGTTCCGCTGCCCGCTCACCGCCGTCGCGGCCCGATACACGGATGACCGCCGCGCCAATTTCGATATCTATCTGCCGGAATGGCTGGCCAGACACAACCAGCGCATCTTCGGCACGCTCTATCTCGCCGGAGTGATTTTTGCGCTCGCACGATGGGCTCTCGCTGCAGCATGAGGACAGACCGATGAGGCGCCCGCGCATGAACTCGCCGGCGCCGGGGTGCTTGCCTCAAAGCATTGCGCGCGAGACTCGAAGGCACATCTGCGCGGCAGAATACTTTACGCCCGCCACGGCGGAATATCATCCGATCCGGACCTTGCCCTCGCGATGGCCGGGGCACAACACCACTTGCAAACAGGAAACCTCATGGCCAGCGAACTGAACCCCCTGAACCCGCCGATCGGCGCGCGGGTGCCTGATTGGCAAGCGCCGCCCCGTCCGCAGCGCGAAGCCATGGCGGGGCGGGTTTGTCGCCTTGAACCGCTTGACCCGGCGCGTCACGCGGAAAGCCTGTACGCGGCGAATGCGCTGGATACCGAGGGCAGAATCTGGATCTATCTGCCGTATGGGCCCTACCCATCCCTGGCCGACTACCGCGACTGGATGGAGCAGGTCTGCAACACAAGCGACCCGCTGTTTTTCGCCATTGTCGATCTGGCCAGCGGCCGGGCGACGGGTGTCGCCAGCTATTTGCAGATCAAGCCGGAGAGCGGCTCGATCGAGGTGGGCCACATCAATTATTCGCCGGCGCTGCAGCACACACCGGCGGCGACCGAGGCCATGTATCTGATGATGGAACGGGCTTTCGCTCTCGGCTACCGGCGCTATGAATGGAAATGCAACACGCTGAATGCGCCGTCGCGCGCGGCGGCGCAGCGCCTGGGCTTTTCGTTCGAGGGCATTTTCCGCCAGGCGACGGTGGTCAAGGGTCGCAACCGGGATACGGCGTGGTACGCGGCCATGGACCACGAGTGGCCGGCGCTCGATGCGGCATTCAGGCGCTGGCTCGATCCCGCCAATTTCGACGCGCGCGGCCAGCAAGTGCTGCGCCTTTCCGCGTTGACGGCGCCTGTCCTCAACAGGAACATCGTGGCCGGCACATTCGGTAACCAAGAAATCACTGATCAAGCCCGTTCGCGTTGAGCCGTGAGCTTGTCGAACGGTCGAAACGCCAGCCTGTCAAATAAAGGGCTTCGACTGGCTCAGCCCGAACGGTAGCGACTTATTCATTTCCCAAAACGTGGCGCCAAGCGAGACCGACCCGTCGCGGGTGATGGGAAGCGCCGCATCTGCGTCCACCACCGCCGCGCAGAAACCTGTCCGGCCCGGCGCACACCGTGGAGGCATAATGAGCGACGCGTAAGCGCGACTCAAGCCATCGACAGGTTCAACGGGAGATACACCGGTGTTCGAGATTCAGAACTACGCCAGCTTTGTTGCCGCGGTCCTGGTGTTCCAGATCATTCCAGGGCCGGGAACGCTTGCCATCCTCAATGCCACCGCGAGGAACGGCGTCGGCGCAGGATTTGGCGCGGTGCTCGGCACGCTGCTGGGCGATTTCATTTTCATGGTCGCGGCGGTGGCGGGCCTCGCTGCCGTGCTGAACGCCAACCCGGTGCTGTTCCTGTCGCTGCAGTGGTTCGGCGCGGCCTACCTGTGCTGGATGGGGATGCAGCTCCTGCGTGCGCCGGTGGGCCAGGATGCGCCTTTGCGCGAGGCGCGGAAATCGGCCGGGGTCTATTTCCGCCAGGCCTGCGCCGTGAGCCTGACCAACCCCAAGGTGGTGCTGTTTTTTGTCGCCTTCTTCCCACTGTTTTTGCGGCCGGATTCGTCGAGCGTGACGCTGCTGGCGATGATGGCCCACGTCACCATCATCAGCCTGCTCTACCAGGCCGGGCTGGTGCTGCTGGGCAATGCCGTCGCCCGGCGCTTGGGCCTCATTCCCTCGGCGCGAAAAGTTGCCACCCGGCTTGCCGGCATCGCGCTGATCGGCTTCAGCATCAAGCTCGCCGCCAGCAATCGGTAGTGCGAAGCTGCCGGGGCACGCGTTCGCCGGCACTGGAATGAATGCGCGCGGCGTCGGCTAAGATTCGTCGATGAAGTTTCTATTGCGTTTCCGCAATCCCTTTCCCCGGCGCGGCTGGAAGCGCTGGGCGCTCGAGGCGGGCTTGGTTGTGTCCGTGCTGGTCGGCCTCTCGCTGTGGCAGAACCAGGGCCTGCCCGATGGCGCGGCACCGCCGTTGCATGGCTTGCGCAATGACGGCGTGACGGTGGACCTGGCCGGAAAAGTTCCCAACGGGACGCAGAGCGCTGGCGCTGGTGGCACGGCGATGCGCGCGACAACACCGGGCCTGGTGGTGTTCTGGTCCGTCTGGTGCCCGGTTTGCAAGGCCGAGGAAGGCAATATCGAATCCGTCGCGGAAAGCTGGCCGGTGTATTCGGTCGCCATGCAATCGGGGGATGCCATAGCGGTGAGCCAGCACCTGCGCGAGCGCGGCATCAAGCTGCCGGCGCTGATCGATGCCAGCGGCGCGCAGGCGATGGCCTGGAATGTGCGCGGCGTGCCGACACATTTCGTGGTCGATGCCGACGGCAAGGTGCGCTTTCGCGTGGTCGGCTACGCCACAACCTGGGGCCTCAAGGCACGACTGTGGTGGGCGGAGGCCTTTCCGGCATGAGCGCACCAGGTACCGGGTCCGCGCCGGCCGATACGCCAGCCTCACATCACGCTCCGGCAACGGGACTGGCAGGGAGACTCGCCTTTCCGCCGGCGCTGCTTGCCTGGAGCGTCTGGGGCCTGGGCGCCCTGCTGTATCTGATCGGCTTCTACCAGCGCGTGGCGCCGGCGGTGATCACCGACCGGCTGATGACGGAATTCGCCATCGGCGGCGCTGCGCTGGGCAATCTGTCGGCCTTCTATTTCTACTCCTATGTCGCGATGCAGATTCCGACCGGAATGATTGCCGACCGCTGGGGGCCGCGCCGCCTGCTCACCGCCGGGGCCGGCGTGGCCGCGCTGGGCACGGCCTTGTTTGCGTTTGCGCCGGACATCTACTGGGCCAGCGCCGGGCGTCTGCTGATCGGCGCCTCGGTGGCGGTGGCCTTTGTTTCCATGCTCAAGCTGGCCAGCCACTGGTTCTCGCCGCAGCAATATGCGCTGGCGTCTGGCATGGCGCTGCTGATGGGCGTAGTCGGCGGCGTGGTGGCGGGCGTGCCGCTGCGCTTCGTCGTCGAACTTTTCGGTTGGCGGCCGGTGATGGCGCTGACGGCGGGGCTGACGGCACTGCTGTGCATCGCCACCTGGCTGCGCGTGCGCGACGACCCGAGCGAGCGCGGCTACGCCAGCCACTTTCAGGGCGCGCATCAGTCGCAAGCGCCAACCCCCGTGCTGCGCGGCTTGATGGAAGTCTTGTCCTACCGCAACGTCTGGATCCTGATGGCCGTGCCGATCGGCTTCACCGGTGCGGTGCTGACTTTCGCCGGACTGTGGGGCGTGCCCTATCTGCGCCAGGTGCATGGGCTGGACCCGAAAATGGCGGCGGCCATCACTTCGACGCTGCTGGTCTCGTGGGCGCTGGGCGGGCCTCTCCTGGGCAGCTGGTCGGAGCGCATGGGCATGCGCAAGCCCCTCTACCTGATCGCCTCCGGCGTGGCCTTGCTGGGCTGGTCGGCCATCATCTTTCTGCCGCTGCCGCTGTGGGCGCTGGTGGCCTTGCTGGTGCCCACCGGTTTTGCCTCGGGCAACATCATCATCGGCTTTGCCTGGGCCAAGGAATCGGTGCCGCTGCGCCTGGTGGGGACGGCCTCGGGCGTGTGCAACATGGGGCCACTGATGGGCGGCATGTTCCTGCAACCGGCGGTGGGCTGGATGCTTGACCTGCGCTGGAACGGCGTGATCGAGAACGGCGCCCCACTGTACCAGTCGGCCGCCTACCGCTCCGGCTTCACGCTGATATTCGCCGCCCTGGTCGTGGCCGGCATCGCGCTGTGCTTTGCGCGCGAAAGCCATTGCAAGCAGATGCACGAATGATCAACTCCGCCGCAAAGGCTTGGCCATGACTCCAAGCATTCTCAGCCGGCGCGACGACGACGTCGCCACCGTGACGTTGTTCAACCCGGACAAGCTCAACGCGCTGAATGCCGCGATGTGGCAGGGACTGCGCGAAACCATGACGGCACTGGGCGGCGACGACTCGCTGCGCTGCATCATCCTGCGCGGCGAAGGCAAGGTATTCGCCGCCGGCGGCGATATCGAGGAATTCCGCACCGCCCGCGCCGATGTCGAGCGCGCGCTGGCCTACCACGAGGCGGTGGGCGAGGCGCTGGCGGCGATCGAAAACTGCCCGCTGCCGACGCTTGCCGCGATCATGGGCCCGTGTGTCGGCGGCGGCCTGGAAATCGCCTGTGCCTGCGATTTGCGCATTGCCGGCGAAAGCGCCAAGTTCGGCGCGCCGATCATGAAGCTGGGATTTTCCATGTACCCCGGCGAGCTGGCCGGCGTCCTGAAACTCGCGGGGCCGGCGCTGGCGAAGGAGATCCTGCTCGAAGGTCGCCTGCTCGGCGCCGCCGAGGCTTATGCCAAGGGCTTGCTGACGCGCGTCGTCAAAGACGAGGAGGTGATGGCGGAAGCGCGGGCAACGGCGGCGCGGATTGCCGCCGGCGCACCGCTGGTGGCGCGCTGGCACAAGCAATGGATCGCCCGCTTGCTCGACGGACAGCCTTTGAGCGAAGCGGAAAAGCGCGCCTCCTTTGCGTTTCTCGACACGACTGACTATGCCGAGGGACTGGCGGCCTTTCTCGAAAAGCGAGCGCCGAAGTTCACCGGGCGTTGATCTCGAAATATTCAGGTCACGACGTTTTCAGGAATTCAACCAAAAAACCTGATTCGAACCACGGCGGGCACGGCGACACGGCGATTACGGGGCAAAGGCTTGAGTGAAGCGCTACCTTGATTCAAGGGAGCGTTGCAGCGCCCTTTTTAGGCATTGGATTCTCGCCGTGTCGCCGTGCCCGCCGTGGTGAATCGCTTTTCCCGGGCTCAGAGCAGACCCGCCACATGATCGGCCAGCGCCAGGCAGGACGTGAGGCCGGGCGATTCGATGCCGTAGAGACACACCAGGCCGGGAACGCCGTGCGCGGCCGGACCGGAGACGAGGAAATCCTGCGCGGCTTCTCCCTCGGCCTGTAACTTGGGGCGGATGCCTGCATAGGCCGGCGCCAGCACACCATCGGCAAGCTGCGGCCAGTAGCGCCGCACCTCGGCATAGAAAGCATCGGCGCGCGCCGGGTCGACCTTGTAGTCGGGAGAATCGATCCACTCCACGTCGGGGCCGAAGCGCGCCTGCCCGCCCAGGTCGAGGGTGAGGTGCACACCGAGGCCCGCCTGCTCCGGTACCGGGTAGATCAAGTGGCCGAAGGGGGCGCGGCCGGCCAAGGTGTAGTAGTTGCCCTTGGCATAGTGCAGTGCCGGCACCGAGGCCGGATCGAGGCCGCGCAGGGCGCGGGCGACGCCTTGCGCGCCGAGGCCGGCGCAATTCATCACGCTGCCGGTGAGTAGTTGCGTGGTCGTTCCGTCAGTGCCCGTCATGGTCAGGATGATGCCGCCGGCGACGATCTCGCCGCCGACCACCGCGGTTTTCACCGCGAGAACCGCGCCATCCCGTTCCGCATCGCCGAGCAGGGACAGCATCAGGGCGTGGCTGTCGACAATCCCGGTCGAAGGCGAGAGCAGTGCAGCGCGGCATTCCAGTGCCGGCTCAAGACGGCGGGCCTGTTCGCGGCTCAGCAATTCGAGATCGTCGACCCCGTTGCTTCTGGCGCCGGCCTCGATCCGCACCAGCTCGCTTTCCTGGACGTCGTTGGTGGCGACGATCAGCTTGCCGCAGCGGCGATGCCCGATGCCGCGTTCGGCGCAGTAGGCGTAGAGCATTTGACGTCCGGCGACGCAGAGCCGGGCTTTGAGCGAAGCCACCGGGTAGTAGATGCCGGCGTGGATCACCTCGCTGTTGCGGGCGCTGATGCCTGTTCCGAAAGCGCTTTCAGATTCGAGAATCAGCACCTCGCGACCGGCGGCGGCCAGCTTGCGGGCGACCGCAAGGCCAATCACGCCGGCGCCGATGACGGCACAATCGATTTTTTCCATGAAGATTTTGTGGCACAGTGAGCACTGCTGAATTGCCGCAAAGGATAACCGACATGAAGCCCAATATTGCCGCCACTCTCAGCTTGATCGCCATGCTCGCGCTGGCACCTCTTGCGCCTCGCACGGCGGACGCGGCACCCGCCAAAGCGGCCGCCGCCAAGCATCGCGCCGTGTTTCAGATCAACGAAGACGACTCCCACAAATGGAACACGATCCTGTCCAACATCAACAACGTGCAGGAACAGCTGGGCCGGGTCGATGTCACCGTGGTGGTGATCGGACCGGGGCTGGGCATGATCAAGGCCGATGCGCTGACCGCCAACCGGGTGCAGGACGCGATGTCGACGGGCGTGCGCTTCGTCGCCTGCCAGAACACGATGAAGGCGCTGAACCTGAGCAAGGACGACATGATCGACGGCATCGGCTACGCCCCGGCGGGCTATGTCGAAATCATGCGCCTGCAACGGCTGGGCTGGTCCTATCTGCGCCCCTGACGATGAAGTCGAGCCCAACCGGCCGCGCCCGTCTTCCCCTTCCGACAGAGGCGACCGGTTTGCTCGCTTCATTCGACAATCTGCCAGCGCGGCAAGCGGGTTCTTTCACGTCGATGAGCCACCGCCATGCTTGACTGGTCGCGCATCGATACCGTCCTGCTGGATATGGACGGAACCCTGCTCGACCTGAATTTCGACAACCACTTCTGGCAGACTCATCTGCCGAAACGCTATGCCGAGGCACGCGGCATGACGCCCGAAGCCGGCCGCGAGGAATTGATGGCGCGCTACCACGGCCGCGCCGGGACACTGGAGTGGTATTCGGTGGATTTCTGGGCAACGGCGCTGGAGCTGGACATCATGCGCTTCAAGGAAGAAGTGGCGCACCTGATCGAGATCCACCCCCACGTGCCGGCCTTTCTCGCTGCCGTGCGCGCCAGCGGCCGGCGCGTGGTGCTGGCGACCAATGCCCACCACAAGAGCGTGACGCTGAAAATGGCGAAAACCGGCCTGACACCGAGTTTCGATGCCATCGTCAGCTCGCATGCGCTGGGCGCGGCGAAGGAAGAACAGGCTTTCTGGCAACGCCTGTCGGAAATCGAACCTTTCGATCCGGCGCGCACGGTGCTGGTGGACGACAGCCTGCCGGTGCTCGACAGCGCGCGAACCTACGGGATCGCGCAGTTGGTCGCGGTAAAGCGGCCGGATACGCAGCGGCCGGAAAAAGACACCGGTGACTACCCCGCGATTGACGACTTTTCACAGTTGATGCCCTGATCCGATTTGCTGCAACGCAGCTTGACTCTGGCGACAAAGGCCCTGTAACTTGTATACAAAATATCGTATGCAATACAATACATTTAATGAAATCAAAGGTTAATCGCTCATCCCTATCGGAACAAGCAATCGCTTTTCTGCGCGAGCAAATCTACAATCACGTCCTGGCTCCGGGTCAGCGGCTCGACGAGGCCGCGCTGGCCGAGCAGCTGGGAATCAGTCGCACGCCCTTGCGCGAAGCGCTCAAGGTCTTGTCGGCGGAGGGCTTGATCGATTTGCGGCCGCACAAGGGTTGCTTCGTCACCGAGCTGACCTTGCGCGACCTGGAGGAAATTTTCCCCATCATGGCCACGCTTGAAGGTCGCGTTGCCCACGAAGTGGCAAGCAAGCGCACGCCGGCCCAGCTCAAGGCGCTCGATGCCTTGCACAACAAGCTGGAACGCCATGCCGCGGCGGAGGACGTCAACCGTTACTACGAAACCAACTACGTGTTTCACGAGTACATGCAGGAGTGCGCCGGCAACCGCTGGCTGCAGGTGGTTATCGGCGACTTGAGGAAACAGCTGAAGCTGTCCCGCCATCACTCGCTGCGCCTCGAGGGGCGCCTCGGCGCATCCCTTGCCGAGCACCGCACACTGATGCAGGCGCTGCACCACAAGGATGCCGACGCCGCCGAGCAAGTGATGCGCGGGCATTTGCTGGCGCAACTGGGTGCGCTGCGCGAAATATCGCTGGCAATGGAGGCGGTCAATGGTTGAAGGGTTGCTGCAGCGCCTGCGTTCGATGATCGGCGCGCCCGAGAAAGGGGCCGAGCCGGGCCGCAGAAAAAAAACCATCATCAAGCCCAAGCTCCTGGACGAATGGCGCGGACAACTTGAAGAATGCGCCGAGGCGCGCGGCGGCGAAGTCTCGGCGCGGACCCGGGCGGCAACGCTGGCGCTGACCTACCTCGAACTCGACGACGGTGGGCGCCATGCGTTTCTGCGCCTGATGTCGCTGGGCTTCGGGCCGTCGCCCGACGCCGTGGCGACGGCCTTCGAAACCTATCGGCAGGCGCTGGGCACGCCGCAGCAATGGGATGCCGAGGCCGAGCTGCGCGAGGTGCTGCGCTCCGCGCGCATACGAATACTCACCCAGTTCAACGCCATTCCGCAGGGCGTCAAGTTTCTGGTCGACTTGCGTGCCGACCTGCTGCGCTATCTGGAAGAAGATCCGGAACTGTCGCCGCTCGATTGCGAGCTTGAGTCGCGCCTGGCCGCCTGGTTCGATGTCGGCTTTCTCGAGTTGCAACGCATCACCTGGAACTCGCCGGCGGTGCTGCTCGAAAAACTGATTCAGTACGAGGCGGTGCATGAAATCCGCTCCTGGACCGACCTCAAGAACCGGCTC
The DNA here is from genome assembly GCA_021738065.1 of Burkholderiaceae bacterium. GTDB lineage: Bacteria > Pseudomonadota > Gammaproteobacteria > Burkholderiales > Rhodocyclaceae > Sulfuritalea. Next base: position 12,734 of record JAIPCT010000046.1, read on the forward strand.
GATTCGGACCGTCGGCTGTATGCCTTTTTTCATCCGCGCATGCCGATGGAGCCGCTGATTTTCGTCGAAGTGGCGCTCACCGATCATCTGGCGGACAGTGTCCAGGCCCTGCTCGACGAACACGCGCCGGTGTTCGACGCGCGCCGCGCCGATACCGCGATTTTCTACTCGATTTCCAACACCCAGCCCGGATTGCGCGGCGTTTCGTTCGGCAATTTTCTGCTCAAACGCGTGATCGACGATCTGCAGCGCGACTTTCCCAAGCTGAAGCACTTTGCCACCTTGTCGCCGGTGCCCGGTCTGGCATCCTGGGCGGCCAGGAATCCACAGGAACTGGCGGCCGTCGGCATCGATCTCGATCCGGCGCAGCTTGCCCAGGACGAGTGGGCAAAGAATCCAAAATCAGCGCGCCGGATCAACGACGCGCTGGCCCAGCTCACGGCGCGCTACCTGACGCTTGCGAAGAAAAGCCGCGGCGACGAACGGCAGCCGCTCGACCCGGTGGCCCGCTTTCATCTGGGCAACGGCGCGCGCCTGGAACGCATCAATCCACTGGGCGACGCTTCAGCCAAGGGCTTGAAGCAGTCCTTCGGCGTCATGGTGAACTACCTGTATGACCTGAACGACCTGGAAGACAACGTTGAAAGTTTTGCCCGCGAGGGCACCATCGCCACGACAGCCGCCGTCAGACGGCTGGCGCGGCAGAAGTAGCTTCTGACAAGGAACCGCGCCACGTACGGTGAGGTTCCGCATCGCGCGGCAGCCACAAGCGGGTCGGCGATAGGTTTCACATCACCGGCGGCGGCTCCGGATGGATTGGAGCAACGCAAGTGAAGGTATTGCACGGGCCAGCGACTTTCCTGTCTGCGACAGGCGGCTTTTATTACATACAAATAACCAGCCCGAGGAGAATTACATGAAGACCCAGAAGCTCGATTCAAACACCAACCGCACACGCGCCACGACCCGCCGCACCCGCCTTGTTTCCGTCCTGGGGGTGATGCTCGCCACCGCATTTTCGGCGCCGACGTTGGCCGCCGACATAACTCTGAAAGCCTCGCACCAGTTTCCCGGCGGCAAGGGCGACGTGCGCGACGAAATGGTGCAGATGATCGCCAAGGATGTCGCAGCGGCCAATGTCGGGCTTGAAATCAAGGTCTTCCCCGGTTCCAGTCTGGTCAAGGCGCAGGAGCAGTGGAAAGCCATGCTCTCCGGCCAGATCGACATGTCGGCCTTCCCGCTCGATTACGCCTCGGGCTTTCATCCGCAGTTCGGCGCGACGCTGATGCCGGGCCTGGTGAAGGGCCACGCCCACGCGCGGCGCATCAACAGCTCGCCCTTCATGAAGGACATCAAGGACATCATCGAGCAGGGCGGGGTCAAGGTACTGGCCGATGCCTGGCTCGCCGGCGCCTTCGGCGGCAAGGATAAATGCATTCGCAAGCCCGATGACGTGGCCGGCATGAAGATCCGCTCGGCCGGCGCGACCTTCGCCCAGATGTGGGCCGGCGCCGGGGCATCGATTGTTTCGATCCCTTCCAGCGAAGTGTATAGCGCGCTGCAGCAGGGCGTGGCGCAGGGCACCGACACCTCGACCGGCAGCTTCGTCTCCTTCCGCCTCTACGAGCAGATCAAGTGCATCACCGCGCCGGGCGACAACGCGCTGTGGTTCATGTACGAGCCGGTGCTGATCTCGAAGAAGGCCTGGGATCGCTTGAATGATGCGCAGAAGAAGGCGCTGATGACGGCGTCGCAGAAGGCCGAGGACTACTTCGACAGCGAATCGAAGAAGCTCGACGAAAAGATGGTCGAAACCTACAAGGCCAACAAGGTCGAGGTGATCACGCTCACCGATGCCGAAGCCGAAGCCTGGCGCGCCGTGGCGCAAAAGACCTCGTACAAGGCCTTCGCCGAGAAAGTCCCGGGCGGCAAGGAGCTGATCGAGAAGGCGTTGAGTGTCAAGTAAGCGATCCACGCCGCTGCCCGCATGGGTGGCGGCGGTTCACGCCACCTCGCGCGCCTTCGGCGTGTTCGCCGCCGGGCTGATCGTGCTGGCGATCGGCGTGGTCTGCCACATGGTCTTCGTGCGCGCGGTGCTTGGCCAGTCTTCCATCTGGCAAACGGAGTTCGTCACCTTTGCGCTGGTGGCGTCGACCTTCCTTGGCGCGCCTTACATCCTGCTTTCGCGCGCCCACGTCTGCGTCGATGTGGTGCCGCTGATGCTAGCCACCTCGGCGCGGCGGCGGCTGCACTTCGTCGGCAGCATCATCGCGCTGGTGTTTTGCGGCATCTTCCTCTATGCCGCGCTACCCTGGTGGTGGGGCGCATGGACCAGCGGCGAGACAACCTCGTCGATCTGGCGCGCGCGCATGTGGATCGCCACGCTGTCGGTGCCGCTCGGGCTCGGCCTGCTGTGCCTGCAATACCTGACCGAGATCTGGCTGGTGCTTTCGCACCGGGCCCTTCCTTTCGGCCTCTCGCCGGAGGACAAGCTATGACCCCACTGATGATCGGTTTTCTGATAATTCTCGTCACGGTGCTGGTACTGGCCACCGGGCTGCCAATCGCTTTCGGCCTGGGCGCCGTGGCGCTAGGCTTCATGCTGATATTCGATGGCTGGCACAGCGTGCACTTCATGCCGGAAACCATCTTCGCCGGGCTCAACGATTTCACCCTGGTCTCGCTGCCGATGTTCATCGTCATGGGTGCGGCGGTGGCCTCGTCGCGCGCCGGGCCGGACTTGTATGAAGCGCTGGCGCGCTGGCTGCACCGCGTACCGGGGTCGCTGGTGATCTCCAACATCGGCGCCTGCGCGCTGTTCTCGGCACTGACCGGCTCCTCGCCGGCGACCTGCGCCGCGATCGGCAAAATGGGCATCCCCGAAATGCGCAAGCGCGGTTATGACGACGACCTGGCCACCGGCGCCATCGCCGCCGGCGGCACCCTGGGCATCCTGATCCCGCCCAGCATCACCATGATCCTCTACGGCATCGCTTCCGAAACATCGATCGGCCGCCTGTTCATCGCCGGCATCGTGCCGGGGCTGCTGCTCACCGTCCTGTTCATGGCCTGGGCGCTGTTCATCAGCTGGAAACGCGGCACCAAGCTGATCGATAGCGAGCGTATCTACTCCATGAAGGAAAAGCTGGAACTGCTGCCGCGCCTCTTGCCCTTCATCGCCGTCATCGTCGGCGTGGTGTATTCGATGTATGGCGGCATCGCCACGCCCTCGGAAGCGGCCGGCGTCGGCGCACTGCTGTGCCTGCTGATGGTGATGTTCATCTACCGTGTCTGGCGGCCGATGGAACTGTGGGTGATCCTGCGCGCCGGCCTCTGCGAATCGGGCATGCTGCTGATGATCATCGGCACCTCGATCCTGTTCGGCTACATGCTGTCGTCCTTGCAAGTCACGCAGTCGGTGGCGGAATCCATCGCGGCGATGCAGGTGAACAAATGGGTGGTGCTGGCGGCGATCAACGCGCTGCTGCTGGTGGCCGGGATGTTTTTGCCGCCCGCCGCGATCATCCTGATGACGACACCGATCCTGATGCCGGTGATCCTCTCGGCCGGCTTCGACCCGATCTGGTTCGGCGTGATCCTGACCATCAACATGGAACTGGGCCTGATCACGCCGCCGGTCGGATTGAACTTGTTCGTCATCAACGGCATCACGCCCGACGTCAAGCTGCAAACCATCCTCAAAGGTGCGCTGCCCTTCATGGGCTGCATGGTGGTCGCGATCGTGATTATCTGCATCTTCCCCGAACTGGCAACCTGGCTGCCCACCAAGTTGATGGGCTGAGTGGGGCATGGCGATGAACGACATGGGCGCGCGCCCAGCGATTCAGCTTTTGCCGGCGCGCCTTGGCTGCCGGGAGTCCCGCATTGCGCGGCGTGGTGGCGCCTGCTTGCCGCCGATCATCAAACCCGAACTCGCCCCGCGGCGAACTGACACCATCAATCGACCCTGAAAAGAAATGTTCATGAACCACAATCTTTACGCCTTGCTCTCCTCGCACTTTCCCGCCGACCCTGCGGCGGCGTGCATGATCCTGCCCGACGGACGCGTGTGGACCTTCGGCGACGTCGAACGCGCCTCGGCGCGCATCGCCAATCTGATCGTCGCGCTGGGCCTCAAGCCCGGCGACCGGATCGCCGCCCAGGTCGAGAAAACACCCGAGGCGCTGGTGCTGTATCTCGCCGCAATTCGCGCCGGCATGGTATTTCTGCCATTGAACCCGGCCTATCAGCGTCACGAACTGGAATATTTTCTCAACGACGCGCAACCCGGCCTGTTCGTCTGTCGGCCGCTAATGCGGGCGCTGGCCGACGAACTGGCCAGCCGGACCGGCGTGCCGCATGTGCTGGAACTCGATGACGAGGGGCGTGGTTCGCTGATCACCGCGGCGACGCCGCAGGCCGATGCCTTCACGACGGTCGCGCGGGACAAGGCCGATCTCGCCGCGATCCTGTACACCTCCGGCACCACCGGGCGCTCCAAGGGCGCCATGCTGAGCCACGGCAATCTGGCCCACAACGCCACGACGCTGCATTCATATTGGCACTTCCAGCCCGGCGACGTGCTGCTGCACATGCTGCCGATTTTTCACGTGCACGGTCTTTTCGTTGCCTGCCACTGCGCCCTGCTCAATGGGTCGGCGATGTTCTTCGAGCCGAAATTCGATCCGGCCCGCGCCATGAAGCTGTTGCCGCAGGCCACCGTGTTCATGGGCGTGCCGACCTACTACGTGCGACTGCTGCTCGAGCCGGCCTTCGGTCGCGGCAGCTGCCGCAATATTCGCCTGTTCGTTTCCGGCTCGGCGCCGCTGCTGAAGGAAACCTTCGACGAGTTCAGGCAGCGCAGTGGCCACACGATACTGGAGCGCTACGGCATGACCGAGGGCGGCATGTTCACTTCGAACCCCTACGACGGCGATCGGCGCGGCGGTACGGTCGGCTTTCCGTTGCCGGGCACCGATCTGAGAATAGTCGGCGCTGGCGGTACGGCGCTGCAACCGGGAAGCGTCGGGCATATCCAGGTCCGGGGCGAAAATGTCTTTGTCGGCTACTGGGGAATGCCCGAGAAGACCCGGGAGGAATTCACCGACGGCTGGTTCAAGACCGGCGACATGGGCACCATCGACAAGGATGGCTACGTGGTGATCAGCGGACGCTCCAAGGACCTGGTGATCACCGGCGGACTCAACGTGTATCCGAAGGAAATCGAAGAACTGATCGACGCCATGCCCGGCGTCGTCGAATCTGCCGTCATCGGCCTGCCGCATCCGGATTTCGGCGAGGCGGTTTCCGCCGTGGTGGTGCGCGAAAAAACCGCAGCCGGTGCGGCCTTGACCGAACCCGCAGTGATCGCCGCGATCAAGGACGGGCTGGCCAATTTCAAGGTGCCCAAGTGGGTGTATTTCGTCGATCAACTTCCGCGCAACGCCATGGGCAAAGTGCAAAAAACCCTGTTGCGGGCGCAGTACCAGCGGCGCGAATAACTACTCGATGGGTTTGGCCACCGCCGACAGGATGCTGCTGGTGTTGCAAGCGGCCGCATGCTAGCCATGGCCCGGTGCCGCGATAGTGTGGCAGCATACGGCGATCGTGAAGACAGGGATTCGCCATGCTGAACTTCCTCCCGGCGCCGCTGATCGGGCTCGTCGCCTCGCTGTGGCTGGCACTCAACTCGCTGATACTGGTGCCGTGCCTGATGGTGTTTGCCGTCATCAAGCTGATTCTGCCCATCAAGGCAATTCGCCTGACGCTGGACCCGGTGCTGGTGGCCGTCGCCGAAACCTGGATTTCCTGGAACAGCTGCTGGATGGTACTGACCCAGCGCACCGTCTGGGATGTCGAAGGCATCGACGGGCTGGATGAGCACAGCTGGTATCTGGTCAATTGCAATCACCAGACCTGGGCCGACATCTTTGTGCTGCAGCACTTGTTCAACCGCCGCATCCCCTTGCTCAAGTTTTTCCTCAAACAGCAGTTGAAGTGGGTGCCGGTGATGGGCCTGGCCTGGTGGGCGCTGGATTTTCCCTTCATGCGCCGCCACAGCGAGGAATACCTCAGGAAGCATCCCGAGATGCGCAGCATGGATCAGGCGGCCACGCGCAAAGCCTGCGAGAAATTTTCGCTGATTCCGACCAGCGTGATGAATTTTCTCGAGGGCACGCGTTTCACTCCGGCGAAACATCGACGCCAGCAGTCTCCCTATCGCCATCTGCTCAAGCCAAAGGCGGGCGGCATTGCCCTGGCATTGAATGCGATGGGTGATAAGTTTCAGGCGATCCTCGATGTCACCATCGTGTATCCCGATGGCGCGCCGGATTTCTGGGCGTTTTTATGCGGCAAACTGAAGCGCGTGATTGTCCGCGTGCAGATCCTGCCGGTCCCGGCCGGCTTGATCGCCGGCGACTACGCGGCCGACGCAGCGACACGAGAGGCGTTTCAGCGCTGGGTGCAGCAACTGTGGCAGGACAAGGACGCGCAGATATCACGCCTGCTGGCCGAATCCGGTAGTCAGCCCGCTTGAAAAGCATCACCACGGGGAACACGGGGAGCACGGGGAAATTCAGTGAGTTGCAACGATTTTCATACTCACCCGTTCATGTGAATGTTTTCCGCTACAAGCCTTTGGTTATCCCCGTGCCCCCGTGTTCCCCGTGGTCAACCGCATTTTCTAGCTTGATAGCTGACCACTCGGTAGCGACCGCCACCAAAACTCGGCGCTGGTGATACGGCGCCAGGCCGATTCAGCCGACCCAGACGACGGCACGAGAGGCCGTCGTCGCCATTTGCAAAACTACTTCGGCTTGTAGGTTTCCAGCGCGATGCCTTCGCGCGCGATTGCCGCGGCGACGGCCGGTGCAGCGGCCAGGCGCTCGACGTAGGCCTTGTAGGCCGGCAGGCCGGCGGGATCGATACCGACGAGACCGCCCCAGCGCAAAAAGACCAGCGCATAGGCATCGACAAAAGACGGCGTGTCGCCGAAGAGGAAGGGCGCTGCCTTTTGCGCCATGCCCTGGATGCGCTCAAGGTGGCTGCGGAAGACGTCGAGTCCGACCTGCCTGACATCGGCCTGAGCGGCTTCGCCCGAGGCAAAATTCGCCGGGCGGTAGATGTGCGTGAAGGTGGGATGAACAGTGTTGTTCATCCAGGCGAAGGTGGACATCGCCTGCGCGCGCAGCCAGGGATCGGTCGGCAACAGGCCGGCCTGGGGAAAGCGTCGCTCCAGGTAATCGCAGATCGCCACAATCTGGGTCAGCGGTTTTCCATCCTCCACCAGTACCGGCACCAGGCCCAGGGGATTCATTGCCAGGTACTCGGGCGTCTTTTGCTCACCTTTGTGCAGCTTGACGGCCTGGGCTTCGAAATCCTCGCCCGTGGCCGCCTTGATGACTTCCAGCGTGACATGGGGAACGAAGGAACAGGCGCCTGGACCGTAATACAGCTTCATCATGAAAGTTCTCCTTGGTGGTAGCCGGCACACGCGGGACGGTTGATTCCGACCGGCGCCAATTCATCGGCGAAAAGCAAAGCAGTTGCGAAATAGTAGCGCATGTGCACGGCCGGCGTGGGACACGCTCGGACAAATCTATCCGCAAGTGATGCGGACATTCCAAGTCAGGCAGAAATCTGTTCTGATGGGCGCTCATCCACCAGATAATGCCGAGACCATGGAATCCCAACTCACCGATATCGCTCGCGTCATCCAGCTCGCGGTCGCACCGGTTTTTCTGTTGACCGCGATCGCGACCATGATCAATGCGCTCAATACCCGGCTGGGGCGCATTGTCGATCGCCGACGCGTGGTGCTGGAACGTGCGCCGGCGCCGGAATTCGGCAGCGCAGAGGATACACGCCGGGAAATCCGTCTCCTCGAACGGCGCAGCGAGCTGGTGTATTACGCAATTTTCTGCGCGGTGCTTTCGGCCCTGCTGGTGTGTCTGGTGGTGGCCGGCGCTTTCCTCGGTGCGCTGCTCGGCATCGGTCTTGCACGCAGTGTGGCCGCCCTGTTCATCGCCGCCATGCTGGCGATGATTGCGGCACTCGGCCTGTTCCTGCGCGAAGTCTATGTCGCGGTGCGTGCCGGCATGCACATTCAGCGCTGAGCGCCGTGTTGATCGGAAATCTGCGGCACGCCCTGGCCACCCTGACCCTGGCGCCCATCCTTCTGAAGCAGGGACGGCGGGTGCGCCGCGACGTGCAGATACTGCCGGAGCCCGCCGGACCGCGCCAAGGCATCTGCGGCAGCGGCCCGCGCTTGCGTCTGTTGCTGCTCGGTGATTCGGCGGCGGCGGGCGTCGGGGCGCCGACGCAGCATGAAGCGCTCAGCGGACGGCTGCTTGGCGCTTTGGAAAGTTCGCTCGAGGTGCACTGGAAACTCCTCGCCTTTACCGGAGCGACGACGGCGGACATGCTGGCGCGGCTCGACCGCGAACCGGCCACTGAATTCGATGTGGTCGTGACCTCGCTGGGCGTCAATGACGTGACCGACCGGCTCTCCATGCAGCAGTGGCGCACCCGCCAAACTCGATTAATCCAGCGCCTGGCAAGCCGCTACGGCGCGCGCCATATCCTCTTGAGCGGCCTGCCGCCGATGCACCGCTTTCCAGCCCTGCCGCAACCCTTGCGCTGGTATGTGGGCAGCCGTGCGCGGGATTTCGACCGGGCGCTGGAGAATCTCGCGCGGCAGGATCCGCGCTGTGAATTCGTCAGGCTGAGTTATGCGATGATGGAGCCGCAGGCCATGGCCGCGGACGGCTTTCATCCCGGACCACCCATCTATGCCCTGTGGGCGGCGGAAGTCGCGCGCCGCATCCTGAGCCGAATCGAAGGACACTGATGTTTATGCGGCGAATAGCGGCACCCCTGACGACGAAACCAGGCAAACCCTGCGAGCCACTCCTTCCCATCCGCCCTCATGCAGGGAGGCTGCTGACGTGCTCGCTACGCTCGACGATCCACTGTCGCTGCGCGTGAGTAGTTTCACTTTACCGGAGCACAAGCCATGATCGATCTCTACTACTGGACCACACCCAACGGCCACAAGGTCACGATGTTTCTTGAAGAGGCCGGCCTGCCCTACAAGATCCTGCCGATCAATATCGGCAAGGGCGAACAGTTCGCACCCGAGTTTCTCAAGATCGCGCCCAACAACCGCATTCCGGCCATGGTCGACCATGAGCCCGCCGACGGCGGCGCGCCCCTGGCCCTGTTCGAGTCGGGCGCCATCCTTCTGTATCTGGCGGACAAGTGCGGACAGCTCATCGCGCCCGACCTGCGCGGGCGCAACGAGGTCTTGCAGTGGCTGTTCTGGCAGATGGGCGGCCTCGGCCCGATGGCGGGGCAGAACCATCACTTCACGCAATACGCACCGGAGAAGATTCCCTATGCCATCGAACGCTACGTCAAGGAGACGGCACGGCTGTATGCTGTGCTCGACAAGCAGCTGACCGGGCGCGACTTCATCACCGGCAGCTATTCGATTGCCGACATGGCCTGCTATCCCTGGGTCGTGCCCTACAGCAAGCAGGGTCAGAACCTCGACGATTTTCCGCAGCTCAAGCGCTGGTTTTTCAACATTCGCGAACGCGCCGCGACACAACGCGCCTACGCGCTGGCGGCCGAAATCAATCCCGCGCCGACGATGACGGATGAAGACAAGCGGCAGCTGTTCGGCCAGGATGCGAGCACGGTGCGTCGGGGCTGAGCGGCCCCTGCTTCAGATTTTGAGATAGGTCCAGCCTTGTTGCACGCGCTCGGCGACATGCTCGATCGCGGTCCGGGTCACGGCCGCTTCCGGCACCAGGGCAACATCCTCGCCGCCACCGTGCAGGCGCGCGATGGTCTGCCCGCAGGCAATGAAGGCGACGCGCTCATGATGCGAGCGGATCTCGGCAATTCGCTCGGCATACGGCGTGGTGCGGGCCCTTAGCAGGTCCAGCCCGCGATTGTTGGCAATGACTTCGACACGAGCGTTGCTGGCCTTGGCCAGGTAGGCTTCGGCCAGATCGAGCGCGGCTTCCATTTGTTCGGATCGGGAGCTGTCGAGATGAATCAGGATGCGGGCGGGCTCGGCGGCAAACAGGCGCTCGGTCCAGGCCGCCGCCGTGCCATGGGATTCCGTCGCTGTCGCCGACTGGTGCCCCAGCCAGCCGATCAACACGCCGAGCGTCAGGGTCAGGCTCGCCGCCAGCGCGCCGCTCCAGAACGACAGATGACGATTCGCCTGGCGACGCACCTGCGGCACCCGACCGTAGGCGTGGCGCACCAGTTCCTTGGCCGAGCGCAGCTCGCACAGGCGCTGGCCAAGCTCGGCATCCGTGGCAACCGCCGTCAGAATCTCGTCGCACTCCTGGGCGCCAAGCTCGTTGTCGACGAAGGCATTCAGGCGCTCGTCGGAGAATACTTTTGCATCGCTCATTTCACACTCCTCAGGCGCGGCTGTGCCGTCGCCCCTTCCATCAACAAACCCCGCAACGAGCCGCGTGCGCGGCACAGCCGGCTCATCACCGTGCCTATCGGTATTTCCAGAACTTCGGCGACTTCCGCATAGGAAAAACCTTCAAGATCGACCAGCGTGACGACCTGACGCTGGCCCAGCGGCAAAGCCTCGATCGCGCGTCGCACCCGACTGACTGTTTCCTGGCGCTCGGCATGGCTGTCGGGGCCCGGCAGATCCGAGGGCAGCTCGGAAAGCAGTTCGTCATCGACATCCCGACGCCGCGCGCGCAAATGGTCGATCCAGCAGCGATTGAGAATCGCGAACAGCCAGCTCATGAGCTTTGCCGATTCGCGCAGTTGCTCAAGCCGCGATAGGCCGCGCGTCAAGGCTTCCTGGGCCAGGTCGTCGGCCAGCGCCGCGTCATGGCACCAGGCAAAGGCCACGCGATACAAGCGACCGCGACCGGCCTTGATCTGCTCCATCAGTTCTCGCTGCTCTCGCGACGGCAGCCATTTCATCGGTTTTCTCCTCCAAGCACAGTATGACGCAGCAGGCGCCGGTTTTATTCCCTCGCGCTGCCGCACCGACTTTCAAAGGAATAAAACCCACCCGCCTTCCGTCTTACTCGGGTGGCCGCCAATATTCCATAACACGTGGCGGCCGCCAGCAGCCGTCAGTGCCACTCCCAACCCCCAGAGGAGCCTCCATCATGATTCGCAGATCTTTCATCCAACTCTTGCTTGCCAGCACGATCCTCGCAATCGCAGCCCCCGCGGCAACGGCCAAGGCCGCCAAACAGGCCAAACCGGGCGTCATCATCCAGGTCAGCGACAGCGATCCAAAAACCTGGAACCAGGCGCTGAATGTCATCAAGAACATCCAGTCGGAATATGGCGCGGACAAGGTCAACGTCGAGCTTGTCGTCTTCGGCCAGGGCGCGGGCATGCTCAAGTTCGATTCGCCGCTGGCGAGCCGCGTCGACGAAACGCTGGCCAGCGGCGCCACCGTATCCATGTGCCAGAACACGATGAAGGGCCAGAAGCTGAGCGAAGCCGACATGCATCCAAAGATCGGCTACGTCAAGGCCGGCGTCATCGAAATCATTGAAAAGGACAAGAAGGGCTGGACGGTGGTTCGCCCCTGACGCTCATGGCAGCACGTTCCACCCGCAGATGATGAAACACGGGCAAAGCAAATTGAAGGTCAGCCCCCATCTCCCCTCGCGGGGTGCTGATGCACTCAGCCCGTCAATAGTCCATGCAGCATCTTGCTGGCCAGCAAGGCCAGAAAACCGCCGAAGGCGCGCTTGAGTTGCTTGACCGGCAACTTGTGCGCGAGCCGGGCGCCCACCGGCGCCATCAGGAAACTGATGGCGACAACGCCGATGAAAGCCGGCAGATACACATAACCCAATGAATACTCCGGCAAGCCCTGCGCCTTGAATCCGCTGAGGATGTAGCCCAGCGTCCCGGCCACGGCGATCGGAAAGCCGAGCGCGGCAGAGGTGCCGACCGCCTGGTGAATCACCACGTTGCAGAACACCATGAAGGGGATCGAAAGAAAGCCGCCGCCCGCCGCGACCAGACTCGAGACGATGCCGATCAGCGTGCCGGCAACCGCCATGGCAATGCTTCCCGGCAACTGGCGATGGGGCTTGGGCTTGAAGTCGAGGATCATCTGCAGCGACGCGTAGTAGACGATGGCGGTGAACACCATGGCCAGCGGCCGCGTCGGTATCCAGGTGGCAAAGAACGAACCCGACAGGGTACCGATCATCAGCCCCGGTGCAAAACTCTTGACGATGTCCCAGCGCACCGCGCCGTGTCCATGGTGTGCGCGCATGCTGGATATCGAGGTGAACACGATGGTCGCCATTGAGGTACCGAGCGCCAGATGCATGCTGTGCTCCACCGGAAATGCCTGCGCGGTGAACAGCATGAACAGCAAGGGCACAATGGTCAGCCCGCCGCCGACGCCGAACAGCCCGGCGACAAAGCCCGCGAAAACTCCCAGCAGCGGATAGCTGAGCCACCAGAGAGTCATTTTTTCACTTTCATCAATTTGCCGACGATGAACTTCCATTCCGCCGGGTCGACCGGCGTGATGCAAAGTCGATTGCCGCGTTGCAGGGCACGCAGATTGGCCAGTTCGGGATGCGCGCGCAATTCATCGAGGCCGATCCACCGCGTTTTCTTCACGAAGCGTACATCGACATTGTCCCAACGCGGATTTTCCGGCGTCGATTTGGGATCGAAGTAGGGGCTCTTCGGATCGAACTGGGTGCGATCCGGATAGGCGAGT
>JAIPCT010000047.1 GCA_021738065.1 Burkholderiaceae bacterium
CCCGAAGCCTATTCTGCACCACAAATCCAGATTTGATGCGCCTTTCAGCCCATCCTGCCTGTGCCCGCACTTCCTCCATCCTGCCGCCTATCTCGCCGCCCTGAATGAAGCTTCATTCCACCGTCACCACTGGCCTGCACGCAATCACCGCTTACGATGCCGAGCACATCGCCGTGAATGGCCGACGCCTGACGCGGAGTTTTCTGCTTACGCCGCATCGCCTGCTTGAAGACTGGCCACCTGAGTCCTTCGACAGCCTGAGCGCCGCCGACCTGGAGGCCGTCGCCGCGCTGGACTGCCCGATCGTGCTGCTCGGCACCGGGACTCGGCAGCGCTTCCCGGCTCCGGTCCTGTTGCGCTCATTGATCGAGAAGCGCATCGGCGTCGAGATCATGGACAGCCCGGCCGCGTGCCGTACCTACAACATACTGATGGCCGAAGGACGCGAAGTGGCCGCTGCATTGATTATCGAATGCGCCAACTGATCGAACTGAAAAGCGGGCCGCTGCTCGCCCTGTTGCTGATCTTTGCCCTGGCCTGGTTCGGCACCCTCGACCAGCGCCGCCTGATCAATCCCGACGAAGGACGCTATTCGGAGATACCGCGCGAGATGGTGGCCAGCGGCGACTGGCTGACGCCGCGCCTGAACGGGCTCAAGTACTTCGAGAAACCGGCGCTGCAATACTGGGCAACGGCCAGTGCGTTCACGCTGTTTGGCGAACACCACTGGACGGCAAGGCTCTGGCCGGCACTCACCGGCTTCCTTGGCATACTTGTCACGGCACTGGCCACCATCCGCTTGTTCGGGCTGCAGGCCGGCCTGATCGCCGGCGCCGTGCTGGCCGGCAGCGTGTTGTGGAACGTGATCGGCCACGTCAACACGCTCGACATGGGCGTCAGCTTCTTTCTCGCCGCCGCCGTCTTCGCCCTGTGCCTGGCGCAGCGCGACAACGCCGACCCGGCCGAAAGTCGGCGCTGGCAAGACGGCGCCTGGGTGCTGCTGGCGCTGGCGGTACTGTCCAAGGGACTGATCGGACTGGTGCTGCCGGCCGCCACCGTCGTCGCCTACGCGCTGTGGCAGCGCGACCTGGGTTTCATCCTGCGCATCCGGCCGCTGCGCGGCCTGCTGATCCTGCTGGCGATCACCGCACCGTGGTTCATTGCGGTATCCCTGGCCAATCCAGAATTTGCCCATTTCTTTTTCATCCACGAGCATTTCCAGCGCTTCCTGACCAAGGCGCACGGGCGCTACCAGCCGATGTGGTATTTCCTCCCCATCCTGCTGATCGGCATGCTGCCCTGGCTGGGCAGCCTGCTGCCGGGGCTGGTTGCCGGGATGCGGCGCAAAACCGGCCTGCGCTTTCAGCCGCAGCGATTCCTGCTGGTATGGACGGTACTGGTCTTCGTGTTCTTTTCAGTTTCGAGTTCGAAGCTGGCGTCCTACATCCTGCCGATCTTTCCGACGCTCGCCGCGCTGATCGGCCTGCATCTCTCGGGCTATGCGGCCTCACGCCGCATCGAATGGCATGCCCTGCCGGCCATCGTCATCGGCGCTGCGTGTCTTGTTCTCGTGCCTTTCGTCACCCGTTTCGCCAACGAGAAAGTTCCCGTCGCGCTGTACGAAGCTTATCAACCCTGGCTCTACGGCGGTGCCGGCGCCCTGCTGCTCGGCGCGATCCTGGCGTTCTGGCTGGGACGACAGGGGCGCAGCGTGGCGGCCGTGATGTCTCTGGCCTTTGGCGGTTTCGCCTTCGGCCAGGGCTTCCTGCTCGGCCACGACAGTCTGGGCTCGGTGAATTCGGCCCATGACGTGGCGGCCGTCATCCGCCCGCAGCTCAAACCCGAGGTGCCGTTCTTCAGCGTCGACACCTACGACCAGAGCCTGCAGTTCTATCTGAAGCGCACCACGACCATGGTCGGCTATCGCGATGAACTCGGCTTCGGCATCGCGCAGGAGCCGGAAAAATTCATCCCCGATATCGCCGGTTTCGAGCAAGCGTGGAATGCCGCACCCGAAGCCTGGGCGCTGATGTCGCCGGGAACCTGGAAGGCACTGGACAGCAAAGGATTCCCCATGACTGAAGTCGTCCGCGATACCCGTCGCGTCGTTGTCAGAACGAGCCCACTCCCCAGCCCTCGCCCCGAGGGCGAGGGTGACGATTGTTCCGCCGCGCGCGACGCGGCGTCCGTGTTGAAGAACGGCCCCGGCTTGGGACGGCCCTGCGCCGCAGCCACGAAATGAACGCCGTCAGCTTTTCCCTGGTCCTCACCGGCGTCCTCCTCAATGCCGCCGCCCAACTGCTGCTGAAGGCCGGCACCAATGCTGTCGGCCATTTCGAGTTCCATGCCGACAACATCCTGCCGATCGGCCTCAAGCTGGCATTTCAGCCTTTCATCATGGGCGGCATGGCCTGCTACGCGGTGAGCCTGGTGGTCTGGATCATGGCCTTGTCGCGCGTTCCCGTATCCATCGCCTACCCGATGCTGTCGATCGGCTACGTGATCAATGCCTTCGTCGCCTGGCAGTGGTTCGGCGAAGCGCTGGCGGCGCAGAAACTGCTGGGCATCGGCTTCATCGTGCTGGGCGTGTTCCTGGTGGCAAGGTCATGAGCGCGATCCGCCGGGCCGCCCCAAGGATGGCGCAGCCAACGACATGGAGCCGCGCAGCGGCGAACACCCGTCACCCCCTTTCGCGGAAAGGGGGCCGGGGGGAATGTCCATGAATTTCCTGCCCTTCACCCGTCCCGCCATCGACGAGGACACCATCGCCGACGTGGCGAATGTGTTGCGTTCGGGCTGGCTCACCAGCGGCCCCAAGGTGCAGGCCTTCGAGGCCGCACTCTCCGACTACTGCGGCGGCCGCCCGGTGCGTGTCTTCAATTCCGGCACGGCCACGCTCGAAGTCGCGCTGCGCCTGGCAAAAGTCGGCGCCGGCGATACGGTGATCACCACGCCGCTGACCTGGGTCGCCACCGCCAACGTGATCCTCGAGGTGGGTGCGACGCCGCTGCTGGTCGACATCGATCCGGTGACCCGCAATATCGACCTGGAACAAATCGAAGCAGCCATCAGCCCTAGCACCAAAGCCGTCATCCCAATCGATCTCGCCGGCTTGCCGGTGGATCGCGACCGCCTGTATGCCATTGCCGACAAACACCGGCTGCGCGTGATCGAGGACGCCGCGCAAGCCTTCGGCGCCTCGTGGCAGGGCAGGCGGATCGGCAGTTCATTTGGCAACAACAAGGATTTTGTCTCCTTCAGCTTCCACGCCAACAAGAACCTGACCACCTCCGAAGGCGGCGCGCTGGTGCTGCCCGCCGACATCGACACCGGCCTTTGCGAACGCCTGCGCCTGCAAGGCGTGCGGCGCTTTGCCAACGGCGGCATGGATGTCGATGTGCTGGGCGGCAAGTTCAACATGACCGACATCGCCGCCACCATCGGCCTCGGCCAGATGAAGCATATCGATGCCTTCACCGCCCGCCGCCGCGAACTCGCCCGGCGTTATTTCGAGCGCATCGACCAGACACTCGGACTCGAATTGCCGCTGGCTGATTTCAGCAACAGCAACTGGCACATGTTCCAGGTCCTGCTACCGGCTGGCACGGATCGCGGCAGCTTCATCGCGGCGATGAAGGACCGGGGTATCGGCATCGGCGTGCATTACCCCGCATTGCACCTGTTCTCGCTGTATCGCGCGCTGGGCTTCAAGGCGGGCGACTTTCCCCATGCCGAACGGGTCGGCGCCGCCACCGTGACGCTACCTTTGTTTCCGGCGATGCAGGACAGCGACATCGACCGCGTTTGCGCGGCACTTGCCGAGAGCCTGCTGGAGATCGCATGAGCACACCCACCCTCTCCATCGTCATCCCCGTCTACAACGAAGAGGCCGGCCTCGCCCACTTGTTCGAGCGCCTGTATCCCGCGCTCGATGCTCTCGGCGAGAGCTACGAAGTGGTCTTCGTCAATGACGGCAGCCGCGACCGTTCGGCGGCGATTCTGCGCGAGCAGTTCGAGGCCCGGCCGGATGTCACCCGCGTCATCCTGTTCGGTGCCAACGCCGGCCAGCACATGGCCATCATGGCCGGCTTCGAGCACTGCCGCGGCGAGATCATCGTCACGCTGGATGCCGACTTGCAGAATCCGCCGGAAGAAATCGTCAAGCTGATCGCCAAGATGCGCGAGGGTCATGACTACGTCGGCAGCATCCGGCGCAAGCGTCAGGACAGCCTGTTCCGCACCTGGGCGTCGAAAGCGATGAATCGTTTCCGCGAAAAGATCACCCGCATCAAGATCACCGACCAAGGCAACATGCTGCGCGCCTATTCGCGCGGCGTGGTGAATGCCATCAACAGTTGCAAGGAAGTCGCCACATTCATCCCGGCGCTGGCCTACACCTTCGCTCGCAGCCCAGCCGAAGTGATGGTCGAGCATGAGGAGCGTGCAGCCGGCGAATCCAAGTACTCGCTCTACAGTCTGATCCGCCTCAACTTCGACCTGATGACCGGCTTCTCGCTGGTGCCGCTGCAGTGGTTCTCCATGCTCGGCATCCTGGTTTCGCTGGGTTCGGCGGCGCTGTTCGTGCTGCTTATCGCGCGACGCCTGATGCTCGGCCCGGAAGCCGAAGGCTTGTTCACTCTCTTCGCGCTGGCTTTCTTCCTGATCGGCCTATCCCTGTTCGGCATTGGCCTGCTCGGCGAATACATCGGCCGCATCTACCAGCAGGTGCGTCACCGTCCACGCTATCTGGTCGAAGCGATCCTGGAACGGAAGGAATGAGCGCCGTCCGCCGGGCCGCCCCAAGGATGGCGCAGCCAATAACCGGAGCCGCAAAGCGGCGAACCGCCGCCACCCCTTTCCCCGGGAAGGGGGCCGGGGGGAAGGTCGCTACATGAGCAAGTCCATTGTTTTCGCCTACCACAACGTGGGCGTGCGCTGCCTCTCCGTGCTGCTGGCCCACGGCGTGGATGTCGTGCGGGTGATTACGCACACCGACAACCCCGGGGAAACCATCTGGTTCGATAGCGTTGCCGAACTGGCGGCCGTTCACGACATACCGGTGATCACGCCGGAGGACCCGAACGATGCCGCTCTGGTCGCCGAACTGGCGGCGCTGCAGCCCGATTTCCTGTTTTCCTTTTACTACCGGCAGATGTTGAAAGCACCGCTGCTGGCCCTGCCCGGACGCGGCGCGTTCAACATGCACGGCTCGCTGCTGCCGAAATACCGCGGACGGGTGCCGGTGAATTGGGCGATCATCCATGGCGAACGGGAAACCGGCGCTACGCTGCACCAGATGGTCGAGAAACCCGATGCCGGGGGAATCGTCGCGCAGCAGGCGGTGCCCATCCTGCCCGATGACAGCGCCCTGGAAGTCTTCAACAAGGTCAGCGTCGCGGCCGAAATGGCGCTTGACCGCGCACTGCCCCTGCTGCTGAGCGGGCAAGCGGTGCCGCAGCCCCAGGAACTGGCCGCCGGCAGTTATTTTGGCGGACGCAAGGAAGAAGACGGCCGCATCGACTGGAGCCGCCCCGCCTCTGAGATACACAACCTGATCCGCGCCGTCGCGCCACCCTATCCCGGCGCATTTTTCGATACGGCAAACAGCCGCGTCCGGATCCTGCGCTCAATACATGCGGATAGCGCGCAGAACCCGCGATTCGGCCGGCCCACCCTCTACTCCCATGACGCGCGTCTATTCGCGGAATGCGCCGATGGCCAGATTTTGCGCCTGCTCGCGGTAGAATTGGGGGGTGCAACACGGGTCCCGCTTTCGGCCGGCGACCCGTTCAAATCGATTTTCGGAAACTCCGCAGTGCCTCTCTTATGAAAATACTCATCCTTGGCGTCAATGGCTTCATCGGCCATCATCTATCCCAGCGGATCATGGACACCACAGACTGGGAAGTCTATGGCATGGACATGAATTCGGAGCGTGTCACCGAGTTGATGCAGAACCCGCGCTTCCATTTCTTTGAAGGCGACATCACGATCAACCGCGAGTGGATCGAATACCACGTCAAGAAGTGCGACGTGGTGCTGCCCCTGGTGGCCATCGCCACGCCTGCCACCTATGTCAAGGAACCCCTGCGCGTCTTCGAACTCGACTTCGAAGCCAACCTGCCGATCATTCGCCATGCGGTCAAGTACAAGAAGCGGGTGATTTTTCCCTCGACCTCGGAAGTCTATGGCATGAGCCAGGATCCCGAATTCGACCCCGAAAACTCCAACCTGGTCCTCGGCCCGATCAACAAGCCGCGCTGGATTTATTCCTGCGCCAAACAGATGATGGACCGCGTGATCCACGCCTACGGCCAGCAGGAAGACCTCGACTACACGCTGTTTCGCCCCTTCAACTGGATCGGCCCCGGCCTCGATTCCATCCATACGCCGAAAGAAGGCAGTTCCCGCGTCATCACCCAGTTCCTCGGCCACATCGTGCGCGGCGAGCCGATCAAGCTGGTCGACGGCGGCGCGCAAAAGCGTTCCTTTACCTATGTCTCGGATGGTATCGATGCGCTGATGAAAATCATCGAGAACCGCAACGGCATTGCCAGCGGCAAGATTTACAACATCGGCAACCCGAAGAACAACTACTCGGTGCGCGAGCTGGCGGCGATGATGCTCGATCTTGCCAGGCAGTACCCCGAGTACGCCGACAGCGCCGCCAAGGTGAAAACCCTGGAAATCACTTCCGGCGAGTACTACGGCAAGGGCTATCAGGACACCCAGCACCGCGTGCCGAAGATCGCCAACACCATGAGCGAACTCGACTGGGAACCCAAAATTGCATTTGAAGACGCGCTGCGCAGCATATTCGAGGCCTACCGCAACGATGTGGCCGAAGCGCGCAAGCTGATGGACTGAGCTTCACGATGAAGCTCGCCCTCAAAATCGACGTTGATACCTATCGCGGCACCTTGAAAGGTGTGCCGCGACTGGTGGAGATTCTGCGCCGCCAGCGCGCGGATGCGAGCTTTCTGTTTTCGCTCGGCCCGGATCACACCGGCCGCGCCATCAAACGGGCGTTTCGGCCCGGTTTCATGAAAAAGGTGCAGCGTACCTCGGTGGTTTCGCACTATGGCATCAAGACGCTGATGTACGGCACCCTGCTGCCCGGCCCGGATATCGGGCGCCACGGCGCCGACATCATGCGCCTGACGCGTGACGCCGGATTCGAAGCGGCAATCCATTGCTGGGATCACGTCAAATGGCAGGACGGTGTCGAAACTGCGGGCGCCACCTGGACCGAAATCGAAATGCGCCGGGCGCACGAACGCTTTGTCGACATTTTTGGCGGCGAAGCACCCGGACACGGCGCCGCGGGATGGCAAATGAACGTGCAGGCGCTGCGCTTGACGCAACGTCTGGGCTACCGCTGGGCCTCCGATTGCCGCGGCACCCATCCCTTCGTCCCGGTATGGAATGGCGAAATCATCGCCTGCCCGCAACTGCCGACCACGCTGCCGACGCTGGACGAACTGATCGGCAGCAACGATCTCACCCCCGACAACGTGCACGAATACTTGCTGCAACTGACGGCGCAATCGACCAAAGCGTCGACCAGTCGCGACCACGTTTTTACCTTGCACGCCGAGCTTGAAGGTCTCAAGTTTGGTGACACCCTCGAGCGTCTGCTGACAGGCTGGCGCGAACAGGGATTTGAGCTGGTATCACTGGGCAAGATGCGCGATGCGCTTGACCCGGCGCTACTGCCTCGCCATGAAATGACCCGGGGTGAAATCCCGGGCCGCGCAGGCTCGTTGATGCTGCAGGGTGAGGAATTTCTGTCAACATGGAAGGAAGCCGCATGATCGAACTAAATCCCATCCCCTCGGCACTGGGACTGACAGTCCCGGAGTTCACCGTACCCGCCACCGGCGGCGAATTCACGCTTTCGGCCCATCGCGGCAAACCCCTGGTGATGTATTTTTACCCGCGGGACAATACCCCGGGCTGCACCACCCAGGCGCAGCAGTTTCGCGATCTGCACGCCAAATTCGTCGCCGCCGGCTGCGTCGTGGTGGGCGTTTCGCGCGACTCCCTGAAGTCGCACGAAAACTTCAAGGCGAAACTCGGCCTGCCCTTCGAATTGATTTCCGACATCGAAGGCGTGCTCTGCCGCATGTTCGACGTGGTCAAGAACAAGATGCTGTACGGCAAGAAAGTCCTCGGCATCGAGCGCAGCACTTTCCTGATCGACGCCAGGGGCGTGCTACGCCAGGAATGGCGCGCCACCAAGGCGGATGGAAATGCCGCGACCGTACTGGCCGCGGTGCGCAAACTTTAGCGATTCCCTGCTGCCGGGGATCCGGATCGGGCGCTTGAATCTCGAATAGGGCTCGTATCACCGCCCTTCCGCCAGCCTAAAGTTTCCGGTTGCAGGCTATCGTAAGCCTGCCCATCACCCCTGCCATGAGGTTCTCATGACCGCCAAGCGCGCCAAGACTGCAAAGAGTTCAGTCAGCAAGCTGTTCGTGCTCGACACCAATGTGTTGATGCACGATCCCCAGAGCCTGTTTCGCTTCGAAGAGCACGACATCTACGTGCCGATGATGACGCTGGAAGAGCTCGACGCCAACAAGAAAGGCATGTCCGAAGTCGCGCGCAACGCGCGCCAGACCAGCCGCTTGCTGGACGAGATCGTTACCGGTGCCGAACACAACATGGCCCGGGGCATCGACCTCAGCGGACCCTCGCGCAAGCTGGCGACAGGCCACCTGTTCGTGCAGACCGAAGCCATCAACGGCATCTTGCCGATTTCGCTGCCAACGGCCAAGGCCGACAATCAGATCATCGGCGTGGTCATGTACCTCGGCCAGAAGTTTCCCGAGCGGCCCGTGATCCTGGTTTCCAAAGACATCAACATGCGCATCAAGGCCCGCGCATTGGGTCTCGAAGCGCAGGATTATTTCAACGACAAGGTACTCGAGGATACCGACCTTCTCTACACCGGCACGCGCGAACTACCCGCCGACTTCTGGGAAAGTCACGGCAAGGGTCTGGAGTCCTGGAAAAAGGACAGCCGCACCTACTACCGCATCAAGGGTCCGCTCTGCCCGGACATGCTGGTCAACGAGTTCGTCTGGCAGGAAGGCGCGCAACCGCTGCAAGCCTGGGTAAAAGTCGGCGCTGGCAAGACGGCGGAGCTCGAGACCCTGATCGATTTCAGCCACGCCAGGAACGCGGTTTGGGGCATTACCGCGAGAAACCGCGAACAGAATTTCGCGCTCAACCTGCTGATGAATCCCGACATCGATTTCGTCACCCTGCTCGGCCAGGCCGGTACCGGAAAAACCCTGCTGACACTCGCCGCGGCGCTGACGCAAACCCTGGAGACCAAGCTTTTCTCCGAAGTCATCATCACCCGCGTCACGGTTCCGGTCGGCGAGGACATCGGTTTTCTGCCCGGCACCGAAGAAGAGAAAATGACACCCTGGATGGGCGCGCTGGAAGACAATCTGGATGTGCTCAACAAACCCGCGGATACGCCGACCGGCGCACCCGGTGCTTCCGCCGGCCATGCCGGAACCTACGGCGGCGACTGGGGTCGCGCGGCGACGATGGACTTGATCCGCAGCCGGATCAAGATCAAGTCACTCAACTTCATGCGCGGCCGCACCTTCATGAACAAGTTCCTGATCATCGACGAAGCGCAGAATCTGACGCCCAAACAGATGAAGACACTGATCACCCGCGCCGGCCCCGGCACCAAGGTGGTCTGCCTGGGCAATATCGCGCAGATCGACACGCCCTATCTGACCGAAGGCAGCTCAGGCCTGACCTACGTGGTGGATCGATTCAAGGGCTGGGCGCATTCCGGTCACGTCACCTTGCAGCGCGGCGAGCGTTCGCGACTGGCGGATCACGCGGCAGAGGTGCTTTAGAAAATCGCCGCTCAGCCTCGGCAGGAAGACGAGTTGGCGTGTGGTTTTGGTTTCGGCCGGCGCTGCGCGCTTTAAGCTGCATTCCGCAGCTTGGCCTGCCTGGACCAGAAAAGCTCGGTTGAACCACAGAGGTACAGAGAACACCGAGGAAAAACCAGGCGCGGCGTCATGACGTCGTAAATCCCGAAGAGCGAGAGGCCGTTGACCCGCACGGCATTGATTCATCGCTTTTCTCTGTGCCTCTGTGTCTCTGTGGTGAGATTTTTAGGCTGTTCGCTTCAGGCTCTATAGGAGGACGAGCCTGATCGGTTGTTCTAGTTTCGGCCGGCGCTTTGCGCCTTAACTTGCTTTCTGCAAGTTAGCCTGCACTGAAATTTCGCTTCAGGCTCTATAGGACGAGCCTGATCGGTTGTTCTAGTTTCGGCCGGCGCTTTGCGCCTTAACTTGCTTTCTGCAAGTTAGCCTGCACTGAAATTTCGCTTCAGGCTCTATAGGACGAGCCTGAAGCGAAATTCTCAAACTTGGTGTATTCGCCCATGAAGGTCAGGCGCACGGTGCCGACCGGGCCGTTGCGGTGCTTGCCGATGATGGCTTCGGCCGTGCCCTTGTCCTGGGTGTCCGGCTTGTAGTACTCCTCGCGGTACATCATCATGATGATGTCGGCATCCTGCTCGATGGCACCCGACTCGCGCAAGTCGCTCATCAGCGGGCGCTTGTCGGTGCGTTCCTCGACTTTGCGCGACAACTGCGAGAGCGCGATGATCGGCACCTGCAACTCCTTGGCCAGCGCCTTGATCGAACGCGAAATTTCCGAAATTTCGGTGGCGCGGTTCTCGCCCATGCGGTTGGAACTCATCAGTTGCAGGTAGTCGATGATGATCAGGCCGAGTTTGCCGAAATGCCGGTGCAGGCGCCGCGCACGGGCGCGCAGGTCGGTCGAGTTGATGGCGCCGGTTTCGTCGATATGGATCGGCGCTTCGTGCAGCTTTCCCAGCGCGACCGTCATGCGATCCCATTCGTCGTCGGTGAGGCGCCCGGTGCGCAATTTGCTCTGGTCGATGCGACCGACGGAGGAGAGAAAACGGGTCGCCAGTTGCGGGCCGGACATTTCCAGGCTGAAAATCGCCACCGGCAGCCTCAGTTCAACACCCACATGCTCGGCGATGTTCATGGCGAACGCGGTCTTGCCCATTGACGGACGTCCGGCGACGACAATCATGTCACCGGGCTGCAGGCCCGAGGTCATCCGATCGAGATCGGCAAAACCGGTCGCCACGCCGGTGATGTCGGACTGGTTGTCGCGTGCCAGCAGGGTTTCCATGCGTTCGACCACTTCGCCCAGCAAGGGCTGAATGGCGACAAAACCGTCGCTGCTGCGATTGCCCGCCTCGGCGATCTGGAAGATCTTCTGCTCGGCCTCGTCGAGCAATTGCTTGACATCACGACCGGCCGGATTGAGTGCGTTGCCGGCGATTTCATCGCCCACGGTGACCAGCTGGCGCAGAATGGCGCGCTCGCGCACGATCTCGGCGTAGCGACGAATGTTTGCCGCGGATGGCGTGGCGTTGGCAATTTCACCGAGATAACCGAGTCCGCCGGTCTGATCGACTTCGTTTGACTGCTCGATCGATTCATACACCGTCACCACGTCGGCCGGCCGCCCCTGCAGGATCAGTTTGCCGATATGGCGAAATATCCGGCGGTGGTCGTCACGATAGAAATCGGTTTCGCGCACCACGTCGCCAATGCGGTCCCATGCCGCATTGTCGATCAGCAGGCCGCCAATCAGGGATTGTTCGGCTTCGATCGAATGCGGCGGCAACTTCAGCGCCGCGACTTGCGAGTCAACCGGTTGTGGGGGATTAAAAGCGCGTACCTGGGCCATCGCGGTCTCCAATTTTCAAGTCAGGAGTTTAGCCTGCACTTCACCGCGTGATAAGAGAACAAGCTGTGCAAATACTGTGGACAAGCTGTGTAAATCCGGTGCATCGATTTCGCGCAGTGCAACAAGCATCGTTGACTGCGAGAAAATAAAACGGGCCGCCGATCATCGATCGGCGGCCCGTTTCTGTGGGGCTTCCTGGCTTAGTGTTCGCCGAGCACCGATACCGTTACCGTAACGACGACGTCGGTGTGCAGCGCGATCTCGACCGACGTATCGCCGATGGCCTTGAGCGGGCCGTCAGGCAGGCGGATCGCGGTTTTCTCGACCTCGAAACCCTGGGCGGCGATTGCCTCGGCGATATCGTGGGCCGACACCGAGCCGAACAAACGACCATCGACACCGGTCTTGCGGCTGATCTGCAACATCAGGCCTTCCAGCTTCTCGGCCTGACTCCGGGCAGCGGCAACCGCCTCGGCCTGGACACGCTCGAGTTCGGCGCGCTTTTCCTCGAACACCTTGCGGTTCGCTTCCGTCGCCCGCTTGGCCTTGCCTTGCGGAATCAGAAAGTTACGGGCATAGCCATCCTTGACCTTGACCACATCACCAAGGCCACCCAGGTTGACCACCTTTTCCATCAGAATAATTTGCATGGTCTTTTCCTCGCTTACTGGTGCAGATCGGTGTAGGGCAGCAGCGCGAGAAAACGCGCACGCTTGATGGCGGTCGACAACTGCCGCTGATAGCCGGTCTTGGTGCCGGTGATGCGCGCCGGCATGATCTTGGCGTTTTCGGCGACAAAGTCCTTCAGGATATCGACGTCCTTGTAATCGATTTCTTCAATTTTCTCTGCCGTAAAACGGCAGAACTTGCGGCGCTTGAACAGGCTGCGGCCCTTGTCGTCCTTGCGCTTTGCACCGGTCTTGCTCTTAGGTTTGAATGCCATTTTCAGTTCCTTCAACGAATTCGACTGTATTCACATGCAGTATCGGGCTGCGTCGTTTGAGACTCCTGGCGGCAAGAAAACCGCCAATTTTGACCCCGTCTCCCGGTTTGGCTGCAAGCAGTACTTGCGCCATCTGGCCCATTGCAACACAGGCCATCTCACATTCAACCTTGCGCTCGACTTCGGCTTCCATTTGAACCGAGGCATGAGCAAGGAGAAATTCGAGAACCGGAATTCCGGCTGGAGTGCGGCGCAGAGCGCCACGTTCAAGCAAGCGACCCGACAACTGCGTCAGGTTGCACGGAGATTCCTCAGTTGCCATCAGGCAGCTGCAGGGGCCTCCGTCTGGGCAACCGCGGGTGCCTCCTTGACATCGCTTTGGGTCAGCGAACGCGACCGCTCTTCTTTCATCATCGGCGAGGGCGTCACGACGGCCTTGCGCGTTTTCACCGTCAGGTGGCGCAACACGGCATCGTTGAACTTGAAGGCGTGCTCGAGTTCGGTCAGGGTTTCACCGTCGCACTCGATGTTCATCAGTACGTAGTGCGCCTTGTGAACCTTCTGGATCGGATAAGCCATCTGGCGACGGCCCCAGTCCTCGAGACGATGGATGGCGCCGTTGCGACCGGTGACCAGCGTCTTGTAACGCTCGATCATCGCCGGTACCTGCTCGGACTGATCCGGGTGGACGATAAATACAACTTCATAATGGCGCATGCAATCTCCTTTGTGGTTGATTAACAGCCCCCCCGCATGCGTAACGGGTGGAGCAAGGGAAGCCGGCGATTTTACCAAGCCGCGGGGCTTGTAGCAAGGCCCGCAACCGGCCTGCGGCTATCCGCAGTAGCGGAGTCCGATCATGTTCAGCAACAACTCCGGTTGCCGGTAGGCGCCAAAGGCAATCGCGGTGGTCGCAAGCGCCGCCACCAGGCCGACCACCCACAGGACGCGATGCGACCGGCGCATCGCCTGCGGCGATGGAGCAGAGGTTGGTTCAGCAATGGGGTGAGGCAGATCCATGCGCACATACTCGGCAAGCCGGTCGGCTGTGTCAAGCCTACCGCGCAAGAGGTTATCGCCGCCTAAAACGCTTCGTTGTCGCGCAGAAAGCGCCAATGCCCCAGCGGCAGATCGCCAAGCCGCACGCGACCGATGCGTACCCGCTTCAATCCGGTCACGCGCAGCCCCACTTGTTCACACATGCGGCGTATCTGCCGCTTGCGGCCTTCGGTCAGGACAAAGCACAGCTGTTCAGGGTTGGCCCAGGCCACCCGGGCTGGACGCAGCTTTTTGCCATCAAGCTCAAGACCATGATTCAACAACATAAAGCCGCGCTCGTCGAGGCTGCCTTCGACGCGGACCAGATACTCCTTCTCCACCTTGGAATCATCGCCGATCAGTTGGCGCGCGACGCGACCGTCCTGGGTCAGAACCAGCAAACCGGTGGAATCGATATCGAGCCGGCCGGCCGGGGCCAGGCCTTTCAAGTGCGTCGGCTGGAAGCGCTGCCTGTCGCCGGCCACCTGGGTCTTTGCCGAAATCAGGCTGACCGCCGGCTGGTGGCCGTCCTCGGCCTGGGCGGAGACGTAGCCGATCGGCTTGTGCAGCAGGATGGTCGCCTGCCGCGCCTGCGCCGCCCGCGCCTCGGGCGCCAGGGTGATTACCGCATCGACAGCCGCTCGGGTACCGAGTTGTGTGACCCGCTGCCCGTCGACGAATACCAGACCGCGTTCGATGAACGCATCGGCTTCGCGCCGCGAACACAGTCCGCGCTCGGCCAAAAGTTTTGAAACCCGGATACCCTGAGTATCATTCATGGTCGCGCATTCTATCCTGCCCTTAGAGCCTGTTTCAGTAGGAATCATGCCCCGCGTTGAGCCCAGGATCGACGTCTGCGGCGTTGGGCGCGCTGCCACGTTGTCGGTCGTTTGCATGGCATGTACCATGCGGCACTCCCTCCGCCTCGCATCGCATCCCAACGCCAACCGGCGCGGGGTACGATTCCTACTGAAATAGGCTCTTATGCTCAGCTATCGCCACGCCTTTCACGCCGGCAACCACGCCGATGTCCTCAAGCACCTCGTGCTGATGCTGTGCATCGAACACATGAACAGCAAGGACAAGCCCTACACCCTGATCGACAGCCATGCCGGCGCGGGCTTCTATGCGCTCGATGCGGAACATGCCAAACGTACCGGCGAATTCGTCGAAGGCATCGGGCGCCTGTGGCAGCGCACGGACCTGCCGCCGCCGCTGGCCGAGTATGTGGCGCTGGTGCGCGGGATCAATGGCGGCAGCGGTCTGCGCCGCTATCCCGGCTCGCCGCGGATCGCCTCGCTGCTGACGCGGGACAACGCCCAGGTGCGCGACAGCTTGCGCCTGTGCGAATTGCATTCGACCGACTTCGCCCTGCTGCGCCGGCAGTTCAAGGACGCCGGCCGGCGCGTCATGCTCGAACAGGCGGATGGCTTCGAAGTCCTCAAGGCTGCGCTGCCGCCTCCCTCGCGGCGCGGCCTGGTGTTGATCGA
Organism: Burkholderiaceae bacterium; assembly: GCA_021738065.1. GTDB lineage: Bacteria > Pseudomonadota > Gammaproteobacteria > Burkholderiales > Rhodocyclaceae > Sulfuritalea. The sequence continues at coordinate 15,244 of JAIPCT010000047.1, forward strand.
CCCGTCCTACGAAATCAAGAGCGACTACATGAAAGTCGCGGCCGCGATCAAGGACGGGCTGAAGCGTTTCGCCACCGGCATGTACCTGGTCTGGCACCCGATGCTGCCCACCATCGAAGCCAACAACCTGCCGGACAAACTGAAAAAGTCAGGCGCCAGCCACTGGCTGCACGCCACGTTGAGCGTACGCGCCGCGGCGACCAAGGGACGCGGCATGCATGGCAGCGGCATGTTCGTCGTCAATCCGCCCTGGACGCTGGCGGCGGCGCTGGAGGAATGCCTGCCCTATCTCGCCAGGGTGCTGGCCCTGGAAGCAGGGGCCGACTGGCGCATCGACCAGTTCGAGCAGGGCGCCAGGAAAGACTGAAACCCGGCCCGCTTCAGCCCTGGAGTTCGACCCGATCGCGGAAGAATTCCAGTGCCTCGGGATTGGCCAGCGCCTCGACATTCTTCACCGCCGCGCCGTGCACCACGTTGCGTACCGCCAATTCGACGATCTTGCCGCTCTTGGTGCGTGGGATGTCGGCCACCTGGAGGATCTTCGCCGGCACATGGCGCGGCGTAGTGTTGTCGCGGATCACCTGCTTGATGCGCTTTTCCAGCGCGACGTCAAGCGCCAGTCCCTCGCGCAGCTTGACGAACAGTACGACGCGCACGTCGCCGCTGTTGCCGGGCGGCCAGTCCTGGCCGATGACAATCGATTCGACGACTTCGGTGAGCTTTTCCACCTGACGATAGATCTCGGCGGTGCCGATACGCACGCCGCCGGGATTGAGCGTCGCGTCCGAACGGCCGTAGATGATGAATCCGTCGTGCGCCGTGATCTCGGCAAAATCGCCGTGGCACCAGATATTGTCGAAGCGCTCGAAGTAGGCGGCGCGGTATTTCGCCCCATCGTCATCCTTCCAGAAACCGATGGGCATCACCGGAAACGACCGGGAACACACCAATTCGCCCTTCTCGCCGCGCACCGATTTGCCGGCATCATCCACCACATCGACCGCCATGCCCAATCCGGCGCACTGGATCTCGCCGCGGTACACCGGGCCGTTGGGATTGCCGATGACGAAACAGGAAATGATGTCGGTGCCGCCGGAAACAGAAGCCAGTTGCAAGTCCTGCTTGATGTTTGCGTAAACATAATCAAAAGCCTCGGCAACCAGCGGGCTGCCGGTGGAAAACACGGCGCGCAATTTGTCCAGCCGGTGCGTCCGGCGCGGCTCGAGTTCGATCTTGGCGATGGCATCGATGAATTTGGCCGACGTCCCCAGATGGGTCATGCCTTCGGCATCGGCGTAGTCGAACAGGATGCTGCCGCGGCCGACAAAGGGCGAGCCGTCGTAGAGCAGCAGCGTGGCGCCCGACGCCAGGCCGCTCACCAGCCAGTTCCACATCATCCAGCCGCAGGTGGTGAAGTAAAACAGGCGATCGTCGGGCCGCACGTCGCCGTGCAACTGATGCTCCTTGAGGTGCTGCAGCAGCGCGCCGCCGGCGCAATGCACGATGCATTTGGGCACGCCGGTGGTACCCGAGGAAAACATGATGTAGAGCGGATGATCGAAAGGCAGCTGCTCGAAACGGATATCGCTCGCGTCGGCAAACGGCGCAAGGAACTCCGCCAGCGACACGCCGCACTTGATGTTGGCAAGGTCGCCGGCGGCGCTTCCCGCATACGGCACCACGACGACCTGTTTGAGCGATGGCATGCGCGCGGCAATCTCGCTCACCTTGCCCAGGCAATCGATGACCTTGCCGTTGTACCAGTAGCCGTCGCAGGCGAACAGCACTTTCGGCTCGATCTGGCCGAAGCGATCGAGCACGCCTTGCACGCCGAAATCAGGCGAGGCCGAAGAGAAGATCGCGCCGATCGATGCCGTGGCCAGCATGGCCACCACGGCGGCGGGCAGGTTGGGCAGGTAGGCCGCAACCCGGTCGCCCCGGCCCACACCCAGCGCGCGCAAGGCAGCCACCGTCTGCGCCACGGCGCGATATAGCTCGGCGTGGCTGGCGCGGCCCTTGATCTTGTCCTCGCCCCAGAACACCAGTGCGTCGCCCTGATCGCGGCGACGCAGCAGGTTCTCGGCAAAGTTCAGGCGCGCCTCGGGAAACCAGCGCGCACCGGGCATTTTTTCGCGATCGACAACGACGGTGGCGCCCATTTCGCCACGCACTTCACCGAACGCCCACACCGACGCCCAGAACTCCTGCGGATGCTCAACCGACCAGGCGTGCAGGCCGGAAAAGTCGGCGCTGGCGAGACGCCGATGCCAGCGCCTTTCCGCCGCAGCAGCGAAGGCGGTCAGGCGCGTGGCAGCGACGCGCCGCGCGGAGGGCTGCCAGATCGGCGTGTTCGTTGTGCTCATGGTGAATCCCTTGTCTGAAATTCGGGCGAACGAGTGGTCAGTCATCGAGAAGTCGATGGAACGTCAAATGAACACCACGGATGCGCTCTGCGTGCCTGGGATTCCGCTTCGCGGGCAGGCAACGGAGGTCACGGAGGGAAACGGAACTGTCTTCGCCTGTGATTTCTCCGTGCTCTCCGTGTTCTCTGTGGTGATGCTTTTCAAGTTGATTGGCTACTGGGGAAGCGCTGAACAAGTCGCTACCGTTCGGGCTGAGCCAGTCGAAGCCCTTGATTTGGCAGGCTGGCGTTTCGACAAGCTCAACGCGAACGGGATTGATCATTGATTTCCTAGACGCAACTGTCGCGCAAGGCGGCGGGCAGCGGAATCGACTTGCCGGTGGATGGATTGATCCACACCAGCTTGGCGGCGCCTTCGGCGTAAATCCTGTCCTCGCCGACCAGGCGCATCTCGTAGTGGGTCGGCACGCTGCTGCGTCCCGGCGTGCCGCAAAACATGCGGCAATCGATGGTGCCGGGATAGGTGAAGGGAATCTGGAAGGTGCAACTGGCGTTGACGATCACCGGGCCTTCGGTCTGCGTCACCGCCGTACCGAAGCCGAACGACTCCAGCCACTCGATGCGCGTTTGTTCCATGAAGCGGAAATACACCGTGTTGTTGAGGTGCCCCATGGCGTCCTGATCGCCCCAGCGCATCGGCATCCGGTTGCTGAAAACGAGTTTGCGATGATGTTCCATGGGCAGTCCGGGCTCGGGTGGAAGGGGAGTTCAAGATTATAATCGCGCGATCAAACCAATCGATCGAGGTCAGTCAGTATGCAACGCGAAGCCATGGAATTCGACGTCGTGATCGTCGGCGGAGGTCCCGCCGGACTTTCCGCCGCGATCCGCCTGAAACAGATCAATGCCGAAATCAATGTCTGCCTGATCGAGAAGGGCTCGGAAATCGGCGCCCATATCCTTTCCGGCGCGGTCATGGATCCGCGAGCGCTGAACGAACTGTTCCCTGACTGGCAGGCACTTGGCGCGCCGATGGATACGGCCGTCAGCCGCGACCGCTTCACCTTCCTGACGCAGCACGGCTTCGTCGATCTGCCGACCTTCCTCTTGCCGGGCTGTTTCAAGAATCACGGCAACTACGTCATCAGCCTCGGCCAGATGAGCCGCTGGCTGGGCGAACAGGCCGAAGCCCTGGGCGTCGAAATCTATCCCGGCTTCGCCGGCGCCGAGGTGCTTTACGACGACAAGGGCGCGGTGCGCGGCGTCGCCACCGGCGACATGGGCGTCGGTCACGACGGACAGCCGACCGCCAACCACCAGCCGGGCATGGAACTGCTGGCCAAGTACACGCTGTTCGCCGAAGGCTGCCGCGGCCATCTGGGCAAGCAGATCGAGGAGAAGTTCAGCCTGCGCGCCGACTCCGATCCGCAGACTTACGCCATCGGCATCAAGGAACTGTGGGAGATCGACCCCGAACAGCACGAGAAGGGTCTGGTGATGCACACCTTCGGCTGGCCGATGAAATCCGACACCTACGGCGGCGGCTTCATCTACCACTTCGGCGACAACCTGGTGTCGCTCGGCCTGGTCGTCGGCCTCGGTTACAGCAACCCCTTCCTCGCGCCCTTCGAGGAAATGCAGCGCATGAAAACCCATCCCCAGATCGCGCCGATGTTCAAGGGCGCCAAGCGCCTGGCCTATGGCGCGCGCGCCCTGGCGGCGGGCGGCCTGCAGTCGCTGCCGAAGCTGGATTTTCCCGGCGGCGCGCTGATCGGCGACGACGCCGGGATGCTGGTCGCCTCGCGCATCAAGGGCAGCCACGCCGCGATCAAGAGCGGCATGCTGGCCGCCGAGGCCGCCGCCGAGGCGCTGGCCGCCGGTCGCGCCAATGACGCGCTCACCGCCTACCCGGCGGCCTTCCGCGATTCCTGGCTGCATGAGGAACTGCACACCGCGCGCAACTTCAAGCCGTGGATGGCCAAAGGCTTGTGGACCGGTTCGGTGATGTTCGGCATCGACCAGGTGCTGCTGCGCGGCAAGGCACCATGGACCCTGCACAATTCCGCCGATCATCTGAAGCTCAAGCCGGCGGCGGAATGCGAGCCGATCGCTTATCCCAAGCCCGACGGCGTGCTGACCTTCGACCGGCTCTCGTCGGTGTTTCTCTCCAACACCAATCACGAAGAAGACCAGCCCTGCCATCTGCAACTGAAAAACGCCGAGGTGCCGATCAGCACCAACCTCGCGCTCTACGATGCGCCCGAGCAGCGCTACTGTCCGGCCGGCGTGTACGAAATCCTGCGCGACGACGACGGTGGCAATCCGCGCCTGCAGATCAACGCGCAGAACTGCGTGCATTGCAAAACCTGCGACATCAAGGATCCGACGCAGAACATCAACTGGGTGGTGCCGCAAGGCGGTGAAGGCCCGATCTACCAGCAGATGTGACGTCGGCCAAAAGTCGGCGCCGGCGATACGGCGTCCACGGCAAAACGGGAACCCGCGGGTTCCCGTTTTTCGTATGCAGCCGCTGAAAAATCAGAACATCGCCTCGTCGAGCGCCAAGGCGCTCGCTCCACCCTGCACCACTTCCTGCGCCAAACCGGCCACAGCGGCCATGACATGATCGGCGTAGAAATGCGCGGTGGCGATTTTGGCCGGGTAGAAGGGATCGTCGATTCCGGCGCCGATCTTGTCCTGCGCCGCCACCGCCGCCCGCGCCATCATCCAGCCGCCGCAGACAATGCCCATCAGACGCAGGAAGGGCACGGCGCCGACCGCCACGGCGCGCACATCGCTGCCGTACTGGGCGACGATGTAGTCAGTGGCCGCTTGCAGCGCCTCGATGCCGCGCCCCAGCGCCGCAGCGATGGCGGCAAACTCGGCACCGGACAGCCTGGCCAGATCGTCGCGCGTCTGCTGCATCATGCCGATCACGGCCTTGATCGTGGCGCCGCCCTCACGGGCGATCTTGCGGCCCATCAGGTCATTCGCCTGAATGCCCGTGGTGCCTTCGTAGATGGTGGTGATGCGGGCGTCGCGCATGAACTGGGCGGCGCCGGTTTCCTCGATGAAGCCCATGCCGCCATGCACCTGCACGCCGAGATAGGCCAGTTCGTTGCCGGTCTCGGTGCTCCAGCCCTTGACCACCGGAATCATCAGATCGACGAAGGCCTGATTCCGCGTACGCTCGGCAGCATCCGGATGGCGCGCCGCCGCGTCGTGCGCGGCAGCCACCGAGTAGGCCAGCGCGCGCATGGCTTCCACCTGCGAACGCATCAGCATCAGCATGCGACGAATGTCGGGGTGCTGGATGATCGCCACGCCGGCCGCCGAACCCTCGATGGCGCGGCCCTGCACCCGCTCGCGGGCATAGGCCACCGCGTGCTGATAAGCGCTCTCGCCGATCGCTAGGCCTTCCAGGCCGACGGCGAAGCGGGCCGCGTTCATCATGACGAACATGTACTTGAGGCCGTCGTTCTCCTTGCCCACCAGCGTGCCGACCGCGCCGCCGCTGTCGCCCAGCGCCATGACGCAGGTCGGACTGGCATGAATGCCAAGCTTGTGCTCGATGGAGACGCAGTAGGCATCGTTGCGCTCACCCAGCGAGCCGTCCGGCTTGACCAGAAACTTCGGCACCACGAACAGGGAAATGCCCTTGACGCCCTCGGGCGCATCCGGCGTGCGGGCGAGCACGAGATGTATCGTGTTCTCCGCCATGTCGTGATCGCCGTAGGTGATGAAAATCTTCTGGCCGAAGATGCGATAGGTGCCGTCGCCCTGAGGCTCCGCGCGCGAACGGATCGCCGCCAGATCGGAGCCGGCCTGCGGCTCGGTGATGTTCATGGTGCCGGTCCATTTGCCGGCGATCATGCTGGGCAGGTACATTGCCTTCTGCGCGTCCGTCCCCGCCAATTCAAGGGCCTCGATCGCGCCCAGCGTGAGCAAGGGGCACAGGGAAAACGCCATGTTCGACGACTTCCACATCTCCTGCACCGCCGCCGAGACCACCTTGGGCAAGCCCTGCCCGCCATGCGCGGGATTGCATGAAAGCGCATTCCAGCCGTTCTCGACGAACTGGCCATAGGCTTCCTTGAAACCCTTGGGCATGCTCACGGCCTTGTCCGCCCACTGCGCGCCTTCCTGATCGCCGCTCGCATTGAGCGGCGCCAGCACGCCGCTGGTGAATTTCGCCGACTCGTCGAGGATCGCCTCGACCACATCCGGCGCCGCTTCTTCGTAGCCCGGCATGGCCGCCACCTTGTCGATGCCGGCCAGTTCAGTCAAAACAAAATGCATGTCCTTCAGCGGCGCGGTATAGCTGCTCATCGTCTCACTCCATGAGTATTTTCCGTGCGGCGGACGGCGCCCACCGGGCGCGCCGTCCGTGACGGATCAAAGCCCGGCAAGCAGCTCGGGCACGGCCTGGAACAGATCGGCAACCAGACCGTAATCGGCCACCTGGAAAATCGGCGCATCGGGGTCCTTGTTGATCGCGACGATCACCTTCGAATCCTTCATGCCCGCCAGATGCTGGATCGCGCCGGAAATGCCGATGGCGATATACAGCTGCGGCGCGACGATCTTGCCGGTCTGGCCGACCTGATAGTCGTTGGGCACGAAACCCGCATCGACCGCCGCGCGCGAAGCGCCGAGCGCGGCGCCGAGCTTGTCGGCCAGCGGTTCCAGCAACTTGTGGTAATTCTCTCCGTTGCCCATGCCGCGACCGCCGGAAACGATGATCTTTGCCGCGGCCAGCTCCGGCCGTGCCGATTTGGTCAGCTCGCGACCGATCAGCTTCGACTGGCCCAGATCGGGTCCGGCAGCAAGCGCCTCGACGGCGGCGCTGCCGCCTTCGTTGGCGACGGCATCAAAACCGGTGGTGCGCACCGTGATGACCTTGGTCGCGTCGGCTGACTTCACTGTCGCCAGCGCGTTGCCGGCATAGATCGGACGCACGAAGCTGTCGCCATCGACCACGGCAATGATTTCCGAGATCTGTGCGACGTCGAGCAAAGCCGCCACGCGCGGCATGCAGTTCTTGCCGTTGCTGGTGGCCGGCGCCAGGATGTGCGTGTAACCAGAGGCATTGGCGACAATCAGCGCCGCGAGATTCTCCGCTGTCTGATCGCCGTAGTGGGCCGCGTCGGCCACTTTAACCTTGGCGACACCGGCGACTTTCGCCGCCTGCTCGGCCACCGCGCCACAGTTCGAACCGGCAACGAGCACGTGAATCTCGCCGCCGATTTTTGCCGCAGCTGCGACAGTGTTGAGGGTGGCGGCCTTGAGGCCGGCGTTGTCGTGTTCGGCAATAACAAGGATGGCCATTTAAATCACCTTCGCTTCGTTCTTGAGTTTGTCGATCAATGTCGCGACATCGGCAACCTTGATGCCGGCGCTGCGCTTGGGCGGCTCGGTAACGGTGACGGTGACGAGGCGCGGCGCGACGTCGACGCCGAGGTCGGCGGGCTTGAGGTTCTCCATCGGCTTCTTCTTCGCCTTCATGATGTTGGGCAGCGTGGCGTAGCGCGGCTCATTGAGGCGCAAATCGGTGGTGACGATCGCCGGCAGGCTGATTTCGATAGTCTCCAGACCGCCATCCACCTCACGCGTCACCGTAGCCCGCTTTTGCCCATTCGCGTCGGCAACGACGACCTTGGAGGCGAAAGTGGCTTGCGACCAGCCCAGCAGCGCGGCCAGCATCTGCCCGGTCTGGTTGGCATCGTCGTCGATGGCCTGCTTGCCGAGGATGATGAGTTGCGGCTCTTCCTTCTTGGCCACGGCGGCGAGCAGTTTGGCAACCGCCAGCGGCTGCAATTCGACATCAGTCTCGACCAGGATCGAGCGATCGGCACCGATGGCCATCGCCGTGCGCAGGGTTTCCTGGCAGGCGGTGAGGCCGCAGGAGACGGCGATGACTTCCGTCGCCATGCCGGCTTCCTTGAGGCGCATGGCTTCTTCGACAGCGATTTCGTCGAAGGGATTCATCGACATTTTTACATTTGCCAGATCGACACCACTGCCGTCTGCCTTGACGCGAACCTTGACGTTGTAGTCAACCACGCGCTTGACCGGGACGAGGATTTTCAAGCGACTCTCCTTATGCTTGTCTGATCTAAAAAGTGCATTGTAGCGGCTATTCGATGGCCGCTTTTCCATACGCTACGGTATGGAATATGCGATACTACTCCCGGCCAAACCAAAAATCAATACCCTACCGTATGGAAAACAAGCCGGCAAAAATCGCCCGCACCGCGCTGGACCGCGAAGCCTGGATCAAGGGCGCACTTGCCATCCTGGTCGACCATGGCGCCGAGCGCCTGCGCGTCGAGGTGCTGGCCAAGCGCCTGGGCGTGACCAAGGGCAGCTTCTACTGGCACTTCAAGGACAGGCGCGACCTGCAGGACGCCGTGCTGGAGTTCTGGAAGGACGGCCGCATCCGCGACATCCGCAAGCAGACCGAAGCCGAAGCGGGCAGCGAAGCCGCCGCCCTGCTCCACACCATCGAGGTTTACTCTTCCGCACGCAACCGCAAGGGCATCGCCATCGAAGCCGGCGTCCGCGACTGGGCGCGCCGCGACCCGCAAGCCGCCGCGGTGGTGGAAGAAGTCGACACGGAACGCCTGAGTTGCGCGTACAGATTATTTCTCGCCTGCGGCCTTGAAGCGGAAGAAGCCCAAGCACGCAGCATCCTGCTCTACGCCTACGTCTTCGGTGCCGCACAAATGCGCTGCGGCAAATTCGCTGCCGACATGGCATCCCTGAAAACATGGATCGCTGACCGCATCGCACGCTGATCGCAGCGGAGTGCATGGCGCAAAAGTCGGCGCTGGCGATACGGCGGTTAATCGGCCTTTCCAGCCCTTGCCTCTACTGATGATTCGTGTCCGTGAAGGATTCAGAAGCGGACGTTGTATCGTGTGTTGTTCACTCTGGCCGTACCGCGTCAGAACTGTCAGGCAACTGCTTTTGTTTGCGGAATGGCCTCGTCGGGAATATCAAGATTCTGGCTGAAAAACATAACCTCATTCCCCACATAGCGACGTTGTGCCGTGTAATTCAGTCCATAGCTCAGCGACCTACTTAGCTGATACATGGTACAAATCTCTTCGGCATTGTCATAAGACACCACCCAAGGCCATTTGAATTCTTTCTTCTGGATTGTTTTGGCAATAGCGACGTGGTCGTCGTGTTGGTAGTAGTTTCGATACAGGCCCTTGCCTTTGACGTAGTAAGGCGGATCAAGATAGATCAAGGATTGCTTCGGCAGTATCTCCGAGCACCGATTCAAGAGCTGTAACGAGTCCTCGCAATACACCGAAATGTTGTCAGCGCGCTTGGCAATTTCCTTGATACGTGCAGCGACAATCTCTTTCTTGAAGCGTGCATCCAACTTGTAATCGCCATCCTGATTCTTGCCGCCGATAACGCCCGCCTTGAGAATCCCTGAACGATTCGTCCGGTTCATGAACAAGGTTGCAAAACCTTTTTCTACTAAGCTGGCTTTGCGTTCTTCGCGGAGAACTGACCGCCACTTAAACCACTCTTCGATGGTAATGGGAGTGCATTCAAGCAGCTTCAGGAGCGCCCGGGAATACCGGGTTACGGAAATCCAGAAAGCGTAAACCGCAGGGTCGGCATCGTTGATGTGGATATGGCCGGCATGACCGTGGAAAAGCAAATCGAGCGCAACACCGGCTCCGCCCGCATACGGCTCCAGATAATGTCCGCCTGTAACGCCATTGCCCTCCATCACCTTTGCAATGAATGGAGCGAATGGCGCTTTTCCGCCGGGGTAGCGCAAGGGGCTATAGAGTCTGTTTGAGAACATTGCTACACCTTCTTCAATTTAACTTCCAACGCAGC
>JAIPCT010000048.1 GCA_021738065.1 Burkholderiaceae bacterium
GGTCTTGACGGCCGCCACATCGGACCCGCCGCCGGGTTCGGAGACGCCGAGACAGGCCACCATGTCTCCGGCAATGGCCGGCGCCAGGAATTCGCGCTTGAGGTCTTCCGAGCCGAAGCGCGCCAGGGCCGGGGTGCACATGTCGGTCTGCACGCCGATGGCCATCGGCACGCCGCCGCAACTGCAATCGCCGAGTGCTTCGGCCATGACCATCGAATAGGAGAAGTCCAGTTCCTGCCCGCCATATTTGGCCGGGTACTTCAGCCCCAGCAGGCCCAGGTTGCCGAGTTTCTTGAACACCTCGTGCGAGGGAAACTCCTCGGCTGCTTCCCAGGCCGGCACATGAGGATTGAGTTCCTCGCGGACAAAACGGCTGACGGTGTCTGCAAGCTGGCGATGTTCGGCGGTGAATTGCATGGGGAGATCCTTAGTCGGGAAAATTCTTGAACCACAGAGGCACAGAGACACAGAGAAAAGCGTAACCTGGCCTTTTCTTTGAGTTTCTCTGTGCCTCTGTGTCTCTGTGGTGAAGCCTTTGCATTTACAGCCTCGCGACGCCGAAGGTATTGGGGTGCAGAGTACGCGCCGCGCCTTCGGCGACGATGGCCAGGCAGAGCCCCAGCACGCGGCGGGTGTCGCGCGGGTCGATGATGCCGTCGTCCCACAGGCGCGCCGTGCCGAACAGCACCGAGGATTCCTTTTCCAGCCGTGACCGCAAGCCTTCGCTCATGGCCGCCAGCGCGGCTTCATTGGGGGGCTGGCCGGCGCGTTCCAGTTTGGCGCGGCCGACGATTTCCATGACCTTGGCCGCCTGCGCCGCGCCCATCACGGCGGTGCGCGCCGAGGGCCAGGAAAAAATGAAGCGCGGGTCGAAGCCGCGTCCGCACATGCCATAGTTGCCCGCGCCGAAGGAGCCCCCGAGCACGATGGTGAGCTTGGGTACGCGCGCGTTGGCCACGGCCTGGATCATTTTCGAGCCGTGCTTGATCGCCCCGGCGCGCTCGGCCGCCGAGCCGACCATGTAGCCGGTGGTGTTCTGCAGGAAGATCAGCGGCGTCGCGCTCTGGTCGCACAACTGGATGAACTGCGCGGCCTTGGTTGAACCGTTGGGCTGGATCGGTCCGTTGTTGCCGAGAATCCCGACAGTGTGTCCATGCAGGCGGGCATGGCCGCAGACTGTGTCGGCACCAAAGCTAGCCTTGAATTCGAGGAAGTCGGAGGTGTCGACCAGGCGGGCGATGACTTCGCGCACGTCGTAGGGTTCACGCTCATCGGCAGGGACGAGTCCCATCAATTCTTCGCAGGGGTAGCTTGGGGGGGTGAAACTCGGCGCTGGTGATACGGCGTTCCAGTTGAGCTTGTCCATCACTTCGCGCGCCGTCGCCAGTGCGTGGGCATCGTTCTCGCAGAGATACTCACCGAGGCCGGTGACGCTGGCGTGGGTCTCGGCACCGCCGAGCGATTCCTCGTCCGTCTCTTCGCCGATGGCGGCCTTGACCAGCGGCGGGCCGGCCAGATAAATGCTGGAGCGATTGCGCACCAGAATGACGTAGTCGGACAAACCCGGCAGGTAGGCGCCGCCCGCCGTGGACGCGCCGTGGACCACGGCAATCTGGGGAATGCCGGCAGCAGAAAGCCGCGCCTGATTGGCAAAACTGCGGCCGCCCTCGATGAAGATTTCCGATTGATAAATGAGATTGGCGCCACCGCTTTCCACCAGATAGATCAGCGGCAGCCGGTTGTCGCGGGCCATCTCCTGCGCGCGCAGGCTTTTCTTCAGGCCCATCGGCGGAATGGTGCCGCCCTTGATCGCGCTGTCGCTGGCCATGATCACGCAGCGCTTGCCGCTGACGGTGCCGATGCCGATGATGGAGCCGCCGCCCAGCACGGATTTGTCGCCGTCGTCGTCGTGCATGCCGAGCCCGGCCAGCGTGCAGAATTCGATGAAATCGCTGCCGCGATCCAGCAAGCGCGCGACCCGTTCGCGCGGCAACAACTGGCCGCGCTTCTCGAACTTGTCGCGTTTTGAGGCCGACTCGTCGCGCACTTTCTGTTCCAGCGCACGAACTTCCGCCAGTCGCTCGCCCATGCGCGAGGCATTGGTAGCAAAGGCTGCCGAACGCGGATCCAGCAAGGAAGTCAGTTGCGGCACGTCAGGATTCTTTCAGCACATCCGGCATCACGCTGCGATGAAAGCCGTCGAAGGCCGGCGCGCGCCGATGAGCGGGGATGGGGAACAAGGCGGATTCGAGCGGCGCGCCGCCATCGATGGCGAGCGTGACGCCGGTGATGAAGGCGGCGCCGGGCGAGAGCAGAAAGCAGATCGCGGCGCTGACTTCGGCTTCGGTGCCGAGGCGGCGCAGCGGCACATGATTTTTCAGCTTCGGAATCAGTTCCCGTACCGGACCTTTGTAGCTGTCCATGCCCGAAGAGGCGATCCAGCCCGGGGCAACGGCATTGACGCGCACGCCGCTGGCGGCCCATTCGACGGCGGCGGTCTTGGTCAGGTTGGCCATGCCCGCGCGCGCCGCGCCCGAATGCCCCATGCCCGGCATGCCGCGCCACATGTCGGCGGTCATGTTCACGATGGCGCCGCCGTGCTGCTGCATGGATTGGGTATAGATCTCGCGCATCATCAGGAAGCCGCCGGTCAGGTTGCTGGCCAGAACGGTTTCGAAACCCTTTTTGTTGATGGCGGCGAGCGGGGAGGGGAACTGGCCACCGGCATTATTGACCAGGCCGTGGATGCGGCCGTGGCGACGCACGGCATCGCTGACGGCGGCTTGCAGCGCCTCCTCGTCGCGGATGTCGAAGGAGGCGATTTCGGCCTTGCCGCCATCCTGCGCAATCTCCTCGGCGACCTGTTGCAGCTTGTCGGCACTGCGTCCGGTGAGGATCACCGTGGCGCCCAGCGCCGCCAGTTCATGGGCAATGCAACGACCGATGCCGCTGCCTCCGCCCGTGATCCAATGCACCTCGCCGGCAAACAGGCCGGGCCGCAGCACGCTGGCGTAGCGGGAAACGCCGCTTTCGGGGGTCTGGGAACTGCTCATGCGCGGGTCTCCTCGCCGACTTGGACCCAAACATGCTACCCAGAGCTTACGTTAACGTCAACAACTTGCCTTAAACGGGAGAATTATCTTGAAAGAGTGATATCGGCTTGCTAGGATGGCGGCACGATGAATGCCGCCGCGACCCGCAAGACCGCCACGCCAAGCCCGACCACAAAAGCCGACGACGCGCTCTACGGCATCACCGAGCTGGCGCGCGAATGCGGTATTTCCTTGCGTGCGATCCGCTTTTACGAGGCCAAGGGCCTGCTGGCGCCGCACCGCATCAACGGCGGGCGGGTCTACACGCGGCGCGACCGGGTGCGTCTGGATCTGATCCTGCGTGGCAAGGCGGTGGGCATGTCGCTGGCCGAGATCGAGCACATTCTGTCGCTGTATGGCGATCACGGCGAAGGGCATGCGCAGCAGCTCGACTACCTGATCGGGCGCATCGATGCCGCGATGAAGGAACTCGACGCCCGGCGGCGCAACATCGAAGCAATGCATGGCGAACTGGGCGAAGTGCGTGCCCAGTTGAAGAAAGCGCGTGCGGCCAAAGCGCTCGCGGCCAGGCGCCGCGCCGCCAAGCCCTGATCAGGCCTTCGCCAGTTCGGCGCGCAGCGTCTTGATCACCGTGTCGTAGCGATTCGGATCGCTGTCCTTGGCCGCGCCGAACACCGCCGAACCGGCGACAAAGGTATCGACCCCGGCCTGCGCCACTTCCAGAATGTTCGCCGGGCCGACGCCGCCGTCGATTTCCAGGCTGACGTCGAGGCCGCGCGCGTCAATCATCTGGCGCACCTTGCGCGCCTTGTCGAGCACGTAGGGGATGAACTTCTGGCCACCGAAACCGGGGTTGACGCTCATCAAGAGCACCATGTCGAGCTTGTCCAGCGTGTACTCGAGCACATCCAGCGGCGTGGCGGGGTTGAACACCAGGCCGGGCTTGCAGCCGCATTCGCGGATCAGGCCGATGGTGCGGTCGATATGTTCGGAGGCTTCCGGGTGAAAGGTGATGTAGGTGGCGCCGGCCTTGGCGAAGTCCGGAATGATGCGGTCCACCGGCTTGACCATCAGATGCACATCGATCGGCGCGGTGACGCCGTGCTTCTTCAGGGCTTCGCAAATCAGCGGGCCGATGGTCAGGTTGGGCACGTAATGGTTGTCCATGACATCGAAATGGACGACGTCGGCGCCTGATCTGAGGACATTATCGACTTCCTCGCCCAGCTTGGCGAAGTTGGCGGAGAGAATGCTCGGGGCAATCCGGAAAGTTTTGGACACGGCGCACTCCTTGAATTGGATGCAGCAATTCTACCGGCGGCGCGACGCGGCGGATTCAGGAAATATGATGATGGTCATAAGCAACAGAAGGGAGGGATCGGGTCGGATAGAATTGCCGGCATCCAAAAACGGGATTCGCCCATGATTTTGCTAACAGGCGGCGCCGGCTATATCGGCCTGCACACGGCGGTGGTGTTGCTCGAAGCCGGGCATGAGGTCGTTCTGCTCGACAACTTCAGCAACAGCAAGCCGGCAGCCGTGCGGCGGCTGGAAACCATCGTCGGCCGGACCGTGCGCAGCATCAAGGGCGATGTGCGCTCGGCGCAGGACCTGGATGCCGTCTTCAATGCCTATCCGGTCACTGCCGTGGTGCATTTCGCCGGGCTCAAGGCGGTGGGCGAATCGGTGGCGCAGCCGCTGCGCTACTACGACAACAACGTCAGCGGCTCGCTGGTGCTGCTCGACGCCATGGCCCGGGCGAATGTGAAGCGCATCGTGTTTAGTTCTTCGGCCACGGTCTATGGCGAGCCGGATTCGAACCCGATACCCGAGACAGCGGCATTGCGTCCGGCCAATACCTACGGCCGCAGCAAACTCATGGTCGAGGACATCCTGCGCGATCTGCATGTGGCCGCGCCGGAGTGGTCGATCGCCCTGCTGCGCTATTTCAATCCGGTGGGCGCCCATGCCAGCGGGCTGATTGGCGAGGATCCCAACGGCCCGCCCAACAACCTGATGCCCTTTGTCACCCAGGTCGCCGTCGGGCGTCAGGCGGAACTCAAGGTGTTTGGCGGCGACTATCCGACGCCGGACGGCTCCGGTGTGCGCGACTACATTCACGTCATGGATCTGGCGGACGGCCACAAGGCGGCGCTGGACTGGGCGGCGGGCGATCCGCGTGAGGTGCTGACGGTGAATCTGGGCACCGGGCGTGGCTTCAGCGTGCTGGAACTGGTGCGGGCTTTCGAGCAGGCCAGCGGGCAGGCGATCCCCTGTCGCATGGCGCCGCGCCGGCCGGGCGATGTGCCGGCCTGCTGGGCCGATCCATCGCTGGCCAAACAGCGTTTGGGCTGGACGGCGCAGCGAACGCTGGAGGACATGTGCCGCGACGCGTGGAACTGGCAAAGCAACAACCCGCAGGGTTTCGCCGGAACCGAACCGTCGCCGTAGCGCCAGCGCCGACTTTTGGCGGTGGCGAAAAAGTTCAGGGTAGCCGGCCGGCAGCTACCAGACGGTTGAAGAGCGTGTTTTTGGAAAGCCAGACCATCTGATCGTCGGATGTCGTGCCTTGCGGCGCGCCGACAAAGGCAGGATCGGCCGCGATGGCGGCGAGGGGATTCGGGTTGTGGGTTTCTTCGACTCCCGCGCCGCCTGTTCCCGCATTCTTTCCCAACGAATAGATGATCGCGACCGCGTCGTTTGCCAGCAAAGCGCCCGCCGCGCACGCCGCCGTCGCCGTGCCGGGGTTTGTCATGCCAACGCCGGTGCTGCAGACAATCAGGTTGGGCGTCAAATTCGACATACCCGTGTTTTTCATGCCCAGAGCGGTGGAGAAGGCATTGCTGTTGGAGGTGGTGATCCCGTAGCGGATTCGATTGGCCGTTTCGCTGTTCCACCCGTCACGAAGATAGCCTTGCGCGTCGACCGGGGCGAGTCCGAGCGTGACAGCCGGGAAAAAGCCATCATAGGGGTTGGTGCAAACACCGCCACCCACGGGACTCTCGACGCCGTTGCTGGCGTTCGTCGCGGGACAAGGCAGCCGATCGTTCGCCATGGCGAAGCCTTGCAGGGCATCGCGCGCTTCGGCCAGTACTTTCTGGGTCTCGGCGAAGCTGCGGATGTCCTGCTGCCCGGCCAGTGGCAACAGCATTCCGCCCAGCATCAGCGCGACGACAAACATCACGATCGCAAGCTCGATCAGGGTGAAGCCGCGCTGCCGGAAAGTCGGCGCTGGCGATACGGCGGTTGTCATTGCAGCCATGTCGTGGCGAAATCCGTAATGTTGATGACCTGGTCCCGTGTGCTCTGGCTGTTGGTAAAGCCCAGGCGCATGGTGCGAAAAGCCGGACTGTAGCAGTTGTTGTCGATGCCGCAGAACTCGCCGCTGGCGCAAACCAGAGAGCTGTTGCAGGTGGCACCTTTCAAATCGTACACAGTCGCCGTGTCGGCGAGCAGCGGCAGATGCGTCGGATCCAGAACCGACAATTGACGGGAGGTAAGCTTCATTTTAGCGATCTGATTGGCAGAGGTGGGGCTGTCGGGCAGTTTCCATACCTGGGTTTTCATGGTCGAAAAATAGATGTCGTTGGCTGCCGACGTGACGAGGCTGATGCCGATCGCACCGGCACCGCCGGGGATGGCGTCGGCAGTGGTGTGCCAGAATCTGCCGGCACCGCCGCCTTCCTTGACATACCACGTCGCGCCGGCTTTCATGCCGGCGACAGTGCCTTCCAGCGTGGCTCGGATCCAGGCTCCACCGCTTGCATGGTAAACGCCGTTTTGGCTTGCGGTCGTTTGGTTGGTCAGCAAGACCCGATCACCGCTGGCAAGTGAAACGCCATCGACGGTTTGCAGGCCGGACAGTGTCAGATTGCCGGTCGCCACGGCGCGTACCGGATCGCGGAAACGCGCAATCTTGATTTGACTGCTACCGACCACGATGGCCTCGGTGTTCTGCAAGCGCCACAGCGTGCCAGTGTAAGAGTTGCCTTCATTTACGAACCAGCTGCTGCCCGCCGGAAACTCCAGTCCCTCGTTTTCGGTGGTGGCGCGCGCCCATGCTCCGGCAGCGGCGATCCAGACTCCGTTGAATTTGGCGTCGGTTTGCGCAACCAGCAGCACACGGTTGCCGGCCGCCAGCGAAATTGAGTCAATTGTTTGCAGGCCCGACAAGCTGAGGTTACCCGTTGCCACCACGCGCACCCGTTTGCCGTGGTCGTCGCGGCCCGTATTGCTGGTGCGGTCGATCTCGACCCGAACATGATTCAGGTTGTGAGGTACCTGGCTGAGGCTGGGGTCGAGTTTGTAGACTCCGGCAGGAGAAGCTGGTACTGCAGGTAGCGCAAAGGGATTTCGGGGATGCGGACGCGAGGTTGGAAGAGTGATGATACGGCCATGAACGTTGTCATCCTCCTCGGAATCCAGATAGCATAGTTTGTCGCTGGCGTTGCAGAACATGGGCGAAGGGCAGGAAGAGAAAAAGCAGCTACGATCCGATTTGATGGGATTTTCTGTGCCCCAATACACAATGCCCATATGTCCGCCAGCGTAGTCCGGGTCGCCACGGCCATTGTTTAGATGACTCGTGGATATGGGGGAGGCAAGCAGCCATCCCGGATCGAAACCGATGGGATCGGAAAAACCGTAAGGCGATCCGTCCTCGTAACTTCTGCGGGTATCGAACTCTATCCCGATTTTCGGGTGGGCGATGATCGGCGTGAATGCGTTGTTGCCCGAGTAGCCCATATGCTGGACAGATGCTCCACAGACCGTGGGCCCATTCCGGTCTCCGTCAATTGCGGCAAATGTAAAGCCCTCGCCCGGCGATCCCGTATCTGTAATCTGGAACTTGAAATAGCCGCGCACGCCTGAGCCGGTGGCATGGGCTTCCGGGGTCCAGACGCAACCGAAGAGCTTGCTTGCGGAGTAGCCCAGGTCAGACTCGATGTTTGCACGCCCCAGCGTCAGCGTTCGGGTCGCCGCATCATAGGTGCTGAGCTCACTACCCACCGGTAATGCGGACGGCGCCTCGGTGAAACTCTTGGTGGTAGGAATGCAGCGCACGATATCCTGGTGAACTGCCTGAGTTGTTGTCACCCGTTCAAACTGGCTCTGGCCCGAAAAAGCCGTTCCGGCGCCCGTGAAACTGGTGAGATTCGGGTCTTCCAGGTAGTTGCAACTGTCGGTTTTTTCCGTTCCCGTACTTCGCCTCTGGACGCTGGTCGGCGAGCCGACGGGGCAGCGCAGGGTTTGGGTGTCGCGTTGCCCGGCAAACACCAGCGCGCCGGCGCATGAAGGTTGCAGAACATTGTCGACGGTGACGTTGGCGCTGCCGGGGGCGGCGACAAAGATCATTTCCTTGTAATGCGGGTAGTAGCCCAGCGGATCAAGTCCTGCGCCGTAGCAGGTGTTGGCATCGGCGCCGGCGATTTTTGCCTTGGCTGGTGAAAGGCTGCCCCCGTTGGCGATGATTTCATCGCGCAGGCAATTGGTCATGCGATCGAGCATGGTATTGATATCGGTACGGAAGTTGCTCGATCCGCGCAAGGTTCGAAACAGTATTTCACTGGTGATCGCGGCTCCAGTGTCGTTGGCAACGGTGGCGCAGGCACCGGCATCGTTTTTTGGACACTCGCCGGACCAGATGCTGCTGTTGCCGCGGCGGTTGTTGATGCCACCGGCAGACAGGGATTTCGTGGCGCCGGAGGTATCGCCGCTCGCGCCATTCGTTCCGGGAAGGTAGTTGGTGACGCCACCCAGATCGGTCGCAACGACCGGATCGAGATAATTGGCAACGACATAGTTGCCCCCGCACTCGGTGACCGCATCCGTCGCCGAAGCACTGCGGTCTTGGCCCGGCAACGGCGGTCCAGCAGAGAAAACCACCGCAATCGGGCGCTCATGGGCAGAGGTGATGGCACTGACCATGGCCGCAGTTCCGTCGGCGATGACGACATCCAGTTGACTCAAGGTATCCCAGTTCATGGGCGTCACTCTTTGTTGACGCTGATGACTGCCTGAGACCGCGTACCAGAGACACTCACCGTTGCTGTCTTTGAGCGGGCCCGTTCCGAGAGTGCGCCAAGGAAAACGACCGATCACGGTATTGTTGATGGCGTTGCCAAGGAAATTCTGGGACTCGCAGCCTTCCTTCAAAAAGCAATTTGGATCGGTCCCGTTGTTATTGCGGGTACTGCCAAGGTCCGGCAACGGCAAATAACCATAGACACGGTCAAGCTGATTGTCGTTGATCTGGTCCTCTCGATATCGAACCGCGTAGCCGATCAGCGCTTCGCGTGCCTGGCTCAAGGCATCGCCCGTTTGCAGTTGCGCCCGCGCCCGCATCCGCTCCGGCGAAAGATTGCTGATGAAAAAGTACAACCCGCCCATTGCCAGCAGCGTAATCAATCCGATCAGCACGAAGCCGCGTGGTTTGCGTGCCGGCGACCAATGTTGCCGCGCCATCGGGTGCCGTCAGCGCCGGGCCGGCGGGGTTGGGGTCACCACCACACCGCCTCCCAGACGGGTATTGCGCTCGCCGGTGGCCCTGTTGACGGTTTCGCCGACCTTGAGTTGCGTCGGGGTTTCCTCGCCGGGGGTCAGCAGCGCGCTGCTTGGCGTTTTACCGGAAACCACCGCGCTGACGCCGGTGCGGGAGCTGTCATTCTCGGTTTGCGCTTGCTGATTGATCCAGACCGTGGCCTTGCCGCTGGATCGATACACGACGCCGTCCAGGCTCATGGTGGTGCCCTGCAGGGTTCTGGCTTCCTGAACATTCTGGGTACGTTGGCGCTCCAGCAGCACGCGGCGCTCTGGCGTGAAGAACAATCTGCCAAGTTCCTGCGCCTCGACGGGTAGGGCCAGCGTCAGCATGGTCGTGCCGATGAATCCCGACAAACTCCTCCGGAAGCAGCTCATTTGCTTTCCTTTAGCGTTATCCATTCCAGTGTGCAATCGGCTTTCAGTTGGGCATTGTTGCCGCGAATGGTTCTGTCGTCGATCGGCGCCAGGGAACATGATCGGACCTGAACCAGGGCTCGCACCGAGTCGCGCAACTCGGCGAGAAACCCGAGCAACTCGCCTTCATGCAGCAGGTGGGCTCGCAGCTTCATCTGGCTGGACACGAACTCGAATCCGCCTGCGGATGCGCCGCCGGGCAATATGCTGGCGTCCACCGGCCGCTGCGGTGCAAATTCGTAGTCCAGCTTGCTCATGCGCCGCGCAGCCTTGATGCGGGCGATGGTTTCTACCCAATCCAGCCGCTGTTCGCTGCCAATATAGCCGCGCGCCGAGAGCGCCTGGAAACGTCCGATTTTCTCCCGCAGTTCCTGTTCCTCGTCGCGCGCCTGTGCAAGCTTGCTTCGTATTTCACGCTGCGCGCCGGTTGCAGACTTGAAATCTTGCTCGCCGCTCTTTTGCAGCAGCAGGACGCTCCACAGCGAAGCACCGCCGATCAGGGCCAGGAAGACCAGAAGGGCGATGGCCCATTGCAGGCGCTTGAAGTCCTTGGCATCCAGTTTCATGCGGTTTTCACCATGATATCCGCGACGGTTTCCATCGATCCATTCACAATGGGCGAGCAATACGCAAGGCGAATTTCGGCGCCGCGGCGAGGTCGATTCTGTTGGTTTCGCCAGCGCTTTTCAGCGGCTTGTTTGACTCGATGTCGAACGGGCGGTCGATCACGGTGACAGTGGTGTCCGATTTTCGCAGCCCTTCCGCGAAGCTTTCAATCATTTCAATCTGCCCACGTCGATTGCTGACTAGGTCCAGCGGCAGCTGCGCCTGGATTTCGATGGTCACCCAGCCTTCCGGATTGCCCGCAGTGCCAGGCGCTGCAGGTGGCGCAGCGCCGGGTCTGGGTGGGACCGCCTGGAGCTTGTCACCGGAAGTCAGGCTATCCGCGATTTTCCAGTCGAGCTGCGTGATTTCGATTCTCGGACTATCGTCCAGCGCTTGACTCAGATGTATCAGCAATGGCTCCATTGCCGGTGTCCGCTTTTGCATGAGCTCGAATCGCCCGATCACCGCGCGCAGCTTGTCAGGCGTCAGACTGATCTTGGGCAAGCCATCGAGAATCGCGTTGTAGCGCTGGGTATCGGTTGCCGTGAGGGCTTTGGTCGCCTCGGTCTTGTCACGAAGATCGTAGAGGTTGAGGGCTGTTTTCCCGGCGAACAGCAGGCAGGCGGAGAGCACGATCCACGCTGCACCGTGGAGCGCAAAGCGGATCTGCCACAGTTTGTGAAAACGTGTCTCGCTTGCCGGGGCAAATTGTTGCGGCGGAGTTTTTGCAGCAAGGCAATGGATGAACAAATTGTCGGCATTGCTGTCGCGTGGCGAGTCCTTAAGCCCATGTTGCTTTGCTACGGTGCCGAGGTCGACGAATTCGAACTGGAGGTCATTGGTGTTGCGGCAGAAGTCTTGCAGCGCTGGTGTCTGCGAACTGTTGGCCAAAACCACGGTGCGCAGCGGCGAGCCGCGCGGAATCTGACGCTGGGCAACGAGATACTGGAATATTTTTGAAGAATCATTGGCGCTGGTGCGGCCGATCTCGTCGAGGCTGTTGGTCGCAAGTGGCGACAGGCGCGAAAAATGCAGATGGCCCTTGTCGAAGAAGGTCTGGCGAACCCCCCCGCTGCTCTGGCTGACAAATAGCACCGGACCGCCGTTGCCGATGAGTTGCGGGGCGCATCCGGCAAGCACCAGGGGGACCGAGTAGACGCCGGCGAGAATGGATTCGTTTTCACGCAGCGTATCCAGCCAGGGCGAAAACATTTCCATCCGCGTCAGGGCGGCAAAAAGCAATTTTTCGTCGCGTCGGCCGTCTTTGGCGCGGCCCAGCGAAATGGCCGCGGACAACGAGGTGTTGTAGTAGTACTGACCAAGGCGTCGCTGCAGCAGCGCGCCGCGATCGCCGCCTTGCACATACGGCAGATCTTCGAGTTGAAAACCCTCTTCCGCAATATCGGCCAGCATATAGAACAGGCTCGAGCGGTATTTTTTGAGATAGGCGCTGAAGGCTTCAAGACCAACCGGTTCGTTGCTGAACTCGCCCTCAAGCTTGATGCGTCCGCCACTCCAGTGGTGAGCCGTGAGCATCCGACCATCTAGCAGAAGAATTCGCTTGGCAGCCATCAGGTTTTCATTTTGGTAATAATGTCATAGATCGGACCCAGCACTGCCATCATGATCCAGCCGAGCAGCAAACCGATCGTCACCGTCATCACCGGCTCGATCATTGACTGGACCTTTTCGATGGATTCGCGCACGTCCCGATTATAGAAGTAGCTGACGTTGGTCAGCGCAGTATCGAGCGCTCCGGTGCTTTCACCGACGCGCAACATGCGCAATACCAAGGGTGGAAACATACCGGCGTTCTGGAAGGCGGCGGTAACGTTCTGGCCTTCGGCAATCAGTTCGCCGACTTTTTCCAGGGCTTCCCGGATGACAAGGTTGCCTACCACGTCCTCGGTGGCCTTGATCGAGTCGAGAATGGTAATGCCTGAAGCATACATCATCGAGAATACCGAGGCGAAGCGCGAGAGGATGATTTTGCGAAGGATATCGCCGATGTAGGGTAGCCGCAGCTTGATATCGTCAAACCGGTAGCGAGCCGAGGTGCTTTTGCTGATCAGAAACGCCGCAATGCCGGCCAGGATTAGCGGCACGCCAAGCACGACATACCAATAGTTGACGAAGAACTCTGAGACGGCGATCAGTATCTTGGTCTGCATCGGCAGCTCATGGCCGATGTTGCGGATGAACCCGGCCATTTTCGGCACCAGATAAATCATCATGAACATGGTGATGGCAACCACCACCACGCTCAGAAAGGCCGGATACATGATCAACTTCTTGGTATGCGACGCGAGCTCGTCCTGCCATTTGAGGGATTCAAGTATGTTGTTGAGCACTTGCGGCAATGAACCGGTCTCTTCGCCGGCACGGATGAGACTGACCATCACCTCATCGAAGGTTTGGGGGTGCTCGGCGAGCGCTTGCGAGAGCGTCTTGCCGCCCTCGATGCTTTCCACCATGCCGGCGATGATTTCGCGGAATCGCGGGTTCTCGATGCTGTCGCGCAGATCGGTGAGACTTTCAATCAGCGAGACGCCGGCGCGCGCGAGTTGCTCCAGATGAAAACAGAAATTGATCAGTTCCGGACGAGTGATCGCGGCGCGGTTCATCAGGCCGCCTTGCTTTACCGTGTCACCGTTGATGAAGTCGAGGTCCATGCGCTTCAGGCGCATTTCAAGGTCGATCAGATTGATGGCCTCGAGGCGCCCCATCACGGATCTGCCTTGGGCGTTCATTGCCTTGTAGGCGTAGAGAGCCATGCCGGGGTACCGGGGCGCGCCGTGCCGCTATGCGGCTACATCCGCTCCGTCAGATTGATCACGCGGCCAATTTCTTCGATCGAAGTTGAACCATCGAGTACGCGGCGCAGTCCGTCTTCCGACAAAGGGCGGAAACCCTTTTCTCTCGCCAGCGTGCGAATTTCGCGCTGTGTGCCGCGGCGACTGATGAGGTCGTCGAGGTCGTTGTCGAGTCTCAGCATTTCCATTATCGCGATTCGCCCGCGATAGCCCTGGTAATCGCAGTGGTCACAGCCTGCTGCGCGATACACGACGGGCGCCGACTGCCCGCTGCCGACGCCCATCAGTTTGCATTCATGGGCTTCGGCGGGGTAGGGTTTGCGACAGTGGGTACACAATCGGCGCACCAGGCGTTGGGCAATGATACCGATGATGTTGCCGGCCAGAATGTCGGGCAGGACGCCGATGTCGAGCAGGCGGGGTATGGCGCCCAAGGCCGAGTTGGTGTGCAGCGTCGAGAATACCTGGTGGCCTGTCATTGCCGCGCGGAAGGCCATTTCGGCGGTATCCGCGTCGCGGATTTCGCCAACCAGAATGATATCCGGATCCTGGCGCATCATGGAACGGATGCCGTTGGCAAAATCGAGCTTGGCGGATTCGGCCACCGAGGTCTGGCGGATCATGGCCATCGGGTATTCAACAGGATCTTCGAGGGTCATGATGTTCACGCCCTCTTCGTTGATGTGGTTGAGCACCGAATACAGCGTGGTTGTTTTGCCGCTGCCGGTGGGCCCGGTTACCAGAATGATGCCTTCCGGTCGCGCGACCATCAGCTTCATCAATCCCATCTGGTGATCGTCCAGCCCCAGCTTGTCAAGCGGCACAATGCCTTTTTGGCGGTCGAGAATGCGCAGGACGATGTTTTCGCCATGGATGGTCGGCTGCGACGCTACCCGGAAATCAACGGCGCGACCGCTGATGTTGAGAGAGATGCGGCCATCCTGCGGGGCGCGGGTTTCCGCGATATTCATGCCGCTGATCACTTTGATCCGCACCGCCATGGTGGCCCAGTAGGTTTTGTGCAAAGCGCGGATCTGACGCAGGAGGCCGTCGATTCGATAGCGGATGCGCAGAAAGCTGGCCTCCGGTTCGAAGTGGACGTCGGACGCGTCGTGCTTGACCGCGTCGGTGAGCAGCGCGTCGACCAGACGAACCACAGGCTGGCTGTATTCATCGAGCGACGCGGACAGACTGCGATAGTCGATCTCGCCGGTTTCAATTTCCTGCAGGATGCCATCGATCGAGAGTTCGTGACCGTAGTACTGGTCGATGGCGCGTGCAATTTCGGATTCACCGGCAAGCAGTGTTTCAATGACCAGTTCGGGATGAATCAGGGTGCGCAGCTTGTCCAGAGCGACAATGTCGTTGGGATCGGAGATGGCAATCTTGAGTCGCTGGTCACGTTCGGAATAGCTGAGCGCGAGGAACAGGTGCCGCTTGGCGAGTTCGCGCGGTATCAGGCGTATCGCGTCCGCATCGATGATTGAATTGGCCAGATCGACGGACTTGTGTCCCAGCGACTCGCCCAGGGCGTCGCGCAGCGTTGCCTCGGAGACAAAGCCCAAGGCCACCAGCAGTTTGCCCACCGGCTGGTTGGACTTCATCTGCTCCAGCAAGGCAATGCGGAGCTGATCCTCGCTGATCACGCCTTGCGTGATCAGGATTTGTCCTATGGGGCGTCGGGCGACCGGTGCATTCATACAGGCATCATTATCCCGCATCTACCCGCAAGGGCAAGTCCCTTGGCACGCAAACCTGCTAGGGCCGCAGAGTACGCAGGCGCGCTGTTGCCTGAGCCCGGTCGAAGCCAGCGGGGCGGCTGTTGGCAGCGGCGAGGGCCTGACTGTAGTATTGCGCTGCGAGCTTGTTTTGCCTCAAATGTTCAAGGCTGATCGCCAGATTGTAGAGAATGTCCGGATTGTCCGGTTCGGCGCTGTAAGCGCGAAAGTAGGATTGCTGAGCGTCGTTCCAGCGGCCGTGGCGTGCATAGAGATTGCCCAGGGAGAAATGAGGTGCGGCGAGATCCGGTTGACTCGCGGACAGCGACTTCAAGCGGCTTTCGGCGGCATTTGGATCGATCTGGCCGCGGCTGTTGATCAGCGCGGCATTGGCAACCGTATCCTGCGGGTTGAGTTCCGTGATCTGCTGATAAAGCTGATCGGCGCGATCGGCATGCCCCTGGCGGACCGCGATTGCAGCCAGACCGTGGAGCGCATCGGTATTGCGAGGGTCGGACTTCTGGGCGCGCTCATACTCGAGTTGCGCCATGGTGAGATCTCCCCGGTTGAATGCGTCAAAACCGCGCATCAAGGCCGGATCAGTTTTCAGCGGCGCTTTGGTGACGCGTATCGGACTTTCGGTTGCAGCCGGCGCCTCCGGTTCAGGAGCCGGACTTGGGCGTCGTGCACGCGGTTGAGCTTTCGCCACTACTGCCGCATTCTCCACATCAGCATTCACGGTGGCGCCATCACCGGTCGCCGCAGTTTGACTGCCGGGCTCCGCGATCGGCGCCGCCGCAAAAGTCGGCGCTGGCGATACGGCGACGGTGGGTGCCAACGCAGCAGGTGGCGGCAGCCTGGCCGGAGCCGGCGTCACGGCGCGGTTGGCGATGAGGCTGGTTTTCGGCTGCAGCTGCCACCAGAAGTAGCCACCGATGGCGCAGACCGATAAAAAAGTGACTACGCCGATTGCGATCGTGAAGGCTCTCCGCGAGGAGGGCTTCTCGGTTTGCTTGGCGGCAAACAGGTTCTGTGCCGCCGCCTTGCTCTGTGGGCCGCCTTGCGCCGACGGCTCGCGCCGACCGTTCGCGGCGGAGGCTTCGCGCGGAGCAGCGTCTGCAAATCCCGGGCGCTCGATACGCGGCTCGATGGTGGGGGTTGCTGCAACAGGTGCTTTCGTGCGCGAGGACGCCGCCTGCGTGGCTTCGGCCAGAAAGCGCTCCTCGAGTTCTTCAAGATGTGGCGGCAAGTGCGGCAGTTTTCCAGGCGACGGCATGCCCTGTTCGGGAGACGCGGGACCTGCGGGCGCGATCCCGTCCGTGGCCTGGATCGGTTCAAGCGCAAGTCCCTCTTGCGGGTTTTCAGTCAACGCGGCGTCCGGATCCGCGTCCTGGCCCTGACGCTTGGCCAATTCGGCTTTCTTGAGCGCGTCCATGAGCAGGCTCATTGAGCGCCGGCTCCCTGACTTTCAGTCGGCTGCGATGGTGAGTCCGGCTTGCTGGCGAAAAACTCCCGGGTGGGCAACTGGTTGCTGAAACTTCGATAGTCGCCGTTGATGCTGGGATCGCGAATGATTGTGGGCTTGAGGAAGATAACCAGTTCTGTCTTGGTGCTGGTGTCGTTTCGATTGCTGAAGAAGTTGCCGACAATGGGAAGGCCACCCAGGCCCGGTACCTGATTGGTCGTCCGATCGAACCTGTCTTCCATGAGGCCGCCCATCACGGCGACTTCGCCATCGGACAGGCGCAGCATCGACTCCATTTCGCGAGTTTGTATTTCCGGCACGATGTTGGCGACGGTCAGGCCGGGAGTGGGATCGGTTTTCCCGGCGCCCTTGAGGCTTGAAATCGTCGGGCGAACATTGAGCAAAATGCTCCCCTGTTCGCTGATCTGGGGCGTGACGCTCATGACCAGACCGACCGAGACCGACTTGGCGGTGGATGTGAAGTTATTGGTTGTTCCGGTCGTGGTGGTGGTCGAGTCGTTTTTGACCTCGAAATAGACGATGTTGTCGACGACCTTGAGCATCGCGGTCTGGTTGTTCAGTACGCTGATTTTCGGGCTGGATAGCACTTTCACCTTGCCGAAAGTCTCCAGCAGGCTGAGCGTTGAGGAAAGCCCCAGTCCGGGCGCTACATAGTTGAGCAGAAACGCAAAGGTTCCGGTGCCGGATGTGAACGATCCGGCGCCTGCGGCGAAGGGGTCGGGTACAGGCAGGCCTGTTTGGTTCTGCGCGACGGAAAACCCGGCTCTCGGGCTGCCGGGGCGCAGCGAGCGCAAGCTCTGCCAGTTGATGCCCTGCTGGTAGTTGTCGCTCAAGCGGACTTCGGCGATGGTGGCTTCGATGATGACCTGCCGCCGGGCGCTGGTGAGCACGAGATCGAGATACTCCTGCACTTTTTCGTGCTGCCGCGACGTGGCGCGAACCACGACGACGCCCGCTTCCGGATTTACGATGATCGAAGATGCTTCACGAAACGTGGTGCGTTTTACGACTGTCGTGCCCTGTTGCTGCAAGCTGGCGGCATTGGGGCTGCCGGCAAGGCTGGTGGTCGAACCCGCCGCTCGTCCCGAAGATTGGCCGCTTTGGGCGCCGGTGCCGGTAGTGGCTTGTTGGTCCGAGCGCTCGATGACGGTTTCACTCGATCCTTCCGGCAGTATCTTGTCGCTTTCGCGCAGGATGTCTTTCAGATTCTTTTCCAGGGATTGCCAGAAATTGTTCTGCGCCGAACTTTTTACCGAGGTGCTCGAGTTGTTGCCGCCGCCGCCTGCCGCGGCACCGCCTGCGCTGGTGCTGGTCGATGCGATCTGCGTGTTGATCGAAACCGTGCCCGTCACGTCGCGCGACATATTGACGTAGTCCACCTTGTAGTTGCGCAAGAAGGGTGAGTCGGGCATGACCAGCAAATTGGGGCCTTCAAGTTCCCAGCGCATGTCCACTTGCTTGGAAATTCGCGTCAGAATTTGTTGCAGCGTTTGATCAATGGCGTTGATGGTTACCACGCCGTTGATTCCGGGATGAACATCGACGTTGATCTTCGCGTCGCGGGCCAGGGCAAACAGCAGGTCCTGAACCGGGATGTTGCGTACGGAGACCGAGTAGGTTTCGGTTTTTGCGGCGGCCTTCGGGCGCGCCAGCATGACAGTCGCGGCAACCGGCGATGGAATGTCCGCATTGGGGGCAAGCTGGGCTTCGGCGCGAATATGACCAGCGGATGGCGGCTGCGGCTGTACGCTGCTGCAGGCAGTAAGCGCCAAGCATGCGGCCATGGCAGCGAGGAACGGCGGATTCTCTAGTGGGCGCAATCGAGTCCCCGATCTATAGTGTGGGTTGTTGTTAGCATAACACATGACATTTCGGATGCAAGCCAATGATTTAATTGAATCGATCCAGTAAATATTCTGTCTTATTTTGCATACTAGCGAAGCCGAAGCGCTCTACGGGCGTAGGGTTTGTTCGCCAGGAGCGGATCGGGCAGTCCGCGCATGGCCGCGACAGCAGCTGAGCGGGTCGGATAGTCGCCATAGACGATCCCAAAGCGCGGTCCGCCGCTAAGCTCGGAATAATAGACATGGAGTTTGTTCATATCGGCTTCCCGAGAGGAGACTCGCCGCAGCAGGGCCTCGATTTCGGCATGCCGGTCGGCAGTGGTGGAGAATATCTGGATAAACCAGCGATCATCGCTCAGGTCTTTCTGCCAGATAGCTCCCGCTTCAAGGCGTTCGAGCGTTAATTTTCCGACCTTAAGTCTGCTGGGTAGTGCTTGAGACTCGGTAGCGTTCGGTGCGGCCTCGGTTTCGCGAGGCGTCGATGGGGAAGCCGCGCTTGTTGCGACCGCATTAGGTTGAATTGAGTCGCCCTGTTGCGAAGGCATGCTCGATGGTGGCTGGTTGTCGGCCGGGGAAGACGGTTCTGCGGACGTGGTTCCAGTGGCAGCAGACGGTGCCGCCGCGGCTGGTCCCGCTGCAGTGTCAGGCGCTGCCGGAATCGGGACAACAGCTGGTGTCGGTGGCTCGGCTTCGGTTTGCGACAGGAGCCATCCGCCAGTTGGCCAAACCATGCCTGCCACGGCGCCGGCGGCGAGCAAGGCGGCGACCCAAACAAATCGGCTTTTGCGCCCCGGTTTGTTGCCGTAGGTCGCCTCGCTGAACTCGCAATCGCGAATGGCAGCTTTTACCTCGCTCAGCCCGATCTGGTGGCTGCCCGAGGAGAATGCCGCGAGCAGGGCCTTGTCCGCGAGAATATTGATGCGACGGGTAAGACCAAGCGAACTCTGGGCAATCATTTTCAGCGCAGGCGGAGAAAATATGCTGGGACCGCGATAGCCGGCGGCGCGCATACGGAAATCCAGGTACTGCGTAATGTCGTCGCGCACCAGCGGTTCAAGAGAAAAGTTGTGCGTGATCCGCTCTTTCAACTGCCGCATGTCCGGGCGCGCCAGGACATCATTCAGCTCGGGCTGGCCGAAGAGCACCAGCTGCAGCAATTTGCTGTGCCTTGATTCGAGGTTTGACAAGAGGCGAATTTCCTCGAGCGTTTCTACCGGCATGGCGTGGGCTTCGTCTACCAGCACGACGACTTGACGGCCTTCACCATAGGATTCGATCAAATGGTCATGCAAGGCACGCATTACGGCTGATGTGCGGGCGTTTTCCTGGACATCGAGACTTAGCTCATCGGCAATCGCAAACAGAATGTCGTCGCGCGACAGGGACGGGTTGGCCAGATAGATAATCGTGACGTGCTTGGGCAGTCTCTCCATCAACACGCGGCAAAGCATCGTTTTTCCGCTGCCGACCTCGCCGCTGACCTTGACGATGCCCTCGTCGTGCGTGATCGCATAAACCAGCGCGTCCAGCGTCGCGCCGCGATTGGCCCCGGCAAAGAAAAAGTCGGTATGGGGTGTGATGCGGAAGGGCGGTTCGTTAAGTCCGAAGTGTTCGAGATACATGGTGTCTGTCGATCCGGAAATTGGGTCGCCTATTGCGTGGACGATCGTTTTTCGCGTGCAAGTGTGTCAATGCGATTGTAAAGAGTACTGCGGTTCAGTCCGAGCAGGCGGGATGCCTGGCTCATGTTGCCATGGGAGAGTTCCTGCGCGGCTTCAATATAGGCTTCCTCCCAGCGTCGCAAGGTGGTATTCAGATCAAAGTCGTGACGACTTTGAATGTCTTTCAGGGCGATTGCCAGCAATTCGGCCCTGCCCGCCAAAGTCGGCGCCAGTATTGCGCCGACTGGCAGCGATTCGGTGTCGAGGTCGAGTTCATCTTCCAGTTCTTTGACGCTGACCGCTTTTCCCGCAAGCTTGGTCGTGAGGCGTATCGCAATGTTGCGCAGTTCGCGGACATTGCCAGGAAATCCGTATTCCAGAAAACGCTCGGTCGCCGCATCGGTAAGGCGGAAGGGTGGCAAATCGACTTGTGCGGTATAAATCGTGCGGAAATGTTCCAGCAGACGGATTCGATCTTCGCCAAGGTCGCGCAACGGCGGGATGGCCACCGTGAATACCGACAGCCGATGGTATAGATCGGCCCGGAAGCGTCCTTCGCGGACCTCCTTTTTCAAGTCGCGGTTGGTCGCTGCAACGATGCGCGCCGAGGAGTGCCGGGCCTGAGTCTCGCCAATCCGCTGGAACTCACCGTTTTCGAGTACGCGCAAAAGCTTTGGTTGCAGATCGAGCGGAAGTTCGCCGATCTCGTCGAGAAACAGGGTGCCGTTCGATGCGTCTTCAAAATAACCGGCGCGGGCTCCTGTAGCACCTGTAAATGCCCCCTTGCTGTGGCCGAACAGGGTGGCTTCAACCAGGGCAGGCGAGATTGCCGCACAATTCAGCGCCAAATAGGGATTCGCAGCGCGTTCGGATAGGGCGTGGAGAGCCGCGGCGGCGATCTCCTTGCCGCTGCCCGATTCTCCTTCGATCAGAACCGGAAACGGCGAACTTGCGAACTGCCTGAGTTGCGCTCGCAATCTCTGAAGCGGCGGACTGTCACCAATCAGCCCATCATCCACCTCCGCTGATGTGTCTCGAAAAGACAACACTCGGCGAATGAGGCTGCGCAGATAGTCAGGATCGGCGGGTTTGGCGACGAAATCGGTCGCCCCCAGGGTGCGTGCATGGCGGGCATTGAGTTCGTCGCTCTGACCTGAAAGCACCACGATGCGTGTTTCGGGTGCGTGCGCGAGTATGTCTGCAATAAGCGCGAAGCCTTCATCCGGACGATGTGGTGTCGGCGGCAGGCCGAGATCAATCAGTGCCAGCGCTGGCGAGCATTTGTGGTTGCGCAAAAGCGCAATGGCTTCGGTCCGTGTCGATGCCGTGGTTACCGCATAATCGCGGCCCAAAAAATAGCCCAGCGCGTCGGCGATGAGGGGATCGTCGTCGACAATCAGCAGTTCGGTTCTGTTGTCTGAAGCTGTCAAAAGAGTGAAGCCATGGCGGTTTGATCCCCGCATCATAGCGGAAAGCCGACTTGGCCCGATCCGAGAGCGAAGGGTGATTCTCCGTTGCTTTTCCCTCGTCGGGTCCAACCGATCGCCAGGTCGATTCTGCTAAAATTCCGCGCTGTGTACTTGGCCGGGATTCCCGGAGTGAATATGTCCCAGGAATCACTAGTCGAAATCCGTGATCTGAATTTTTCGTACGACAATCGGCCGATACTTACCGGAATCAACATGAAGATCCCGCGCGGCAAGGTCGTTGCGGTGATGGGGAGTTCGGGTTGCGGCAAGACCACGACTCTGCGCCTGATCGGTGGCCAGTTGAAGCCCACCTCCGGCGAAGTGCGCGTCGGCGGTCAGGTGGTGCATGAGCTTGACGCGAACGGCTTGTACGGTCTGCGCCGGCGCATGGGCATGTTGTTCCAGTTCGGCGCCTTGTTTACCGACATGTCGGTGTATGACAATATTGCGTTCCAGATGCGTGAACACACCGATTTGCCGGAAGCCGTGATTCATGATCTGGTGCTGATGAAACTGCATGCGGTAGGCCTGCGCGGCGCGCATGGGCTGATGCCGGCGGAACTGTCCGGCGGCATGGCGCGACGGGTTGCCCTGGCGCGAGCGATCGCGCTCGATCCGATGCTGATCATGTACGACGAACCTTTCGCCGGCCTTGATCCGATTTCCTTGTCTATTGTCGGCGAACTGATTCGCAAGCTTAATGATGCCCTGGGCGCCAGTTCCATCGTTGTGACGCATGATGTCCAGGAGTCATTGAAGATCGTCGACTACGTATACTTCGTTTCCGAAGGAAAAATTGTTGCCGAAGGCTCCGCGGAAGAGATGAAGAACTCGAAAGTGCCTTATGTGCATCAGTTTGTGTGGGGCGAAGCCGACGGTCCGGTACCCTTCCAGTACCCATCAAAGCCATATGGAGAAGAACTGATGGAAAGGGTGGGGCATCGTGGATAACCGAGTCGTGGGCGCGTTGCGCGGCCTCGGGCAGCGGGTTACCGGACGGATCTGGCGACTCGGCTACGCCAGCCGATTCTTTCTTGCCATATTGCTGCACTCGGGAACATCGGTGCGGCGCCTGCATTTGACCATCCGGGAAATATACTTCACCGGTGTCTTGAGTCTGATCATCATCCTGGTCTCCGGCATGTTTGTCGGCATGGTGCTGGCATTGCAGGGCTATGACACTCTCCAACGCTACGGCTCGACAGAAGCGCTTGGTGTTCTTGTTTCACTCTCGTTGGTGCGTGAATTGGGCCCCGTGGTTGCGGCGCTGCTGTTTGCCAGTCGTGCAGGTTCGGCGATGACCGCGGAAATCGGCATGATGAAAGCGACCGAACAGCTATCCGCCATGGAGATGATGGCAGTCGACCCCATAGCCCGCGTGGTTGCGCCGCGCTTCTGGGGCGGCGTGATCTCAATGCCCTTGCTGGCCGCATTGTTTTCAGGGATGGGTATCTTCGGCGGCTATCTGGTGGGCGTGCAACTGATCGGAGTCGATGAAGGTTCGTTCTGGTCGCAAATGCAGGCCTCCGTCGATTTCCGCGAGGACATTCTGAATGGCGTCATCAAGAGCTTTGTCTTTGGCATCATCGTCAGTTGGGTTGCCGTATTTGAAGGCTACGATGCCGAGCCAACTGCCGAGGGTGTCTCCGGAGCTACCACACGTACCGTTGTAACATCGTCGCTGGCGATTTTGGCCGCCGACTTCATTCTCACCGCTTTCATGTTTACAGGGACATGACATGAGCCGTACTACATTAGACCTCTGGGTCGGATTTTTCGTCGCCGTCGGATTGGGCGCCTTGTTGTTTCTTGCCCTGAAAGTGGGCAATATGGCTTCCGCTAGTAGTGGTGATACTTATGCAATTCAAGCCAAGTTTGATAACATTGGCGGGCTCAAAGTTCGCGGTGCCGTCAAAAGCGCCGGAGTTGTGGTGGGACGTGTAACCGAGATTCATTTTGATGCCGAGGCCTACCAGGCTGTGGTGACGATTCGGATCGATGCCCGCTACAAGTTTCCGCGTGACACATTCGCGACTATCAATACTTCGGGTTTGTTGGGCGAGCAGTACATAGGTTTGGAAGTCGGTGGCGATATCGCAATGCTGAAGGAAGGCGACACGGTCAAGAAGACGCAGTCGGCCGTGGTGCTCGAGAAACTGATCAGCCAGTTCATGTTTGACAAGGCTGCCGCCGATGACGGCAAGAAATAGCCAATAGGTGCTACAAAGAATGAATACAACGCTTGCCTCACGCATCAAATCTGCCGCTGTCGCGACGATGGCGCTCGGCCTGTTGGCCGGCTGCGCGACATCCGGTAACCCGAAGGATCCGATCGAGGGCTTCAACAGGGCGGTGTTTGCGTTTAACGAGGGTCTCGATACGGTGATCATGAAACCCGTCGCGACAGGCTATGAGGCGGTGTTGCCTTCGCCGATCAGAACCGGGGTAACGAATTTTTTCAGCAATATCGAAGATCTTTTCATCGGCGTGAACAACCTGCTGCAGGGCAAGGTACCCGAGGCATTCAGCGATCTTGGGCGCGTCGTGATCAATTCGACGGTTGGCTTGCTCGGTGTCATTGATTTCGCTACCGACGCCGGATTGGAAAAGCACGACGAGGATTTCGGCCAGACCTTCGGTCGCTGGGGTGTTGGCAATGGCGCCTATGTCGTGGTACCGGTTTTCGGTCCGCGCACAGTGCGCGACACGGTAGGTCTGGTGCTTGATGTCGCGGCCGATCCGGTGGCAAATCACAACCCGACGCGAACTCGTGATGCAGCCCTGGTTCTACGCTTGGTGAATGATCGTGCCAATCTGCTGCCGGCCGATAAGGTTATTGAAGAAGCCGCGCTTGACAAGTACACCTACATGCGGGATGCCTATCTTCAGCGTCGTCGCAAGCTGATCCATGATGGAAATGCGCCGCGTGAGGTGGAGGCCAGCGCCGATCAGATCGATCCTCCAATGGTTGCGATTGCCGGAATCGTCGAGCCGCGAATCGAAGCTCCAACTTTGGCGCCGGTGATGCTCGCCGACTCGGATCACGCCAAACCGAACTAGTCCCATCTGCCGGAATGATTCCCGGCCACAGAAAAATCAGGAACCCTAGATGAAATACTTGTTGGCTTTCTTTGGCAGTGCGGTGATCACTGCCGCGGCGTTCGCTCAGGCGGTCGCCCCCGATGTTTTGATCAAGTCGGTTACCACGGACGTGCTGGAGATTGTCCGCAAGGACAAGGATATCCAGTCCGGAAACACCAAGAAGGCGATCGACTTGGTCGAGGCCAAGGTGTTGCCGCATTTCAACTTTACGCGCATGACACAACTGGCCATGGCACGCGATTGGCGTCAAGCCAGTTCGGCGCAGCAGAAAGCTCTGGTCGACGAGTTCCGGACGCTGCTGGTCCGCACCTACTCGAAGGCCTTGACCGAATACAAGAATCAGACCGTCGACTACAAGCCGTTTTCAATGAAGGCAGGGGAAACCGATGTGCGGGTCCGCACCGAAATCAAGCAGCCGGGCGCCGGCAAGAACATCGGCATGGATTACTACCTCGAAAAGAATGGTTCCGACTGGAAGGTTTACGATATCGAGGTCGCAGACGTCAGCCTGATTACCAATTACCGCAGTTCCTTTTCCACCGAGGTGCGAAACAGCGGCATCGATGGCCTGATCAAGTCCCTGCAGGCCAAGAACAAATCGAACGAAGCGGCGGCAGAAAAGAAGTGATCAAGCAGACCGGTGATCGCGCCG
>JAIPCT010000049.1 GCA_021738065.1 Burkholderiaceae bacterium
GGACGATTTCTTGTTGGATGGCGATTCGCATGACTTCAGGATCGGCGATTTCCAGCTTTCTCATGATGACACCTCCGGAGCAGGGAACTGTCATCAGTATAATTCAATAATGCGGCATTACATATGTCGCTATGTTTAGTGTTGAAGCGTGAGTTCATGCCGCCTCAGGGCTTGTGCCCCAGCGGCGCGCGTCGCCCCCCTGCTCCATCAATTCCTGCATCAAGTTCAAGGCCTCTGCGGCGCGTTCCGCCTCGACCCGCTCGAAGGCGAAGCCGCCCGCCTGAATCAGCACATAGTCGCCGACCGCCAGCGTCTCCTCCATCAACAACAGACTGACTTCGCGCATCTGGCCGAAGCATTCGACCAGCGCGGTGCCGTCGCTCAGTTCGAGAATTCGGGAAGGCGCGGCGGGACACATCTCAGATGGCCTCCTCGGTCAGCACTTCGATCCGATAGCCGCGCGCCTCGAGTTCGGCGGCCGCCATGGCCGCCAGCACGGGCACCTTCTCGGCGACTGTCGGCGTCATTTCCATGCCCAGTTCGAGTGATATCAACTCGACGCCGAGGACGACGATTTCCCTTGGCAGGGTGTCGAGCAATTCAAGGCTGGCCAGTACGTCGGGCAAGCCGATCTGATGCGGCGACAACTTCTTGCGGAAGAATACCGGTATCTCGTCGCCGGCTATTTTCACCACCGTGCCGGGCTCCGCACCGGTCTTGAGCACATCAAGCACGACAAGAAAATCCAGATCTGACAGCTCTTCGATCATCTCCATGCCCGATGTGCCGCCATCGATCGCCAGCACGTTTTCCGGCAATTTCCAGCCCTGCTCCAGCGCCTCGACCGCGCGCACGCCTGCCGCCTCGTCGGTGAGTATGGTGTTGCCGATGCCGAGAACGACTGCGCGCACGAGCAAACCTCCTATGACACAGGGGCCACGGAGACAGGAAGAACACGGAGACCGGCAAAGCCCTCGGCATCGCTCCTTGATCTCTGTGTCTCCGCGCCTTTCGCGGCGAAAGTGAATGTCTCTTCGCGCATCACACGGCCTTGACCGTGATCGCCGTATCACTTTCCTTGTCGGTCAGATGGATCGCGCAGGCGATGCAGGGATCGAAGGAATGGATGGTACGCAGCACTTCCAATGGCAGCTCGGGATCGGCAATCGGCGTATCGACCAAGGACGCCTCGTAAGGTCCCGGTTCGTCCTTGTCATTACGCGGGCAAGCGTTCCAAGTGGAGGGTACGACGCACTGGTAGTTCTTGATCTTGCCCTTCTCGATCACCACCCAGTGCGACAGCGCACCGCGCGGCGCCTCGTGGAAGCCGACGCCCATCACCTCTTCCTTGGGGAATACCGGCGCATTGAATGTCGTCATATCGCCCTTGGCCATGTTGCCGAGCAGCAAGGACCACTGCTCGGCCAGCATATCGACATTGACGCAGCAGGAAATGGCGCGCGCCGCATGGCGACCGATGGTCGAATGCATGGCATCCAGCCCGACCTTGGTGCCTGCCAGCGCGGAAACCGTATCCAGCGCTGCGGTGGCGTACTTGGTGGTGGGCTCGTGGCCGGCGGCCAGGCCGTTGACCACGCGGGCCAGCGGGCCGACTTGCGCCACCTTGCCGTAGAAGGTCGGCGACTTGAGCCATGAGTATTTGGCATCGTCCTTGAAATCGGTGTAATTGGGCACCGTCTGTCCCTGATAGGGATGCAGTGGGCCGCTCTTGTCGTAGTTGTACCAGGAGTGCTTGACCGATTCCTCGACGCCCTTGATCCAGTACTCGTCGTTGAAGGTTTTGATCTGCTTCTGCTTGCCCAGATCGCCGCCTTCGATAAAGCCGCCGGGGAAGGCGAACTGGGTGCCCCTGGTATCCAGCGGAATGTCCGGCACAGACAGATAGTTGGTGATGCCGCGCCCGACCTTGGTCCAGTCCGCGTAGAAGGCACCGACGGCGGCGACGTCGACCAGATAGACATTCTTGACGAAGTCCGACAGTTCGTCGATGAAGCCCTTGATCGCCATCAGGCGCTCGACGGTCAGTACCGCCTGTGAATCGGTGGCCAGCGGATTGGCGACGCCGCCCACTGCCACGTTCTGGATGTGCGGTGTCTTGGCACCGAGGATGGAAACGATCTTGTTGGCCTTGCGCTGCACTTCCAGCGCCTGCAGATAGTGCGCCACGGCGAGCAGGTTCACTTCGGGCGAGAGCTTCATCGCCGGGTGCCCCCAGTAGCCGTTGGTGAAAATCCCCAGTTGGCCACCATTGACGAAATGCTTGAGGCGCTCATGCACGCGCTTCATTTCGTGCTTGCTATTGAGATGCCAGGACGAGAGGCTTTCGCCCAGCGCTGCGGTCTTGTTGGGGTCGGCCTTCAGGGCGGAAGTGACATCGACCCAGTCGAGCGCCGACAAATGATAGAAGTGCACGATGAAGTCATGCACCGAGTGCGCCAGGATGATCAGGTTGCGGATGTACTGGGCGTTGAGCGGAATCTCCATCTTCAGCGCGTTTTCCACCGCCCGCACCGAGGTGATGGCATGCACCGTGGTGCACACGCCGCAGATGCGCTGGGTGATGGCCCAGGCGTCGCGCGGATCGCGGCCCAGCAGGATCAGTTCAACACCGCGCCACATCTGGCCGGACGACCATGCCTTCTTGACGCGGCCGCCATCGACATCGACGTCGATGCGCAGGTGGCCCTCGATACGGGTGATCGGGTCAATCGTTATGCGCTTGGACATTTTCTGTCTCCATCCCTGGTTGTATTAACGTGAACTGCTTTGTACGGAGTCCCCTGTGATGGACGCGCGCAGCGCGCCGACCGGTAACCCCCCGCGAGGGAGGAAGGGGGGCTGGCGAATGATTTGGGATTCTCGTGTTTCATCTTGATCGGTTGGCGCTCGGTGTCATGAGCGTTGGTACGCTGCCTGCACGTCTTCCCGCGGCAGTACCGGGAAGCGACGGGTGATGATGATGTACGCAAGAACTTCGACGGAAAACATGCCGGCCGTGACCAGCACTTCCGCGAGCGACGGGAAGTAGTTGAAGTCGCCTCCGGTTTCATAGCCGATCAGAAAACCGTTCACCCGCATCAGCGCGCCAGCCAGCATCAGCAGCACGCCGGCGAGGAACAGCCGCGCCGGATTGCGGCGGTTGGTTTCCGCCCCGATCAGAATCAGCGGCACGATGAAGCAGGCCATTTCCAGCCAGAACATCAAGGCCTGAACCGAAGGCGCAAATGCCAGCGGCAAGGCGCCGCGCACCACCAGATCGCCCAGCCTTACCGCGATGAAGGCCGCAAGAAATCCCAGCATGACCTTCGCCAGAGGCGTCAGCATGTGCATTTCAATCCGGCGACGCTCGGCCGAAGACGCCAGGCAGGACTCGAACAGCACCACCGCATAGCCCATGGTGATGGCCGACAACAAATACAGCAGGGGCAGCACTGGCGTCTGCCACAGGGGATGCACCTGCGATCCCATCACCACCAGCAGCGTGCCGAGCGAGGATTGATGCATCATGGGCAACACCGTGCCCAGCGCAATGAAGAAGAACATTGCCTTGTTCAGCTTCTTGCGTGTGTCATGGCGGCCCATCTGTTCGAGAAAGGTTGGCGAAAACTCGATCCACATCACGATGATGTAGAGCGTGATGCACACCGCCACTTCGAACATCACCGAATTGGGATTGATCGAGCCGGGCCAGAACATGTTCCATACGTTCCACCAGCGGCCCAGGTCGAACATCACCCCGGCGCCGGCCA
Source organism: Burkholderiaceae bacterium (assembly GCA_021738065.1). Lineage (GTDB taxonomy): Bacteria > Pseudomonadota > Gammaproteobacteria > Burkholderiales > Rhodocyclaceae > Sulfuritalea. Next base: position 3,771 of record JAIPCT010000049.1, read on the forward strand.
GGGTGTAGCCGAACAGGCTGGCCAGCAGGGCCGGCCGCACCAGCGGGTGGTACTCGCCGCGGTTGAAGATATACACCAGCATCGCCACCGCGAAGCCGCCGCAGGCGAAGGCCGAACCGATGACCACATCGACCACCACCCAGATGCCCCAGGGATAACCATCGTTGATGTTGGTGACGGCGCCCAGCCCGAACAGGAAGCGCACCATCAGGATTGCCAGCATCAGTGCGATCAGCAGGCCGCAACTCAAGGTGATGATATTGACCAGCCGGCCGCCAAGAGGCGCCGGCGCGGCATGGTGATTATTGGCCATGATCTTTCCCCTCCATGTCGGACGACTCGTCGTCGGGCTTGACATTGCGCTTGGCGAAATAGGTCATCGCGCCGAGCACGGCAAACGGCATGATCAGGTTGCCGTAGAGCGTGTGCTGGATGGTTTCCGACATGGCGGCCGCGGCGTCGGGCGGCAGATTCGGCATGCCGACTTTCTCGAAGTTGACGGCGGAGAGCTTGAGCACCTGGGTGCCGCCGTACTCCTTCTCGCCATAGACGTGCTGCAGATAGGTTCCGGCCGGCGTCTCGTAACTCTGGTCGGGTTCGTCGCGCCAGCCTCGGCGCTTTCTCTCACCCTTGCCATCTTCCTTGCCTCGCAGCATCTTTTCCTGGGCCGGACGCAGATGTCCGCGCGGGAAGCGGTTCAGCTCGCCCGGCTTCATCGCCAGGCGGAGCTTGGCCTCGCTCAGCAGATCCTCGGTGCGGCCGAACAGGGTGGCACCCGTCGGACAGACTTCGGCACAAGCCGAGTAGTGGCCGTCCTTGTGGCGATGACGGCACAACTCGCACTTGCCGATGCGCCCGGTCGGCGAATCGTATTGGTACTTGGGAATGCCGAAGGGGCAGGCGGCGACGCAGTAACGGCAACCGATGCACTTGTCCGGGTTGTAGCCGACCACGCCGGTCACAGGGTCCTTGGTCATCGCCGATACCGGGCAGGCCGAAACGCAGGACGGGTCACCGCAATGCATGCAGGAGGTTTTCATGAAGGCGAAGCCGTTGGTCTCCTGGTCTTTCGCCGCCATGGTGCCGTTGCGGTACATCTTGATCAGGTTGAAGGTATAGCCGCTGGTATCCAGCGGCGTATCCCACAAATGATCGACGGTGGAAAACTCCGCCGGGTTGTCGTTGGCTTCCTTGCAGGCCGCGACACAGGCCTTGCAACCGACGCACAGCGTGGCGTCGTAGAGCAGGCCGAGCGCCTCGGGTGGCCGTGGCCGGGTATCCCTGGCGAGGACCGGTGTTGACGCGACGCATGCCGTCGCCGCCGCCCCGCTGGCAAGGACACCCTTGAGAAATTCTCGCCGGGTGCCCATGATCACACCTCCGCCTTGTCAACTGCCGGTTTGCCACCGGCGCCGGCTTTGCCGGCTGCATCCCTGGCGCGTTCGGCTTCTTCGGCGGCATGCGACAAGCCGAGATTGCGCGTCAGCATGATCGCCGCACCGGCTGCCGCACCTGCAACCGCGGCCACGGCGGCCGCCGAAGCGATCGAGGCTCCCTTGCCCTGCTCTTCGAAAATGCGCGGGTACTGCAAGGGCGGCGTGACGTTGAGCATCTTGGCGACCTGATGGATCGGCTTGGTGAAGCCGATCCCCTTCTCGCTGCAGCCGATGCAGGGGTGGCCGCAGCCGACCGGCCAGTTGTTCTCGCCGGCATCACCAAAACCGATGGTCGAGCAATTGGCGTAGGTTTCCGGCCCCTTGCAGCCCAGCTTGTAGAGGCAGTAGCCCTGGCGATGGCCGGGATCGCCGAACTCCATGGCGAAGCGGCCCGCATCGAAGTGCGCGCGCCGCTCGCAGTTCTCATGAATCAGGCGCGAGTAGGCAAACTTGGGCCGACCCAGTTGATCGACCTCGGGCAGCTTGCCGAAGGTCAGGAAATGCACCACGGTGGCGAGAAAGTTGTAGGGATTGGGCGGGCAACCGGGAATGGTCACCACCGGCTTGCCGAGGATATCCGCGACGCCGGCCGATCCCGTCGGGCTGGAATCCGCCAGCGGCGAAATCGTCGAAGGCATGCCGCCCCAAGAGGCGCAGGAGCCGATGGCGATCACCGCCGCGGCGTCGGCCGCACATTCCTTGACCATGTCGATCGCGGTCTGGCCGCCGATCTTGCAATAGATGCCGTTCTCCTTGGTCGGGATCGCGCCTTCGACCACCAGCACGTACTTGCCCTTGTTGGCTTTCATCGCGCTCTTGCGCGCCGCCTCGGCCTGATGGCCGGCTGCCGCCATCAATGTCTCGTGGTAGTCGAGCGAGATCACGTCGAGGATCAGCTTTTCCAGCGTCGGATGCTCGGCGCGCAACAACGACTCAGAGCAGCCGGTGCATTCCTGAAAATGCAGCCAGATCACCGAGGGCCGCTGGGCCGCCTCGATCGCCTTGGCCACCGCCGCCTCGGCGCCGCGCGGCAGCCCCATGGTCACCGCCAGCGTCGCGCAGAACTGCAAAAATTCCCGTCGCGGCAGTTCCAAACGTTGTTCGACGTCTTGCAGCGTCTTGCGGCTGGTATCAAAAATGTCGTTGATATTGCCCATGTCTGCCATCTCCCCGAGAGCCAGGCCGCGTTTGGGCCTGTTTAAAACAGGGGTACTGCAAGTCTCGGGCCAGCCTCAGGAATGTTCTGTCGGTCGCATCAATTCAATGGCTTGAATTGATTTGATTTCTATCTAAAACATACTGATCGGTTACTTGGTGATCACTGCGCTAACCATCACGGAGCCAGTCCGGTGCCTGAAGCCACGCCAGGTTGCAAGATCATAGGCGATCTTGAGGCAGCCGAAGGCAAGTAGCGGAACGGCCCACCAGCCGGTGGCAAACAGCGCACCGCCAAGCGCGGGGCTGAGCGCGACCGCCAAGTCACGTGGTACCGCTGTAAAACCGACGGCGGCAGCCTGCTCGGGCGAAGTGACCATCGCCATGACGTAGGCGTAATTGGTAGGTACATCCATCTGCGACAAAGCCGCGCGGCACGCAGGCCACGTCCGAGCAGCAGCAGGCGAGCCTCTTTCGCGGTATGTATCGTCATGGCTACGATCCGAAAATGCGGACTTCTACCTGAAGGGGATTTGCGGCGATTTCGACGCGACAGCAGACCGACGACGAGACCGACGCCAATCAAGACCATCATCGCCGCCACGATACGCTGGACTGACAGGCGCTGACATTCATCGCCGGGGTCAGATGAGCCGCTTCCGGTCGTGCCGCCCAGGCGACCAACTGGGGGCAGGCGGTTTCCAGCACCCATTGCCCCAAAGGCAGGATCAGCCCGGTTTCTTCCGCCAGAGGAAAGAAATCGACTGGTGACACCAGGCCACGTTGCGGACGTTGCCAACGCACCAGGGCTTCGGCCCCCATCAGGCGGCCGGCACTCTATCCATATGAGTCTGATAGTGGAGCAGTAAATCCCTGCTTCCGAACGGCCTCGCGCAAATCCCCCTCCAGCGTCGCACGCACGGTCACCGCAGTTTGCATCGCCGGGTCAAAAAAACGCATGGTGTTTCGACCCGCTGCCTTGGCTTGATACATGGCGAGGTCGGCCTGCTTCAGCAGTTCGTCAATGGAATTGCGGTTGTCGCCGAAAAGGGTGACACCGATGCTGGGAGTGCTGTGATGTCCTGGGCCGGCCAACTCATTAGGCTGAATGAAACTGGCTAGAATTTTCTCGCCCACGGTTTGGGTCTGGGTGGCGGCCGTCTCGGGGTTCTCGCTCAGATCTTCGAGCATCACCACGAACTCGTCGCCGCCCATCCGCGCCACCGTGTCACACTCGCGGACACAAGCGACAAGCCGTTGGGCGACCTGCTTCAGCAGCAGATCGCCGCTGTCATGTCCAAAGGTGTCGTTGATCGTCTTGAAATTGTCCAGGTCGATGAACAGTAGCGCGCCCTGACGGCTGCTGCGTGCGCTGCCGGCCAGCGCCTGTTGCAGGCGGTCGAGCAGTAGGCGCCGGTTGGGCAAACCGGTCAGCGGATCGTAAAACGCGAGCAGTTCGATCTTCGCTTCCGCCTGTTTGCGCAGGGTAATGTCGGAGAATGCGGCGACGTAATGGGTCGCCTTTCCATGCTCATCGAAGACGGCGGTGATCGAGAGCAATTCGGGATAAATCTCGCCATCTTTGCGCCGGTTCCAGATTTCGCCCCGCCATGTTCCGGTGTCCTCCAAGCTCTGCCACATCGCGGCATAAAAAGCCGCGTCATGACGGTCAGACTTGAGCAGATTCGACGTCTGGCCGATGGCTTCCTCGGCGGTGTAGCCGGTAATCTGGGTAAAAGCCCAGTTGACCCGCAGGATGACCTGATTGGCATCGGTAATCACCATGCCCTCCTGCGATTCAAAGGCGATTGCGGCAATACGCAATTCCCGTTCCGCTGCCTTGCTCGCGGTGATGTCGCGAATAGTGCCGGTGACGAAGCGGCCCTCGGCGACTTCCCACTCTGCCAGCGAGAGTTCCATCGGAAACTCGCTCTGGTCCTTGCGTAAGCCGTCCACTTCGACGGTTTTGCCGATGATGCGCGGTTCGCCACCGGACAGCACCCGACCCATGCCCGCGAGATGCCGCTCGCGGTAGCGCGTCGGCATCAGCAGGGTCAGCGGCTGACCGATCACCTCGACTTCGGTGTAGCCAAAGACTATTTGGGCGTATCGGTTCCAGCCGACGATATTGCCGACGCTGTCGGCGGTGACGATGGCGTCGTTGGATGATTGCACCAGTGCCTGGTAACGCGCTTCGCTCTTCAATCGTTCCTCGGCCTGCACGGTGCGGGACAAGTCTTCCCTGAACACGATCAGGGCGCGGGCCATGTCGCCGATCTCGTCACCGCGTCGGCCATCCTTGCTCTCGATCTCGACGGTTTCGTCTCGTGCGGCCAGCTTGCTCATGGCGTTGGTGATATGGACCAGCGGAAAGATGATTCCGCGTGCGATGGCGGCCGCAATCGCCACGGTAAAAGCCAGCATGATCACCGTGAGCACGCTGACCCAGCGGACGGCACGGGTAGCCGATTCTTCGGCTTGCACCGACTGCGCGACCAGGTCAGATGCGACCCGGTCCTCGACGTCTTTCAGCAAGTCGATCTTGCGTGTCATGGCGTCGTACCACTGTGGTGCATGGTTGCCACCAAGCGAAATCGCCCCCCAGTTTTCGATGACAATGTGACGCAATCGCTCCACCGCCACCGCGGCCGGGCTGACGAGCGCGGTGTCGAGCAGTGCGGATTGTTCGGTCGAGGCAAAAGACTTGAACTCGGTCAGAAAGAGCCGTTGCCGGTCGATCATCTCGATGAAATGCCTCTGGCTGGCCGGGTCGAACCGGCCAGCGGCGAACCCCGCCACCCCGGTGGCCCGTTCGAGACCGGCGGACTCCTTGGCATGGATGAGGTAGTTGTAGGCGAAGACTGTTCGCGTGAGGTCCGTGTTGGTGCCGGCGAGCAGTATTTCCTCGACGATCTCGATCAGCCTCAAGATGGCTGCGCTGTAGTGCCCGGTCAGTTCCGTGTTCGCTATGGACTGGTTGGCGAAGGCGCCGCGCCATGTCGCGATCTGGTCGACAGCCTCCCGCGCTAACGCGATCCGGCTCGCCAGGTCGCCGCCGATGCGATCGGTGTTGATGCGAGAGAGCGAACGGACGAACTCCGCCCGCCGCTCGTCCGTTTCCTTGTGCTGTGCCCGCAGCCTTTCCGAAAATTCGGCGCCGGTGTCGCCGACGAGACCGGCGGAGACGCCGCGTTCCTTCTGTAGCGCGTGCACCAGGCCGCCGACCGCGGGGGCGAATTCGGCCATGCTGCGGATATTCCCGACGTCCTGCGCCGTGCGGAAGTAACCGGAGAGAACCCACAGCGCAAAGACCAGCAGCCCGGCGATCGGCAGCGCCAGCGCCAGTCCGATGCGGGTGCCAATGCGGAAATTCTGCAAATTCAGTTTCATTGTGGCAATTTCTCCTGCGAACTTGTCATCCGTGACGCCCCCTCCGGACTCGACCGGCCAAACAGAAAAACCTGGCAAGGAGGTCAAGCTGCACCCCTGATCCCCCATGAGCAAAAAACGGGACCCCACCTTCACGCGTAGTCCCGAAGCATAAAGCGAAGGATGAGATTCTCGCCGTGTTGCTGTCCTCACGCAAGCTTTGCACTCGAAACGTTGGACGTAGCGGCAGTGGCCGCTCCGCTCGTTACAGTGGCTACTGCGAACCCGCCGCCTTGAACGCCTCGGGCCGTGTCCAGTCTCGTGGCTGTACTCGGCGATGAGGCCGCGGGTGCCCATCGCGTGGTCCAATACCGCCGGCCAGAAGCACTTGGCGACATGGCACTGTGCGCGTTCCGGCCGCGCGCCGGAGGCGTTGAGGTAGTGCTTGGACTTCTTGAACGCCTCATACGCGTGTGCGTTCATCGAGTGGCAGGAAACGCAAAACGCGGTCGAGTTGCCCGGGACGTCGAGTTACAAACGACAGCCAGGAGGAGTCCAGAGACTTCAAGCGTTCGCGAAAGATCTGCTTCACTAGTCCCGGCAATCAGCGGAAGAAGGAAAGCAGCAGGCCAAAAGCCGCGCAGACACCGATCACCTTCATGATGTCGATTTTGTACTTCCACAAGGCGACGAAGGATGCCGCTGCGATCAGCAGCGAAATGAACTCGAAAGGTCCGCCAAAGGGATCTGCGTCGCTGCCTTTGGGCCAGAAGGTATGCCACGCAAAAAACGCGGCGAGATTGATTATGACGCCGACGACCGCCGCCGTGATCGCGGTCAGCGGTGCGGTGAACTTCAGTTCGCCACGGGTAGCCTCGACCAGCGGGCCGCCGGCGAGAATGAACAGAAAGGACGGCAGAAAGGTGAAGAAGGTTGCCACCGCCGCGCCGGCGATGCCCGCCATCACCGGGCCTGCCGCCACCGCCTTGCTGACGCCACCCAGATAGCCGACCCAGGTGACGATCATGATCAGCGGCCCCGGTGTGGTTTCACCGAGGGCCAAGCCATCCATCATTTGCGGCCCGGTGAGCCAGCTTGAATGTTCCACCGCGCCCTGATAGACATAGGGCAACACGGCATAGGCGCCGCCGATGGTCAGAAACGCCGCCTTGGTGAAGAACTCACCCATGTGGTAAAGATCGGGCATGCCGCTCAACGCCGCCAGACTGGCTGCCCAGATAACGACAAAGACGAGGACGGTGACGGCAAGCCTGACCCAGGAAAATCGGGCATGCGGCGGAGGCGGCGTGTCGTCGTCGATGATTGCCGGACCGTAGCCCTTGCCCGACGCACCGTGGCCGCCACCGGCTTTGAACTTGTCTGCCAGTTTGCCGCCCGCTGCACCGCCTATTGCACCGAGTATCGCCGCCGCCAGCACGATCCATGGAAAATCGATCCTGAAAAAGAAGATGCCAACGAAGGCGCCCGCCGCAATGGCGAACAGCACGCTGTTCCTGATCGACCGCGAACCGATGCGCCAGGCGGCGAACAGCACCACGGCAACGACGGCCGGCTTGATGCCGTAGAAGATCCCCTGCACCGCCGACACATCGCCGAAGTTCAGATAAATACCCGCGAGCAGCGAAAGCAGCACGAAGGCTGGCAGAAAGAACAGCACGCCGGCCATCACCGCGCCCTTGACGCCGTGCATCAGCCAGCTGATGTAGATGGCGAGTTGAATCGCCTCCGGCCCCGGCAGCAACATGCAGTAGTTCAACGCATGCAGATATCGATGTTCGGAAATCCAGCGCCGTCGCTCGACCAGTTCCTGATGCATCATCGAAATCTGCCCGGCCGGGCCGCCGAAGCTGATGAAGCCGAGCTTGAGCCAGTAGCGGAAGGCTTCGAGCAGGGTGGGCGCGGTGGGGGCGGATGGAGTCATTGGATGGTTTGTGCTTTCCCGGTCATCGGGCTCGATAGGTCGAAAATCTCGGCGCTGGCGATACGGCGCCGCCGGGCTTTGTCTTCGTCGAGCGTCGGGTGGCGGCAGCCCCGCGCCGCGCCGCTGACTTCATAGCTCGTTGGCGTACTGCTCGGAGAACAGCGCCGGCTGGCCGCCGGTATGCCAGAACAGCACGGTGTCGGACTTCTTGAAGAATCCCTTGCGTACCAGATTGATCAGCCCGGCGGCGGCGCGCCCGGTGTACACCGGGTCGAGCAGCAGGCCTTCGCTGCGCGCGAACAGACGCACCGCTTCGCGCTCGGCATCGGTCAGCACGCCGTAGCCGGCGCCGCAGTAACTCGCATCGGCAAGCACATCATCCGGCGTGAAGCGGATGGTCTCGCCCAGACATTCGCCGGCCGCCGTAGCCAGCGCCGAGACATGCGGCTTGAGCCAGTCTTCGGCTTCGTCGATGCTGATGCCCAGTACTTTTCCGCCATAACCGAACAGGCGCTGGCCCAGCATCAATCCAGCATGAGTACCACCCGACGAAGTGCCGAAGACAAACCAGTCGGCATCCACGCCCTGCTGCATGAACTCCTCCACCGCAAAGGCGTAGCCCAGCGCCCCGGTCGGGCTCGATCCGCCGTAAGGCACCAGATAGGGCTTTTCACCGGCGGCCTGGGACTGCTCGAACACCTCCTGCAGGCGCCGGTCGCGGTCCTTGCGCTCGGCCACCGTGACGATGCGCGCGCCGAGCCAGCCGTCCAGCAACAGATTGGCGCTGGGCCGGGCCGGGGCCGCGCCAGTCAGCACCAGGATGCATGCCATGCCGCAGCGCGCCGCCGCCGCCGCGGTTTGCCGACAATGATTGGATTGCAGCGCGCCGCCGCTGATCAGCGTGCGCGCACCCTGTGCCTGCGCTTCGGCCACCAGAAATTCCAGCTTGCGCGTCTTGTTGCCGCCGAAGGCCAGGCCGGTCTGGTCGTCGCGCTTGACCAGAATGCGCGGCCCGCCCAGCGCCGCGCTCAGACGCGGCAAGTCCTCGATCGGTGTCGGCAAGTGGGCGAAGCGCAAGCGCGGGATGGCATTCAAGGCGATTCCTGTCCGGGACGCGGTAGTGACAGATTCTGCCTGAGAATCCGCATTCGGCCCCACGGCCCCGGGCTCGCCGTATCGCCATCCGCTACGGCGCGGAGAGCGTTTCTTGCTCGACCGCCTTGTAGCGCAGTTGTTTCATCAGCGCCGACTTTTCGGCGCCCTGAATGAAGCTTGCCTTGAAGACGAATACCTCGTCTAATCCACTTCATAGCCATTGCCCGGCGACGGGCACCGCGACGCCCAGGCCGCTCGCTGTCCACCAGCGCAATGTCGATGCCGGATCACAGGGACACCAGATGAAATTCGTCAGCAGCCATCGCATGACCCTTTTTGCGCTCGCCTTCTCCGGTGTTTATCTTGGCACCGTCTTCGTTCTCGACTTGGAAGTCTTCGAGATATTCACCGACAGCCTTCAAGCCATGGAGCACTACAGCGTCGATGAGTTCGTGTTTCCGTTGCTCGTGATCGTGATAGCCATCTTCTCCGATGCGGTCAGGCAACGCAGGCTCAACACGATCGAACTCGAGAAAGCGAAAATCTACAAGGCGATGATCACCTCGGTTCAGCATGTAATGAACAATTTCCTGAACCAGATGCAGATCTTCAAGATGACGGCCGACAAGACGCCGGGATTCGATCCACGAGTCCTGGCCTTGTATGAAGTGGTGATCAAGGACGCAATGACGCAGTTGCATGCGCTGAGCAGCGTCACCCGGATCGACGAGCAGGCCATCAAGACATCGGTTGAACCCGGGTTCCTGTCACGGCCGAAATCCCGCACCGACTAAACACCGGGCGCTGCAACATGTAGCGCCGCCGCGCACCCCTGAAAGTCGGCGCTGATGAAACAACTGCGCTACAAGGCGGTCGAGCAAGAAACGCTCTCCTCGCCGTAGCGGATGGCGATACGGCGATGCGCCGCTCATCCAGGTGCGCGCGGCCATACTCGGTGGCCATTTCATCGCCCCATCAACGTTTCGCGATCACGACCCGCCGCCCCGGCGCAGCCGTGGCTATACTGCCGCCCGTGCGCCTGCACCACAATTACCCAGGGGAATCACCGTGCCGGAAACCATGAATCAGGCATCACTCGCCGCCGACGCGGAACGCAGCGAACTGCTGCGCGCGATCAAGGCGCGCGCGCCCAGGGAAGCGGCCGAGATGCTGGCCGAGCAGCCGGCGGCGGTGATTGCCGAGGTGCTGCAGGAACTCAGCCCGGCCTTGACACTGGACCTGCTGGCCGGCCTGCCCGGCGGACTGGTCGACGGCGTACGGCATGAGACGCCAGCGCCCATCGTCGCCCAGTGGGCGGTCAATCAGCGCTTCGCGCCCGGCACCATCGGCTACATGATGGAAGCCGCGCAGGCAGTGTTTCGTCCCGAGGTGGCCGTCAAGGACGCCATCGAACGCCTGCGCCCGCTGGTACGCACCGTATTCGTCACCTATGCCTACGTCACCGACGACGAAGGCAGGCTGCTGGGCATTCTCACCATGCGCGACCTGCTGTTCGCTGATGAAGCGGCGACACTGGCGGACATCATGTTGCGCAACGCGTTTTTCCTGACGCCCGATCTGGTGCTGGGCGATGCCATGAAGCTGGCGCTGGACCGGCACTACCCGGTGTACCCGGTGTGCGACGACAATGGCCTGTTGCTCGGCCTGGTGCGCGGCCAGACCCTGTTCGAGGCGCAGGCGTTCGACATCACCGCCCAGGTGGGCAGCCTGGTCGGCGTCGAGAAGGAAGAGCGGCTGGCGACTTCTCTCAAGACCAGCTTCAGGTTTCGCCATCCCTGGTTGCAGATCAACCTCGTCACCGCCTTTGTCGCCGGTGCCGTGGTGGCGATATTCCAGGACACGGTGGATCGGCTGGTGATCCTGGCCCTGTTCCTGCCAGTGCTGGCGGGCCAATCGGGCAACACCGGCTGCCAGGCGCTGGCGGTCACCTTGCGCGGCATGACGCTGGGCGAAATGCAAGCGGGCAAGGCGCGCGCGCTGGTGACCAAGGAAGCCTCGCTGGGCGCGCTCAACGGCGCGCTGACCGGCGTCGTTGCGGCGATAGGCATGTTCATCGTCGCGAATCTGCAGGGCAATCCGAACGCACTGCTGCTGAGCCTGGTGGTCTGGCTCGCGCTGGTCGGCAGTTGCGTTGCCAGCGGTGTCTGCGGCGCTCTGGTGCCGCTGACCCTGAAGCGCTACGGTTTCGACCCGGCGACGGCCTCGAGCATTTTTCTGACCACGGCAACCGATGTGGTCAGCATGGGCTTGCTGCTGGGGCTGGCGACATTGCTGATCTGAGAACCCCTATCGCCTCGCTGCGGCCCGCTTCGAGTCGGGCATGAGATGAGACCGAATACGCTGATAGTGGGCGTGGCCTGCGCGCTGGGCGCGGGGCTGGTCTGGGGTCTGGTGTTTATCGTTCCGTTGATGCTGATCGACTATCCGCCGATGCTGCTGTCGGTCGGCCGCTATCTGGCCTTCGGCCTGATCGCCCTGCCGCTGGCGCTGCGCGACTGGCCGCGCCTGCGCCGGCTCGACCGCCAGGATTGGCTGCGCGCGCTGGAACTGGCGCTGGTCGGCAACCTGCTCTACTACGGTCTGCTGGCCGCCGCGATCCAGCTTGCCGACGCGCCGCTGCCCACGGTGCTGATCGGCACCCTGCCCATCGTCATCGCCGTGTGTTCCAACTTGGGCGACAAGGCGCTGGCCTGGCGACGGCTGTTGCCTTCGCTGCTGGTAATCGGCTGCGGCATCGTGCTGGTCAATCGTCAGGAGATGCTGCGTCTGGATGCCAGCCGCGAGCTCGGAGACTACCTCGCAGGCGGCGCGCTGGCGCTCGGCGCCGTGGCATGCTGGACCTGGTACCCGATACGCAATGCGCGCTGGTTGCAACAGCGGCCGCAGCTGGCCTCCGGCACCTGGGCAACGGCGCAGGGACTGGCCACGTTGCCGCTCGCGCTGGCCGGATTCCTCGCCTTGAGTCTCTGGCAGGCGCCGCTGCCCGGCTTCGACTGGCCGCTGGGACCCGCACCCGGAAGCTTCATCGGCCTCATGCTGACCTTGGGTTTGCTGGCGTCATGGCTCGGCACCCTGCTCTGGAATCGCGCCAGCAAACTGCTGCCAACGACTTTATCGGGGCAGTTGATCGTATTCGAGACTTTGGCCGCGCTGGCCTACGCCTTCTGGTGGCGCGGCAAAGCGCCGGGCTCCGTGACGCTGATCGGCGTCGGGCTGCTGGTGGCCGGCGTCATGCTCGGCATGCGCAGCTTCCGTCGCGGCTGAGCCCGGTCTGCCTCAGGGACGATTGAAGCTCTCGATACAGCCGAGCAACTTGTCGTTCAGATTGGCGCTGTCCATGGCGCAGTCTCCGGTCTTCGTGGCAGCTCGCGCACGCTGCCCGGCCGGCCGCTGGTCATAGTTCGAGGCCTTCGACTGCCGGGTCAGTTCAACGATCTGGCGCTTGTAGTCCTCAACCTCCAGTTCGGTAGCACGCAACCGTTTGCGGTACTCGCCGACTTGCATTTGCTGCTTGTCGCGGAATTCACGATTGCGAGCCTCATCTACGCGCACCTCGTCGATTTCAAGTTGCATGTACTCGACAATTTTCTCGTTGGCATCGATCTGTTTCGAAAACAGCCGGTAGGACACCAGGCTACCCGCCGCGGCACCGAACAGCAGGCACATCAACACGATCAAGGCGCGATGCAGCAGGGTTTTCTTGCCCGCGACGGGTATCGCCGCCACCTCGGCTTCTTCATCCTTGGAGCGTCGGTCTGGCCTGCGCTCATCAGCGTCCGCGACGGGCGCCTCGACCCGATTGCGCGCGGCTTGCAGTGCGCGCAAAGCCACATCGATGAGGCGCAAGGCCACCACTGCCAGCTTGCCCGGCGGCGTCACAAGCGCTTGCTCTTGCTCTTTCTGCTGAGTTTCGTCGTCCATTCAGGCCCCCGTACATGCAGCGGCGGTGGAATCGCCCAGCGCGCGACGAAATCCATTGCCACCTCACCAAGTGTCAACGGCTGGCGGCGGCGGAACTGAAGCGCGATGAAGCCCGATTGACCCCGGGCCGAGCACCCGGCGCCGGGTTCGACTCAGGCCAGGGGCTGAAACAGCACGTCCAGATCGCCGGCGGTGAGCAAGCGGCTGCCGCCTTCGACACCAGAGCCGCCTTTTTTCAACAACTGATCGGCCAGTCCGCGCTTGCGGTTTTGCAAGGCGAGAATCTTTTCTTCGACCGTGCCCTGGGTCATCAGTTTGTAGACGAACACCGGCTTGTCCTGGCCGATGCGATGGGCCCGCGCCGTGGCCTGCTCCTCGACGGCCGGATTCCACCACGGGTCATAGTGGATCACGGTATCGGCCGCCGTCAGGTTCAAACCCGTGCCGCCGGCCTTGAGGCTGATCAGGAACAGCGGCACGCGGCCTTGCTGGAAATCGTCGATCGGCGTTTCGCGGTCGCGGGTCTGGCCGGTGAGTTTCGAATACAGAATACCGCGCTTTTCGAGTTCGATTTCGATCAAGCCCAGCATCGAGGTGAATTGCGAAAACAGCAAGACCTTGCGCCCTTCGTCGAGCAATTCTTCGAGCATTTCCATCAGTGTCGCCAGCTTGGCCGAATGCGCGTGCCCCTTTTTTACCAGCGCCTCGGCGGCCGGCAGTTTGACCAGGCGCGGATCGCAGCAAATCTGGCGCAATTTCAGCAGCGCGTCGAAAATCATGATCTGGCTGCGACCCACGCCCTGCTCCGTCAGTACCTGACGCAGCTTGCGGTCGAAGGCCACGCGCAGGGACTCGTACAGATCGCGCTGACCGCCTTCGATCTCCACCCAGCGCACCATTTCGGTACGCGGCGGCAGATCCTTCAGCACCTCTTCCTTGGTCCGCCGCAGCAGAAATGGCCGCACCCGGTCGGCCAGGCGCAGGCGCGCATCTTCGTCGCCGAGTTTTTCGATGGGCGTGCGAAATACCTGGGTGAAACGTTTGGCGTTGCTCAGCAAGCCCGGCATCAGGTAATCGAACTGTGCCCAGAGTTCGCCCAGATGGTTCTCCAGCGGCGTGCCGGTCAGCGACAGGCGATGGCGCGCCTTGAGGCTGCGTGCCACTTGATGCGATTGCGCCTTGGGATTCTTGATGAACTGGGCCTCGTCCATCACCAGCAGATGCCAGTCCTGCGCCAGCAGGGTCTCGCGGTCGCGCACCAGCAGCGGATAGGTGGTCAGCACCAGATCGGCCTCGGCTATTTCACCGAAGCGCAGGGCGCGGTCCTTGCCATGCAGGGTCAGCACCTTGAGGTCCGGTGCGAATTGCGCGGCCTCGTTGCGCCAGTTGGCCATGAGACTGGTGGTGGCGACCACCAGGCTGGGACGATCGGCCCGCCCCGAAGCCTTTTCAAGATGCAGGTGCGCCAGCGTTTGCACCGTCTTGCCCAGGCCCATGTCATCGGCAAGAATGCCGGCCAGCCCATATTCGCGCAGGAACTGCAGCCAATCGAGACCAACTTGCTGATACGGACGCAGGGTCGCGTTGAATCCCGGCGCCTGCGGGCAATGGGTGATGCCCGAGAAGTCGCGCAGGCGCCGGCCCAGGGCACGCAGTTCTTCGCCGCCAATCCAGTGGGTCGGCAGCTCGTCGAGCCCGGCCAGTGCCGCGGCATTATGGCGCGACAGGCGTGGCCGGTCTTCGTCAAGAAACTCCAGCAGGGGCAGCAGCCAGGCCTTGAGGCGGCCCACCGGCACCGGCAGGATGCGCCGCGCGTCGAGCACTACCGGAAAGCTGGCACTGTCTTCCAGACTACGCACGACGCCCAGCAAATCCGGCTGTTCGCGCAGCAGGCGCAGCAGGGGCGGCACCAGACTGAGCCGCTCGCCGGCGATGGTCACGCCCAGGTCGAGATCGAACCAGTCGTTGCCGACTGATTCATCCACGGCGACAAACCAGTCTTCGGCCTGGGCGATGGAATACGGAAAATCATCGGCCAGAACCACCGGGACGCCCTGCTTTTCAAGCTCGGGCACACCGTCGTTGAGAAACGACAACCAACCCACCGCGTCGCTGCGCGATGGCATCAGGCCGTCTTCGGTGCCGTCCAGGCGCTGGTAGTTGCCCAGGCTGCGCTGCCAGCTTTCCAGCCCATTGTCATGTAGCAGCTGCCACACGGCGCGTTCCGCATCAACGTCGCGTTGCAAGGTCTGCCAATTTCCATCCACCCGCTGGCGCATGAAGGATGCCGGCTGATCGCTGCCCACCACCGTCAGGCCCTGCGGATAGTCGAAGTACGGCACGGCAATCGCCATATCGTCGTGCAATCGGCTCATGTTGGCGTGCCGAAAGCGTCCCAGCGTGAGCAGCAGGCGTGCTACCGGCTTGCCCGCCGCCAGCGCTTCCGGCGCATCCGGCAAGGGCAGTTCCAGCCGCCGCTCCCGCGCCAATCGAGCCAGCGTCGAGCGCACCAGCGGCGCGTCGGCTTCATTCAGCGGCGGCGCTTTCATCAGTTGCTGCAACAAATGATCGGAGAGATCCGAATGCAAGTCGCCGACGGCGGCCGAGTCGGTATCGAAATACAGCGGCGGCCAGGTCGGAATCATCTGCATCGATTGCGGCAGATCGAAGCTCAACTGCTGCAAGCCGGACTGCGTGTGGGTCCATTTCAACTTGAGCGGGCGCGGCGTGCCGGCTTGCAGCGGTTGTTCGATCAATCCGTCGAGATACAGCCTGCCCGTGCGCAGGGCAAGGCGCAGCAGCAGCGCGCCGGTTTCCCCGGTGAGGTCGACGGCGTCATTGTAGAAATAGCCGCCGCCGGCCTGCAAGGCCAGAAACAGGCGCAGCGGCGCGACGTCGTCGTCGAGAATGAAGCCGCCATGACTGCGCGTGCTGCCCAGATCGTAGGGCTGCGGGCGATACACGCCCGGCTTGCCGAAGCCGCCTTTCTTGAGCGGCCGGCTCTTGCCCAGCGCGAGACTGGGAGGATTGCCCGCCTGCATCAGATAGACCACGCGCGCCTGGGAACTCCGCTCCGGCGCTACCGGAGTTCTCGGTTCGTCCAGCGAACCGAGCCATTCCAGCGTGGCGACACAGGGCTCGGGGAATTCTGCGCCCGGCCCCGGCGGTTTGTCCGAACCGACAAAACCCGCGATATCCACTTCCTGATCGAGACTCAGCAGTACCGCAACCACGTGCTTGCAGTTTTCCCGCATGGGACACATGCATGAGCTGTCGATCTCGACCGTTGCGCCATGCGCATCAAGTTCCAGCCAGAGATCGACTTCGTAAGGCCGCTCCCGCGTACCCTGAACCAGAGCGTCGACATGAATTTCACCGGGCGCCCGTTCGACGCGCACCAGGCGCACGCGCTTTTCGGCGGCATACGCCCGCCCACGCTGCAGAGTCGCCTCGTTGAACTGACTGGCGCGTTGGCCCTCGACGTCGGTATTTGATACGGGTTTTGCAGCCATTGCGGGGGAAAGACCGGACTAAGACAGGGCGGCGACCTTAGCACATAGCGCGAAACTTTGATTCCTAAAAAACGTGGCGCCTCCCTTGCGCGATAGAAATTTTCATGGTCTCAAAGGCAGTTTCAAGCCATCGACGGCTGCGATTAGCGGATAGTGCGACACCAGAAACGAATACTTGCTAATCGGTACGACGGACGGGGAATACCGATAAGTCATTGCCTGAATGAAACATTCAGTCCCGTCGTCGCCAGGCATGGTATTTGTATGAAGATTTCAATAGACTTCATACGCCTTTGCGGATCAGGCCGCCACTTATGGAATTGCCGAACGACTGGATTGCCATGCTTGCCCTGGTGCTGATACTCGGTGCCAAGCATGGACTTGACGCCGACCATTTGGCCACCATCGACGGACTGACGCGCTACAACATGCGCTTTGCCCCGGCCGGAGCACGCTGGTGCGGCTCGCTTTTCTCCCTTGGTCACGGTTTTGTCGTGCTTGTCGTGGCGCTGGGTGTGGGCTTTGTGTCAGATTCCTGGCAGGTGCTGACAATCCGGCAGCTTCCGGAGTGGGTCAACGACCTCGGCATCTGGATATCCATCAGCTTCCTGACGCTGCTGGGCAGTCTCAATCTGTGTGCCGTGCTGAAGGCACCCCATGGAGAACTTGTCGCTGTGGCAGGGGTCAAGGCCGGTCTGCTGAGCCGTCTGCAGGCGACGTCCCGCCCCTTGGCGATCGCCGCCGTCGGCGCCCTGTTCGCCCTGTCTTTCGACACCCTGAGCCTGGCCATGTTGTTTGCGCTCACCGCCACTCAGCACGGCGGCATCAGCCACGCCCTGATACTCGGCGCGACGTTCACGCTCGGCATGCTGCTGGTCGATGGACTCAACAGCCTGTGGATCGCCCGCCTGCTGCGTCGCGCCGACCTTCACGCGTGCATCGCTTCGCGCGTCATGGGCCTGATGATCGCCGCGATCAGTTTTTCGATCGCGGCGCTGGCTTTGCTGCGCTGGCTGAACGCGGATGTCGCCGACTGGTACGAAGGCAGGGAACTGCTGGTGGGCGCCGGCGTCATTGCGCTGCTTGCCGGCAGCTATCTGCTCGGACACTGGCTGGCGCGCGGCTCACGCCTGACGCCCGTCGAATCCGCGCCACAGGCGTGACGAATCAGTCGAGTTCGACCAGGCCCCGCGGCGTACGAATGTAGGCGACCATCTGCGCCGCCTGCCCTGCCTCGCAGGCGTGGATGTCGAGTCGCGATTCGAGGCCGAGGGCGGCCAGCGCGATCTTGAGGCGGGCCGGATACGGGTGGAAAGCTTCCAGCTTCATCAGGCGACAGCCGACATCAGGCAGCCGCGCGGCGGGATGAAACGGGACATCCCACTGGATCAGGGTCGGCACCAGGCCATCGCCCGGCAGATGCCCGTCAGCCGGCACCGTGATGCGCCAGCGATAGTCGCCACGCGCCATCGCCAGGATTTCCCCCAGGGCTTCGCCACTCGCCGCGGCTTCGGCCTCGATCACATCGCTGCGCGCCACCCAGTGAATCAGGCGTGGCCGCTCCAGCTCGAACGCCAGCCGATCCAGTTCAAACCAGCGCGGACGCTCCGGTGACTGGGCCGAGGGATCGATGGCAATGAGTTCGAGATAGAAGCCGTCGCCCAGCTGCAGCAAGCGATTGTGGGTCCCCATACGCTCGTGCCGACCACCCGGCGACAGCGCGACACCCAGGTGATCCTCCAGCCATGCCGCCCCCAGATCGAGATCGGCCGTGGCCAGAACCAGATGATCCGCTACCGCCATGCGCGGTCGCCCGCCGGATTATTGGTGATCGAAAGATCTGAATGATCGACGCGGTGGGCGCAGAGAGCATGGCGAAAGGTTGAAAACCGCACGAGCGAAGCGAGCCGATCAGTAGCCCCCCGTGAGGGGGGGATGGGGGGCGGGCGTTCAATTTGTTCTTCGCGTGTTTCATCTTCTGCGGGTGGAGCTTGCTGCCATGAGCGTTAGGTCTTGGGCTTCAAATGGACGTGGCCATGAGAGCGCCCCACCGTCCGGTAGGCGTGCTGATGTTCGCGTTCCGCATCGAGTTCGACATCGATCAGGTTGAGCTGCCCATGGCGCACGCCGCGCTCGGCGATCAAGGCATCGGAAAATTCGCGCACCGCGGCCGTGGGGCCGCGCAGGATCACGCTTTCGAGGCAGTTCTCGTGATCGAGATGGGCATGCAGGGTCGCCACGGTGAGATCGTGCTGACCATGTTGCAAGGCCGTGAGCCGCTCGGCCAGATCCCGCTCGTGATGATTGTAGACATAGGAAAGACTAGCGACACAGTGGCTCGCATCAGCGGTTTTTGGCCGCGCCTGCTCAAGGTGGGCGCGCAACAGGTCGCGCACCGCCTCGGAGCGATTCCGATAGCCGCGCTGCGCGATCAGGCGGTCGAATTCCGCAGCCAGATCGGCATCCAGCGAGATCGTGATGCGTTCCACGTCAGTGGTCGCCGGGCAGTGAGCGTATTTGTTCCACGACTCCGCCGCGCTTGAGCGAATCCAGCCGATGGTGCCGCTCAATGCTCACCACACGGTCCAGATAGTCCAGATTGCGGTCTATCGATTCGGTGTAGAAATTGCGGTTGCTTCCCTGCGCCTGGTTGAAATGCAGCGCCAGATTGGCGGAAAGTCCGTTCAGATCCTGATCCAGACGACCCTTGATCATGCGATAGAAAGCCCGGGTTTTTTCCAGCAAATCGTGCAGGTCGGCAAACCCGCCCATCTGCGCTTCCTCGAACTCGAGGTAGAGCAAAAGCACGCGCTCGAGGTACTCGCGATTCGCCATCTGTCCGATCAGGTCGGCGGTTGCCGTGGCGTAGGCGGCGCGCTGCTGCTGCAGATTGTCGAAGCTGACCCAGTCCGAAGGCTTGCGGTGATCGGTCAGCAGGATGACCTTGATGGTGCTGTCAAGCACGTTCGCCGACAAGCCTGGCAGATGCCGGCGGGTGAATTCGACGCCGCGCAAAACGTGGGTATCGGTGAACTGTCCGCCGCGGCCGCTGGCTTCTTCGTCGCTCATCAGATAGCCGACGTCGTGCATCATGGCACCGATCAGTGCCGCGTCGATGTGATCGGAATCCAGTCCCTGTCCCGCCAGTTGCAGCCCGTGCAGCATGCGCGCCGCGCACAACACCACTTCATTGGTATGGCTGCGGTTGTGGTACGGCGTTTTCAGCGACTGATAGCCCGGCAACTTGCCGTCAAACGCACGATCCAGAAGGCTGAAGGACTCGGCAACCCGGCTCAGGTCGTGGCCCGGCGCGAAGGCCAGGACGATCTCGCGCACCTGTGCCTCGACCTCGCCGGTATCGCGGATATTGCCCAGAGCCGCAAAAGGACTGTCAGTACTCATCTGGCTCGTGCTCTGAGTTGGAAATGACTGGTGAATACCCCGATAGAAGCGCCAAATCGTAGCAGAAGCGATAAGCAAAAGCTGCCATTGGCATATTTTTTTTCCAAGGGCTTGACTCGAATAGGAGCCAGCAAGGCAAGGACAAATCGTTGACTTAGGTTAAAAGGCAAAGAGTCGACAGGTTTAATCTGAATACTGTTCATTGCGTCTGGCATGACCAATTGTGAGGTTCTGCGATGTCCGAGAAAGATGTCATTGATAAGCTTCTTGCCGACAACAAAAATGACGGCACCCGTCTTATGCAAGTTCTGCGCCAGGTCCAGGAAGCACTGGGCTGGCTTTCCCCGACGACGTTAACCCACATTGCTAAAGTGGTCGGATGGCCGCGCGCCAAGGTGGAGGGTACCGCAGATTTCTACAGCTTTTTCCACACCCACCCGCTCGGCCGCTACCGGGTGCTGTGGAGCGACAACATCACCGACCGGATGCTGGGCAGCATCGACCTGATGGAATCCATGTGCCAGAAACTCTGGCTGGAACCCGGGCGGGTGTCGGAAGACGGTCTGGTCAGCGTCGATACCACGTCGTGCACCGGAATGTGCGATCAGGGGCCGGCCGTGCTGGTGAACTACCGGGCCATCACCCGCATGAGCCCCGCACGCGTCGACGAAATGGTGGCGCTGATCCGTGGCGAAACGCCGGTCACGGAATGGCCGGCCGACTGGTTTGCGGTCGAGGACAGCATCCGCCGCAAGGACATTTTGCTCGATCATGGCCTGCTTGCCGGCCAGGCACTTTCTGCCGCTTTGGCGCTCGGCCCGGAAAAAATGCTGGCTGAAATAGAGGCCTCCGGTTTGCGCGGGCGCGGCGGTGCCGGATTCAGCACCTTCCAGAAATGGGCCGCCTGCCGCAGCGCCGAAGGGCGCGGCGACGATCCGGCCCATTACGTGGTGTGCAATGCCGACGAAGGCGAACCGGGAACCTTCAAGGATCGCGTGCTGCTGACCTCATATACCGATCTGGTGTTCGAAGGCATCAGCATCGCCGGTCTGGTGGTCGGCGCGAAAAAAGGCCTGATCTACCTGCGCGGAGAATATCGCTATCTGCTAGAGCCGCTGAACTCGGCGCTGGCGGCACGGCGCGCCGCCGGACTGCTGGGGCCCGATATCCTCGGCAGCGGCTTCGAATTCGACATTGAAATCCACCTCGGCGCCGGCGCCTACATTTGCGGCGAAGAATCGGCGCTGATCGAATCGCTGGAAGGCAAGCCGGGGCGACCGCGCACCCGCCCGCCGTTTCCGGTGACGCATGGCTATCTCGATCAGCCGACCACGGTCAACAACGTCGAAACCCTGGCCGCCGCTTGCCCCATCGCCAGGCACGGCGACGCTTGGTATGCACAGCATGGCACCGAGAAATCCACGGGCAGCAAAATCCTCTCGGTCAGCGGCGATTGCGCGCGGCCCGGCATCTATGAATACTCC
>JAIPCT010000050.1 GCA_021738065.1 Burkholderiaceae bacterium
ACATGGCTTCGACATGGGTGACAAAGCATGCAGGGCATACCGAGGATCCAGGTACCTCGTAAATACATCTGGAAAGCACTAACTGCCAACGACGAGCGTTACGCTCTAGCCGCTTAACAGCGGCTGGCTTCCGAACTGGTTTGCTCATGGGCCAGGTAGCGCAAGCTACATCGGAATCATTCACACGAGATAAGGCTGTGCCGGGTCGCGATGCACAGTTCGAAAATTCAGCGAATCGCCTGTAACCAGCCTGTCCGTCGGCGGGGAGCGGGTTAAATCAAATGACGCGACTAAGTATGTAGAACTGTATGTGGCGCGCTTGTGGACGCGGGTTCAATTCCCGCCGCCTCCACCATTTCATGTATCAACGCAGTCCAAAGAAGGCCAGGAATCCTAATTAAAACAAGGTTCTTGGCCTTTTTTACGTCTGTTTATTCAAAACTCCTCCGAAGAGCAGTCGGAACATGGACACACGGCATCCACTGTGGCGGTCAATCGAGCGTAGGGCCTGACCAGAAATCCTTGCCCAACGATGTACCACGCCAATACTCCACACACGTGCCCTACGTATTGGATTTGACCGACCCGCCTGGTGTGAAACTCAAATGAGGCTTTTCCAAGACAATACAAATTAGACTGTCTATTTCTTGTTGACAACTATATTTAGACAGACTAATAATGGAGCATCGCTATTAACCCGTGCTTGGCATTGAGGCAGAATCGCGTGATATCAAGCAAAGAACTTTTAAATAAAACAGGAATATCCAGGGCTACGCTCAACAACTACATTAAGTTTGGGCTGCTGGCGCGCCCATGTGTGATGAACCCTGGGGGTATGGGTGATGGCCCCCGTCAACTGGGGTATTTTCCAGACGAAGCGGAAGACAGAATTAGACACATAAGACAGCTTAAAGGGGAAGGTATGAGCATGGCCGATATCGTTTTGCAATGCGTCTCCGCGCCTATCGAAGGTGAAAAAAACGATTTCCCGGATCCCCATGACCGCGCTCGCACTGAAGCGGCGCCCGAAACCCCAACGCCCGAGCCCTTCCCTCCCCCGCCGGGAAACGGGCTAAGGCTGACCGTGGATGAGATCGCGCAACCGGCGTACATGCTGAACTACAGCTTTGAACTGGTCTGGTTCAATACCGCCGCCCAGAAGGCCATATTCGGCGGAATCGAAACCCTGCCAGCAACCAGCGATCAACGGCGCGTGTTTCGACTTCTGGCTGACCGGGACTCTTCCGAAGAACTGATGCGCTTTCATGTGGGGCTGGTGAAGACCCGCTTGTCCGCCAGTCAGTTTGAGATCTTGTGTCAGGGCCTCGCGGCAACAAGCGCCACACGACTGCAACAATACTATTCCGAGTCTTCGACCGAGACGCCACGGCAAATGCTTCACGTACCGATCGTACTGCCCGACCAATCGAAAAATGGGCAACTGGTCGAACACACAGTCTACGCCTCGTTCTTTCGCGAAGGAATATTTGTCGCCGCCGTATCCGAAGGTTCCGACTCGATCTCCTTGATGGACTTCATGGCTCGCCGCGACGAGATGATCCGCAGCTTGCTCAAGCGCCGCCTGCCGGTGCTGACCCATCTGGCGGTTCTGGTTGCCGATCTGCAAAGCTCGGTACGTATCTGTTCCGAACTGCCGCCGGAGGAATACTTTGAACTGATCAATGAAATCTGGGCCGCAATGGGGCCGATTTTCAGGCGCTACCACGGCACCTACGCCAAGCATGTCGGCGACGGCATGGTCTATTACTTCTTCCCTCAGCCCGACAGCAATTACCTTTCCAACGCACTGTACTGTGCGCAGGAGGTCCGGCGCGAGATGCAAAAGATCAGCAAGGCGTGGCAGATCCGGAAGAACTGGCACAACGAGCTCTACCTGAACACCGGGATCACCGAAGGCCAGGAATGGCTGGGAACGTTTCAGGCGAGTACCAGTTTCGAACTCGTGGTGCTGGGCGACACCATCAATCAAGCAGCGCGCATTTCCGATTTCGCTCGGCACGGCGCGGTTTGGGTCACCAAAAGCCTGGTGGGGAAACTTGCCCGCGAAGACCGGGCAAAGCTGCGCTACGGCGTCCGACGCCACAACCGTGAAGGCCGCGATACCTTCGTGCCCTCGAGTTTTTCCACTGTCTCCTCGCTTGCCGAAGGCGATAGTGTGAAGGCCGCAAAACACAGCGATATCGCAACCTTGCCAATTACCGAGATCGTGGATATAGCGGAAACGGTCTAGCGACCGCTTCAAGCTCAGCTCTTGTCAAGCTGACCGCGGCGGGCTTAACCTCCTGCGGTACGGCGCTCTGCCCCGCTGGCCAAGTTCTACATCGAACCAACAGGAATATCGGAGAAAAAACATGGCTCATATGCGCCCACTGACCCTGGAAGAAATCACTGATCCCGAGCTGCAACAGCGACTTGAGGACTATCAACGAATCCGCAAATTCATCCCGAACAGCGTCAAGACTATGGCGCGACGACCCAATATTGCCAAGCGCTTTGCCGACCTGAACAAAGCCATTCTGTATGAGGGAACCGTCAGTGAAGAACTGAAAATGCTGATTTCACTGGCATCCAGCTATGCCGCCGGATGTCGCTACTGTCAGTCGCATATGGCGAATCTGTCCAGCATCTACCAGGCGTCGGATGAAAAAATAGCGGCCTTGTGGGAGTTTGAGCGCAGTCCGCTTTTTAGCGCCGCCGAACGCGCTGCCATCTCGCTGGCGCTGAAAGCCGGAAGTTTGCCCAATGAGGCAAACCAAGCCGATTTTGACGAACTGGCGAAGCATTTCGATGAAGGCCAGATCGTGGAGATCGTCGCCTCCATCGCCCTGTTTGGCTATCTCAACCGCTGGAACGACACCATGGCCACCGAACTGGAAGCCTACCCGAAGGAAGTTGCCCAGCGCGCGATCGGGCCTAGCGGCTGGAACCCGGGCAAACACGGCTGAAGACGCAAGCGGCAAAGAAAAGGCCTCCGAATCGGAGGCCTTTTCGCTACTGGTGCCGGCAACCGGAATCGAACTGGTGACCTACCGCTTACAAGGCGGTTGCTCTACCATCTGAGCTATGCCGGCGAAGCGCGAATTATAGCGGAGCCGATCCCGGATACACTTCCTCATCCCGACAATCCAGATAGTCCATGGCCGACAGTTCGACCCCCAGCCAACCCTTGCATGTGCTTGTTATCGCAGCTTCGCAAGAGGCCCGGGCGCGCCTGCTTCCAGTATTCGCCGAGGCGGGCAAAGCCTGCGCTCTGCACCAGGTCGGGACTGTCGCCGAACTGCACGCCGTGCTGCGCGAGCAGGCTTGGGACGTGGTTCTGTACATTCCGGGCATTGCCTCGCTTTCGGTGCAAGCCGCCGTGCAACAGATCGATGAATCCGGCCTTGACCTGCCCTTGATCGTCGTCGCCGGGACCGAGGATGAACGCGGCACGCAACCGGCAATGCAAGCCGGAGCACGCGACGTCATCGATGCAGACCGCCTGGAACGGCTGATTCCTGCCGTCGAGCGCGAAGTCCGCGAGGCCGGACACCGCGCCGACCACCGCGCGGCCCTGGAGATGCTCAATGAAAGCCAGGCGCGTTTTGACGGGCTCGCTTCCAATCTTCCGGGCATGCTTTTCCAGTTGCGCCGCGATGCCGAAGGCGGCTATCGTTTCCTGTTCGTCAGCGAAGGCTGCCAGAAGCTGTTCGGCTTCAAGCAGCAACACTTGCTGGCCTCGGCCAACAGGCTGTTTGACGCGTTCGACGCCGAAAAACGCAAAAGCCTGGAGTTCGCATTGCGCGAATCTGCGGCCAAAGGCACCCTGCTCAACTGGGAAGGGCACACCCGCGGACGCAGCAGGCAAAAATGGATCAATCTGCGATCCACGCCACACCATCTGGATTCGGGAGTCGTCGAGTGGCGAGGCATTGCCACCAATGTGACTGATAGCAAGGAAAGCGAAGCGGCTCTGCGCAGTTCCCGGCAGCAGCTGGCCGAGCTGTCCACCCACCTCGAAGCCGTCAAGGAGGAGGAGCGCGAACGAATCTCGCGCGATATTCATGACGAACTCGGATCAATACTGGTTTTTCTGAAAATCGAAGCCGCCCACCTTGCCAGCCGTCTGCCGGAGGGCGCCGATCGCTTGCGCGAGAAGGCGCACTCAATTGAGAGCCTGCTCGATCAGGCAATGAGCACGGCGAGTCGGGTCGCGCGCGAACTGCGTCCCGGTATCCTGAAAGAGTTTGGCTTGCCCGCGGCAATCGAATGCCAGGCCGAGGATTTCACCCAGCGTTTCGGCATTCCGTGTCGCGTGCAATGCGACGAAGACGCCATCGAACCGGAAGCCGATACCTCGCTGGCCTTGTTTCGCATCGCCCAGGAAGCCCTGACCAATATCGCCAAACACGCGCACGCATCGCTGGTCGTCATGCGACTGCGGCGCGAAAGCGGTAACATCCTGCTCGAGATCAGGGATAATGGTCGCGGAATTTCCGAAGCAGACATGCAAAAATCGAAATCATTTGGTTTGCGTGGAATTCGCGAGCGGGTATTGAGTCTTGCCGGAGATTTTTTTATCGGGCCTGCGGAACACGGTGGCACCCACATCGTCCTGCGAGTGCCGGAGCGGGCCGGCGAAGAGCCACCAAGAGAAGAAGAATTGCAGCGCAACCTGTTCTAACCATGGCCGATAAAATTCACGTACTGATTGCAGATGACCACGCCATCGTCCGGCAGGGTCTCAAACAGATACTTTCCGAAACCGAGGACCTGGTGGTCACCGGAGAGGCGGACGATGGCGCCGAAGCGCTCAACCTCGCCCGCCAGCAGACCTGGGACGTATTTCTGCTCGATGTTTCGATGCCCAATCGCAACGGCATCGACACCCTGAAACAACTCAAAAAAGAGTTCCCGCGCCTGCCGGTGCTAATCCTCAGCATGCATCCGGAAGAGCAGTACGCCGTGCGCGCCTTGAAAGCCGGCGCCTCGGGCTATCTGACCAAGCAAAGCGCGCCGGAACTGCTTGTCACCGCCATTCGGCAAGTGGCCTCAGGCAAGAAATATCTGAGCCCGGCGGTTGCCCAACAACTGGCCGAGGCCATTTCGGACAATACCGACAAGTCACCCCATGAGCGCATCACCGATCGCGAGTATCAGGTGCTGGTGCTGATTTCGACCGGCAATACATTGACCCAGATCGCGGAAAAACTCAGTCTCGGCGTTGCCACCGTCAGCACCTATCGGGCTCGTTTGCTGGAAAAAATGGGCCTCAAAAGTACGGCAGAGTTGATTCGCTACGGTTTGGAGCACGGCCTGGCGGAGTAAGTAGAATGTTCCACAAGTTGCATGGCTCAGCAGCAACCAGCCACGGCATCCGTCAAATAAACTGGCAGGAATCGTGTAGCACCGACATGCTGCAACCGGTCGGAAAACCAGAGGAGGATTCACCATGAAAACCCTGAAGCAATTGCTCGACGAGCGTCCTCGCGCGCCGCTGTCCGTGTCGCCGGATGATTCTGTCTTCTCCGCCCTGGAACTCATGGCCAAGCATGACATCGGTGCGGTTCTGGCCATGCGCGACGGACAGCTTGCCGGCATTTTTAGTGAGCGCGATTACGCGCGGAAGATCATTCTTTTGGGCAAGTCTTCCAAAGACACCAAAGTGCAGGAAATCATGACCGAGAAGGTGCTCTACGCCCTTCCCGAGCAGACCACCGACGATGCCATGGCGCTGATGACCGACAAGCATATTCGCCACCTGCCGGTGCTGGACAACAACAAGAAGGTCATCGGCATGGTTTCGATCGGCGATCTGGTCAAGGAAACCATCTCGCAGCAGGCATTCCTGATCCAGCAACTGGAGCAGTACATCGCCAGCTGATACTGCAGCGAATCACTGTGCCTGGCTGGCCTTCAAGCCAGTAGTCAAGGTTCGGGCCTTGCGCCAGGCGAATTCCCGATGGGGGCAACGATACCCGCGCGCTGCATCCTGGCGACCAGCGCCCAAGGCGCGATCGGGTTGCCAAGAGCCGACTCCACCCATACCATAGCGACATGGATGCCAATGACGCGACGGATTCGCCCGAGACTTTGCAAGCCCGACTGCTCGAGTTGCGCATAGAGCATCGCGACCTTGATGAAGCGATCAACCGCATGACCACCACGCCGCCGGAAGATGAACTCCTGCTACGACGACTGAAGAAACGAAAGCTGCTGATCAAGGACCGGGTCTCGGCACTTGAACGTTTGCTCGATCCAGACCCTGACGAATACGCTTGAGCGCCGCCGCGCCTGCAACCAATAACACTCAGCCCCGAGCTCGGGATGAAAATGGGGAAAAGCTAGTCCAATGACTTACAACTTCGATACTCTTGCCTTGCATGCGGGCCAGGTGCCCGACGAACTGCACGGTGCGCGGGCGACCCCCATCTACCTGACCACCTCCTTTGTTTTCCGGGACTCCGATCAAGCGGCCGCCCTGTTCAACATGGAGCGCGCGGGCCACGTCTATTCGCGGATATCCAATCCGACCAATGCCGTACTCGAGGAACGCATTGCCGCGCTCGAAGGCGGTGTCGGCGCTATTGCGGTGGCGTCGGGGCAGGCCGCTTTGCACCTGGCGATTGCCACCCTGATGGGGTCCGGCAGTCACATCGTGGCCAGTCGCTCGCTCTACGGCGGATCGCACAATCTGCTCGACTACACCCTGCCTCGCTTCGGCATCCACACGACATTCGTCGATCCGCGCGATCTCGACGCGTGGCGCGCTGCGATCCGTCCCGAGACGCGCCTGCTGTTCGGTGAAACGCTGGGCAATCCCGGTCTCGATGTGCTGAACATTCCCGAGGTGGCCGCCATCGCGCATGAGAACGGACTGCCACTGATGGTCGACAGCACCTTCACCACGCCCTGGTTGATGCGCCCCCTGGATCACGGCGCGGATTTGATATTCCATTCCGCCACCAAGTTTCTCGGCGGCCATGGCGTCGCCATCGGCGGTTTGCTGGTGGATGGCGGCAGTTTCGATTGGGAAAACTCAGGCGGCAGATTTCCGACCCTGACGGAACCCTACGACGGCTTTCACGGCATGGACTTCAGCGAAGAATCGTCGGTTGCTGCGTTTCTGCTGCGCGCACGACGCGAAGGCCTGCGCGACTTCGGCGCCTGCATGAGCCCGATGACGGCCTTTCAACTGCTGCAAGGCATCGAAACGCTGCCCTTGCGCATGGAACGCCACGTCGCCAACACGCGCAAGGCGGTCGAGAATCTGGTGAAAAGCGAAGCCGTCCAGAGTGTCGGCTATCCGGAACTCGAAAACCACCCCGACCACGCCCTGGCGCAAAAGCTGTTGCCACGCGGCGCCGGCTCAGTGTTCAGCTTTACGCTGAAAGGCGGCGCCAGCGGCGATGCCCGCAGCGCCGGACGCAAGTTCATCGAAGCCCTGCGGGTTTTTTCGCACCTGGCCAATGTCGGCGATGCAAAATCGCTGGTGATCCACCCGGCATCGACCACGCATTTCCGCATGTCCGATCAAGCGCTCGCCGCCGCCGGCATCCACCCCGGCACCATCCGGCTCTCGATCGGTCTCGAAGATTCGGGCGACCTGATCGAAGACCTGAATCGCGGCCTGGCTGCCGCCGCGAAGGCTTAGCCATGCAACTCGACATCGACGGCCAGTCGGCATTCATGTACACCGGCGGCAAAGCCTTCAACCCCGACCAGCCTTGCGCCGTATTCATTCATGGTGCCCAGAACGACCACAGCGTATGGGGGTTGCAAAGCCGCTGGTTTGCCCATCATGGGCATTCCGTGCTGGCCGTCGACCTTCCCGGCCATGGTCGCAGCACCGGCAAACCCCTGACCTCGATCGAGGACCTGGCCGACTGGATCGAACGGGTGCTGGAAAAAGTCGGCGCTGGCGGCACGGCGCCGAATGTCTCGTTGGTCGGCCACAGCATGGGTTCGCTGGCCGCGCTCGAATGCGCGTCGCGCCATCCGCGGCGTATTGCTCGCATCGCCATGATCGGCACCGCGGTGCCGATGCCTGTCTCCGATGCCCTGCTCGATGCCGCGCAAAACAAGGAGGCGAAAGCGATCGCCATGATCAACGCCTGGTCGCATTCGCCGCAAGGCAGCATGGGCGGCAATACCGTGCCCGGCATGTGGTTGCTGGGCGCCTCAAAGCGCCTGATGGAAAGACAAAAACCCGGCGTCCTGTACAACGACCTGGCCGCCTGCAACGCCTATACGAACGGCATGAATGCTGCCGCGGCCCTCACCTGCCCGGTGCTGATCGTCAGCGGCAGCCGGGACATGATGACGCATCCCAAGGCGGCCGCAAAACTCGCTGCAGCCATCAAGGACGTCAGATCCACGCGCCTTGAAGGCGCCGGGCACTCGCTGATGGCCGAGCAGCCCGATGCCGTGCTCGACACCTTGCGCAGTTTCATCGCTTGAGCACGCTGGAACCGATCCCCGAGCCGGAACATCCGTTTCCGGTGGTTCGCACCGGCTTGCCTTTGTCGGCGCCATTCGACTGGCTGCGGCTGGGTGCCGCCGATTTGCGGGCCTGCGGATTGCCCAGCCTGTTCTATGGACTCTCGTTTGCAATTGCCGGCGCACTGCTCTGGCTGTCCTTTCGCCATGCCATACAACTCGTCACAGCCATTACCACCGGATTCATGCTGGTCGGACCTTTTTTCGCCATCGGCCTCTATGAGCTTTCGCGCCGCCGCGAAAACAGCGAACCGCTCGAACTGATACCCACCCTGGCGGTCTGGCGAAAAAACCTCAGTTGCATGGGCATTTATTCGCTGATTCTGATCGTCCTCTATCTGATCTGGGCGCGGGCCTCGATGATCATGTTCGCGCTGTTTTATCAGGGCGGGATGCCAACCCTGAAAAGCTTCATGGTGCAGATCCTGAAGTTCGACAACATCGAGTTTTTGCTGGCCTATCTTGCCGTGGGCGGCATTTTTGCCGGCCTGGTATTCGCCTTCTCGGTGGTGTCCATTCCGATGATGCTCGACCGCGGACAAGACACGATTACCGCGATGATCGCCAGCTTTCTCGCCCTGGTGCGCAACCTGCCGGTGATGCTGGTCTGGGGTGCGCTGATCGTATTACTCACCGCCCTGGGCATTGCCGCGGGCTTCGTCGGTCTCGCCCTCACCATGCCGCTGGTCGGGCACGCCACCTGGCATGCCTACCGCGCCCTCATCGAACCCAAAACACCATGACTCACCAGAAAAACATCACGCTGCTGGCCGCAGCGCAAGCCCTGCTGTTGACCAACGGCATCATGCTGGTGGCGATCAACGGCCTGCTCGGTTTCCAACTTGCCACCGACAAACGACTGGCGACCCTGCCGATAACCACCTATGTACTCGGCGGCGCGCTGGCCACCCTGCCCGCCGCCTTTTTCATGAAGCGCTATGGTCGTCGCGCCGGCTTCATGCTGGGCGCGGGTCTTGGCATGCTCGGTGCGCTGATATCTGCCATCGCCGTGTACCTGGGCAGCTTCTGGCTGCTGTGCTTCGGCACCGTGTTCGCCGGCATCTACAACGCCTTCGGCCAGCAATATCGTTTTGCTGCCGCCGATGCCGCACCGCTCAACTGGAAAGGCAAGGCGATATCGCTGACACTGGCCGGCGGCATACTCGGCGGCGTGATCGGGCCTGAAGTCGGCAAGCTGACTCGCAGCCTGTTCGAGCCGACCTATCTCGCCAGCTACGCTGCGCTGATAGGATTTGCTGCGCTGTCGATGCTGATTGCCAGCCGGCTCGATATCCCGCCGCTCTCCGTCAGCGAACAAAAAGCGGTCGGCCGCCCCTTGAGCCAGATTGCGCGCCAGCCGGCCACCATAGTCGCCGTGCTGGCTGCCGCCTGCGGCTACGGCGTGATGAACTTGCTGATGACGGCAACGCCCCTGGCCATGGACATCTGCGGCCTGCCGTTTGCCGACACGGCCTTTATCCTGCAATGGCATGTCATCGCCATGTTCGCGCCATCCTTTTTCACCGGCGATCTGATCAAGCGCTTTGGCGTACTCACCATCCTTTCCGTCGGCGCGGCATTGATGTTCGTCTGCATCGGCGTTGCGTTGTCGGGCGTCACACTGATGCATTTCTGGTGGGCACTGGTGTTGCTCGGCGTCGGCTGGAATTTTCTTTTCATCGGCGGCACCACGCTGCTTACCGAAACCTATCGCCCTGAAGAAAAAGCCAAAGTCCAGGGCAGCAACGACTTCATCGTGCTCGGCGTACAGGGTTTGACTTCCCTCTCATCGGGCGTGCTGGTCACCAGCACGGGCTGGGCGACGCTCAATCACTATGCGCTACCCATCATTGCCATGACGGCGCTGGCAACGTCATTGCTGTGGTTGCAACGCAAGACCGCCCACTGATGAAGACGACAAGCGATCCGGTGCTGGCGGTTGTCATTGGCGTTCTCGCTGCCTGCCTGTACCTGGTTGGACTAGCTCTCGATTTGTTCTGGCTGAAGCTCCTGACCAAACCCTGGCCGGTGTTGATGCTGGCAGCAGCGGTCTGGCGGCATGCCGGCCCCGGTGCCGGACGTCACATCGCCCGGGGCCTGCTGGCCGGCGCCGTGGGCGACATCTGCCTGGCGCTGCCCGATGCGTTCCTGCCCGGCATGATCGCCTTTGCCATCGGACACGGCCTGTATGTCGCCGCCTTCCTGAAATGGAGCCGCCGCCCTGCTCTGTCGCTGCTGGTGCCGATCGGTATCTTCGCCGCTTGCGGCCTGTGGCTGATGCTGCCCGGTGCCGGGCCGATGACCGTGCCTCTGCTGGTCTATGTTCTCGTCATCGGCGCCATGATCTGGCGCGCCGCCGCCTGCACCGAGGATGTCAACAACAACCTGCTATTGCGTTGGGGGCCGCTGGCCGGCGCGGTGCTTTTCGCCTTTTCCGATTTCCTGATCGGCATACACCGCTTCGCCCATCCGCTTCCCGGCGCGGCCTTCGCCATCATTCTCACTTACTGGGCCGGACAGGCGCTGTTCGCCGCGACCGCAATCAGAATCGGCAACGCCCGTGCCGCCGTCAGGACAGAACAGCCGCTCTGAATCGCCGTATCATCAGCGCCGACTTTTCCCGGTATGCCGCCGACCCGGGCAATCCAGGGACTCATCGGCACCTTCGTGTCGTGACCCGCTCACCGCGTCACCTGACTATCCGCCGCGCAGCTGATTCTTGTCGATCTTGCCGACACCGGTCTTGGGCAGTTCCGCCACTACGCTGATCCGTGCGGGCCACTTGTATTTGGCCAGATTCGCCTCGCAGTGCTCGGCCAATTGCTGCGGCGTCGCGCTGAGATCCGGACGCAGGACGACAAACGCCCGCACCACTTCGCCGCGATAGGCATCGGGCACCGCCACCACGGCGGCCTCCTGCACGGCCGGGTGCAGGTAGAAAACGTCTTCGATTTCGCGCGGGAAGACGTTGTAGCCGGACACCTTCGCCATTTCCTTCTTGCGGTCGCGTATGAAGAGATAGCCGTCAGCGTCGAACTCGCCAATGTCGCCGGTATAGAGCCAGCCATCGCGCAAGCTGGCTGCCGTTTCCTCGGGCAGATTGCGGTAGCCGCTCATGAGCTGTGGCCCGCGCAGGCGAATCTCGCCCTGCTCGCCAGCCGCCAGTATTTGCGTGCCCTGTTCCAGGTCGACGATTTCCACCTCGGTATCGGGCAGCGGGACGCCGACCGAGCCCGGTTTGCGGATGCCCTGCAAAGGATTGAAGCTGACCACCGGACCGGCCTCTGACTGCCCATAACCTTCCATGATCGGCGCGCCGGTGGCGGCTTCCCAGCGGCGCAACAGACCTTCGGGTAGCGCCGACGAACCGGAGTAGGACAGTTGCAGTTCGCTGAAATCGGCTTGGCCAAAACCCTCGGCGGCCAGCAGCCCGGCGAACAGCGTCGGACTACCGGCAAAAGCGGTGATGCGTTCCCGCGCCAGCAGATCGAAGACAGTCTGCGGCGCATAGCGCGGCAGGATCACCATCGTGCCGCGGGCATGCACCATGTTGTGCAGACACATGGCGACGGCATAGACATGAAACAGCGGCATGACGCACAGCAAACGTTCGCGATCCATGCGCGCCGGCAGCAGCGCCGCGCGCTGGCTGATATTGAACGCCACCGCGCCATGCGTGAGATTGACACCCTTGGCGCGGCCGGTGGTGCCGCCGGTGAATTGCAGGGTCGCGAGATCTTCCGCCAAGGGCATGGGCGGCAGTTCACGGTCGGCGGCGTTGCGCCAGTCGGCAAGGCACCGGTTCTCTCTGCCAATGCAGATGCGATGCGGAATCTTCAACTCGTCCGCAATCGGCTCGACGATGCCGCGCTGCTCCTGCGCGAAAATCACCACATGCAAATCGGCATCCTGAAAGATCGCGCGCAACTCGCGCCCGGTGTATTGCGGATTGAGCGGCACGACCTGCGCCCGTGCGGCATGCACGGCGAACAGGGCAATACAGATATCGAGCGAATTGCCCAGAACAATACCAACGCGCTGACCGCTGGCGCCCAGGTCGATCAATTCATGGGCAAACCAGGCGACACAGCGCTGGTACTCGGCGTAGGTCAAGCGCTCGCCGTCGCAAACCAGAGCCTCACGCTGCGGCGCCAGGTTGCTTGCCGCCGCCAGCATATGCACCACGCTCGGGAACGTCCGAGTCGATTCTTCCATTGCATCCTCCATGTTGCAGCGACTGAAACTGTCCCGATTCCCGCCTCGCGGCATTGGCTAGTGTACTACCCATTGTCATTCCGCTACTTCATCGAGCAGTGGATAGATCCATGGCTATCAGGCTGTTGCCAAAGAAATCATGTCAATGTCAATCCGAATAGTCTATGCCTTTAGTCTGTATTGTCTTCAGCGAAGGGAAGTCCTAGCATACCCATGCTTCTGTCCGCGCCAGCGAGACAGCTGTCATGACCCCGGATAGAGCACCTCTTGATGCGAGACCCTGCGATGGAAACCAAGTGCAATACGACCTTGTATCTACAAGAGATCGCAAGCGCGGATGGCCAATCGGCGCCGAATGACTTGGCCAGCGTCGCGCAGTCGGCGCTGAGGATCATTTCGGATGTCGCGGAGTATCGACTGACGTCGATGGACCTGGACTGCCTTGAATGGCTGCTCGCTTCGCTGGTTCAGCATGGGCATGCTCACCTGCTTTCGCATATTCAGACATCCGACGCAGATTGCGAGATCTGCGCCGCTCTGGCCCAACGGATGCAGACCCTTAAATGCCAAGAGAGCCTTGCGGGCTGAACTCGTTTGTCGGTTGCGGAGTCAATCCGCTCCGGCAGCCCATCGTGCGAGTGCAAAAATCGGGCGAGGAGCACACCGCCGCGCCGTAGCGCCAGCGCCGACTTTTCGGCGCCCGGCGCGAATCGCCCCAGCATCCAACGGGGGTGAGGCCGGAGAATTCCGGCCGTTGCCTTGACATAAAATGGCAGCCCAAATTGCAATCGCGGCGGCAACCGCTGCGACCGCCTCTCCATGCGCCTGACCGAACTCAAACTCCCGCTTGACCATAGTGAGGCCGATCTGCGCGCGGCGATCGTCAAGCGGCTGGGGATCGCCGCCGACGAGCTGCTCGACTATTCAGTGTTCCGCCGCGGTCATGACGCACGCAAACCTTCGGCCATCGCCTTCATCTACACCCTGGACGCAAGGCTGAAAAACGAAGCGGCCGTTTTGAAACGCCTGCGCGGCGACCGCAATATCGCGACCACGCCCGACACCACTTACCGCTTCGTCGCACAGGCGCCGATATCACCGACTTTTCCGCGTCCCGTGGTGATCGGCAGCGGACCCTGCGGACTGTTTGCCGGGCTGATTCTGGCGCAGATGGGCTTTCGGCCGATCATCCTGGAACGCGGCAAGGCAGTACGCGAGCGCACCCAGGACACCTGGGCCCTGTGGCGC
Source organism: Burkholderiaceae bacterium (assembly GCA_021738065.1). Lineage (GTDB taxonomy): Bacteria > Pseudomonadota > Gammaproteobacteria > Burkholderiales > Rhodocyclaceae > Sulfuritalea. The sequence continues at coordinate 13,963 of JAIPCT010000050.1, forward strand.
CAGCGCCAGCTCAATCCCGAATCGAACGTGCAGTTCGGCGAAGGCGGCGCCGGAACCTTCTCCGACGGCAAACTTTACAGCCAGATCAAGGACCCGTATTTTCGCGGACGCAAGGTGCTTACCGAATTCGTCAAGGCTGGCGCACCGGCCGAGATTCTTTACGTCAGCAAACCGCATATCGGCACCTTCAAACTGGTCACCATGCTGGAGAACATGCGTGCCGGAATCGAGGCGCTGGGCGGCGAGTTCCGCTTTCAGAGCCGGGTCGAGGATGTCGACATCGAGCACGGCCAACTGCGCGGACTGCGACTGGCGGGCGGTGAATTCATTGTCGCAACACACGTGGTGCTGGCCATCGGCCACAGCGCACGCGACAGCTTCGAGATGCTCCACGCGCGCGGCGTGCATATCGAGGCGAAGCCGTTTTCCATCGGTGTTCGGATCGAGCATCCACAGTCCCTGATCGATCGCGCCCGCTTCGGCAAAAACGCCGGCAATCCGCTGCTCGGCGCGGCGGACTACAAGCTGGTGCATCACTGTGACAACGGCCGCACAGCCTACAGCTTCTGCATGTGTCCGGGCGGGACGGTGGTGGCCGCAACTTCGGAGCCGGGTCGCGTCGTCACCAACGGCATGAGCCAGTACTCGCGCAACGAACGCAACGCCAACAGCGCGCTTGTGGTCGGCGTCACGGCGGACGACTTTCCCGGCAGCGCGGACAATCCGCTGGCCGGCATCGCCTTCCAGCGGCATTGGGAAAGCCTGGCCTTCGAGGCCGGCGGCGGCGACTACAGCGCACCGGCGCAGCGCGTCGGCGACTTCCTCGCCGGCCGGCCCTCGACTGCACTTGGCACGGTATTGCCTTCCTATACGCCCGGCATACATCTGACTGATCTGACGCGCTGCCTGCCTGATTATGTGCTTGCCGCGCTGCGCGAATCGCTGCCGGCCTTCGGCAAGCAGATCCCTGGTTTTGCGATGGAGGATGCCTTGCTGACCGGGGTCGAGACACGCACCTCGTCGCCGATCCGCGTCACGCGCAACGAACAGTTCCAGAGCCTCAATACGCGCGGCCTGTTTCCCGCCGGCGAAGGTGCGGGCTACGCCGGAGGCATTCTCTCCGCCGCGATCGACGGCATCAAGGTAGCCGAAGCGGTGGCGCTGAGCCTGACAGGCACCTCGACAAATGCTGGTGATGACAGGACGTAAGCCCGGAAGCGAATTTCACCACGGGGAACACGGCGACACGGCGGAAAACCTTTGACTTGCCGGATGCCGTTTGCCTGATCGATTCGTTGGCGAGAGCTTCAAAATCCTTGCACTTGCGCCGTGTCGCCGTGTTCGCCGTGGTTCAACCCGAGCGCAGGTATCAGACCAGCCTGTCGGCCAGCAGCGTGGCGATGCCGAGAAATGAGAAGAACCCCGCCACATCGGTGACCGTGGTCAACACGATGGACGAGGATTGCGCCGGGTCCATGCCGAAGCGCGAAAGCACGATGGGCACCAGCGCTCCGGCAATCCCGGCGATCACCATCGCGATGACCATGGAACTGGTGATGACCATCACCAGTCCGACCGAACCGCTCCAGGCATAGACGCCCACCGCCGTCGTCGCGGCAACGGCCAGCCCGTTGATCAGGCCCGTGCCCGCCTCTTTGCCCACCACGCGCGGCCAGTGCCGCAGGCTAATCTCGCGCAATACCAGCCCGCGCATGGTCACCGCCAGTGCCTGCGCCCCGGCATTGCCCGACTGCCCGGCCACTACCGGCAGCAACACCGCCAGCGCGGTCACTTTGGCGATGGTGCCCTCGAACATGCCCACCACTGCGGCAGCAAGAAAAGCCGTCAGCAGATTGATCTGCAGCCAGGGCAGGCGCTTCTTCACCGCGAACCAGGAACTGGACAGCGCGCGCTCGTCGCGGCTGGCACCCACCATGGTCTGGATGTCGATCGTCGATTCTTCCTCGATGGCGGCCTGCAGCGCCGCATGACGGATGATGCCAACGAAGCGGCCCTCCACATTCACCACCGGCAATTCGGTAATAGGCTGGCGCTCAAGAATCGCCGCCACGTCTTCGCGCGGATCCAGGGCGGACACCGCCGCCAGCAAGGGCCGCAGGATCTCGCGCAACGGGCGGGCCGGATCGGCCACGGCCAGATCCTGAATCTCGACCCGGCCGATGAGACTGCCCGCATCATCGACCACGAATAGCTCGCGCAAGCCGTGTTGCTTGAACGAACGCAATCGTGTCAGCGCCTGCCCCACCGAGAGCCCGACGCGCAAGGGACTGAGCTTGTGATCCATCAGCCGCCCGGCAGAATTTTCCGGATAGGCCAGTTGCTCGCGCAGTTCATGAGCAACCTGGGCATCCAGCATCGTCAGGCGCCGCTCGCGTTCTTCGCCGTCCCACTGGGCCAGTATCGCAACGCTGATCGCGGGTTCGGCTTCGCTCAGCAGATACAGGGCCATCTCGTCGGGCACGCGCTCGACAATGGCCCGCGCCACATCGGGTCCCAGCGCCTGCCAGGCCCGCACCACCACGTGCGGCGGCTGCAAAGCCAGAAGGTCGGCGCCATCCTCGGCAGACATGCCCTCGAGCAGGGCCGCCGCTTCGAAAGGATAGTCCTGCAGGTAGCGCCGATTGAGCGCGGCAACCGCGGTCGGATTGGCTGTGCTCATGAATCCTCCGGCAGCACGCGTTTTGCCGGTGGCAGAACGCCGAGGCCGACGCCCAGGAGGCCGGAGAGGGTGTCCCAGTAGCCGCGCGCCATCAGGCCCGCCAGGGTTTCATCGCCGGCTTCGGCACGGCGCACGCCACGATTCATCGCCTGAGCCAGCTTCTCGGCACGGAGCACGCCGACCAGACGGTTGCCGCGTTCCACCACGGGCAAGACGCTGGTTTGTTTCCAGGCCTGAAGTGCCGCCGCGCCGGAAAGCGGCATGATCGCCGACAAGCTTGCCGTCGGCGCCCGCATCAAGGCGGACAGCGCGGTGGTTCCCGGCGCGCGCAGCAGCACCTGCAAATCGATCAGGCCCAGCAAGGATTGCTCTTCACCGACCACGTAGATCTCGCCTGCCTCCAGATCGTTTTCGCCGAGCACCCGTGCCATCGCCTCCGCAGCAGTGGCCGACGCGGCCAAGGCGATGGTTTCCGGATCGGCCCAGGCGCCCACGGTATCTTCCGGGTAGCCCAGCAGCAGGCGTGAAGCCAGCGCCGTGGCGGTAGACAGCCCCTCGATCAGCTGTGTTCGGCGGGGCTCGCCGACATGGCGCAGAATCGCCACCGCACCTTGCACACCGGCCGCCGCAAGCAAACCCAGCGTGGCCTGATCGTCCAGGGCAGCAACGATGCGCGCCGCCGCAGCTGGCAGCATGGCGGCCAGCGCCGGCGCCAGCGCCCGCGCCGGCAGGCTGGCGAAGAGCGCCGCGGCGTCCACCGCCGGAAGTCCCTCCAGCACCCGTGCCGCGTCGGCCGGATGGCTCGAAACAAACGCCAGCGTAAGAGTTTGCCCCTCAGCCACGGTCGCTCCTCGAGCGCACGGTGACGGGCAACTCGCTGAACATCCGTGCCGGCAACACCACCCTGCCCTCGGCGGTCTCGATAATGACTGCGGTGGCAGTGAACTCCAGCAGTTGCCCCTGATGCTCGCCGACGCGCAGGATCTGGCCCACGGCATACGCCTGGCGCAACTGGCGGGCAGCGATCAGGTTGGCGACATGCTCGCGGGAACCGAGGCCGACGGCGAGTGCCAGCCCGCCACCGACCGTGATGGCAATCGCCCCGATAAAAATCGCAAGGAAGGTGATGCGTATGCCGATCTGGTCGGCGCCGACCAAGAGGGCCGCGACCAGAATGCTGACGCGCACGATACGCGCCAGAACGTCGCGCTGCCCCGGCTCCAGTCCCTTCGCCGTGGCCTGCACCAGATCGGAAGCAAAGCCGGACATCAGCCAACCGGCGGCGAGAATCAGCACCCCGGCCACCAGCGTCGGCAGATAGTCGATGAGTTTCGCCAGCCAGTCGGTAAAGGCCTGCAGTCCGAGTACCTGGGTCGCGGCGGTAACGAAGAACAGCAGCACCACCCAGAACATCACCGAGCCCGCCACCGCCGAACCGCGCGCGGTGCGCAGGCGGGAGACGCCTGTGGGCAACCCCAGGCGCGGCAGCATGGTGTCGATTAACAGGGCGCCGCGTATGGCCAGTGCCCGCATCATCCGCGCCAGAATCCAGCCCAACAAAACCAGCAGGATCGCGGCGACGAAGTTGGGCAGATAGGACACCAGACGCTCAAGCATGGTCGAGGTGGCGTTGACCACTGCGTCGCCGAGACCGCGAACATCGCTCATCAATCGGGCTCCTTTGAAAGATTCGGGAAAACAGGAAATTCTTTGTTGATGCAGTATCGGCGAGTAGTGCAGCCTCCGTCAAGGCGACGCGCCCTAGTCAAAACTGTAGGTGTAGAAAAGGTCCACGGCTGGTGTGGTGCCGGCCTGTGCCCGCACCGATATGCGCTCGGTGAGCGTGTAATTGAGCTTGACCAGCGAAGTGGCGCCGACCAGGCCCTGCTCGAAACTCAGATAGGCGCGCGACGAGAGCCGCTTGCCGAGTGACAGCGCGGCGCTTTCCAACCCGCCGCCGCCTTTCAGGGAAACATCTTCCAAGCCGGCACCGTGGGCAATGCTTTGCTGCAGCGACACCGACTCGCCCGCCGCCAGCAGTGCCCCCGCGGCGGCTTGCAGTGCCCCGAACTCCTTGTCGCTGGAATCTTCAAACCCGTGACCCAACACCAGCCAGGAAAGTTTCTCGCTGTCGGGAACGCCGGGGTTCGAAACCAGCCGCACCGATGGCGATTGCGCGGTGCCGGTTACTGCCACGCCGGCTTCCACCGGCTGATTCTTGCGCAAGGCGACGATGTTGAGGCCCGGATTGTCGATCGGCCCCTGAAAATTGAGAATGCCGCGCTCAATGTCCAGGCGCTGGCCGTAAGCGGAATAGGCGCCCTTGACGACCCGGATGCTGCCCCGCGCAGACGGCACTCCGCCGCCATCGTCGCTTATGTGCAAAGCCCCGCCCAGTTGCGCGTCGAGGCCCTTGCCCCTGATCACGAACTGATCGCCGAGATCGACATCAAGGGCCAGCTTCATGACAAATCGCTGACCATCCTTTTCCTTGATCGCGGATCGTCCGAGCACCACCACGTCGTCGCTGAGTGCCGGCGCGTCACTGCGCGGCAGTTCAATCAATCCCCGATCGGCCTTGACCTTGGCCACGACCCGTAGCTCGCCGCCAGCGAAGGACACATCCGTCGTCCCGCTTGCAAGCAAAAGGCGGTCGGGTCGGGAAAGCACCTCCAGCTTGTCGGCTTTCAATCCAAGTTGCATGACCGGCGATCCGTCCTTGAGCGTCAGGCGGCCCTGGCCAGCGAGACTGCCGTCGCCGCCTTTCAGCGTCAGCTCATCGAGATGCAAAGCACTATCCCGCAACTCGGCGCGGAAGCGCCCTTGAGTAAGGTTCAGCCCCAGATCCGGCAGCGCGAGCGCAAAACGGTCGCCGGTAATCTTGCCGGCGAGTTGCGGCTGCGCCACTTTTCCATCCAGGCGCACGTCTGCGTTCAAGGCGCCATCGAAGCCGACATCGACACCGAGGAAGGGCTCCAGCCAGGCCAGCGAGTCGATCGCCAGTTCTGCGCTGCCCGTCAGCGGGGCGTCGCCGGCGATGCCCCAGGTACCGTCACGTGCCGAAAGCGCGCTCTTTGCTTCGAGCTTGAACTTGCCCAGCCGGGCGCCGCTGGCCTCCACCTTCCCCTGCAACGCGCTATTCACCACCTCCAGATTCAACACCAGCCGATCGAGGCCCAATCCTGCCTGTGCAAGACCGGCAATCTGTACGTCGCCCCCCTCGCGCCACAGCGCAACGTGGCCATTGACACTGTCGCGGGCCGTGACTTGCCAGTCGCCGCCGAGGCTGAGGTCGGTCTTGAATTCGGCTTTCATTCCGGCCAGATCGCGCAGCCAGGCGGCACTGATTCCCTGAAAATCGCCACGACTGAGGATCTCGCCCGTCTGGTAGGTCAACTCATGGACGTTGAGCTTTGCCGTGGCGATGTCGAAACGGGCCGCCTCCATCCGCACGCGCTTTGGTCCGATTTCGAGGTTTGCCGGCGCGGCCAGCGTCAGTGCAGGAGCCTTGCGCTGGCTCAATTCGAGGATCTGGCCGGACCACCCGGATGGGTCGCGCCAGCCACCGGTCAGACCGGCACGCAGATCCAGCTTCGGACTCGTTGCCGTCAGTTGCAGCGCATGCCGAAGGCGCGATCCTTCGGCACGCAAGCTGGCGTGGTCCAGTTTAAGCTGTGCCAGGACGAAACCGCGCAGGCTGGCATCCAGATCAACACGACCGTCAGACCCCTTTGCGAGCCGCGCCTTGAACTCACCGCTCGCCGCACGGAACTTTTTGCGCCAGGACAGATCACTGAATGTCACATCGACACTGCCGGAGGGATCGGCAAAGCGGCCTTCGACCGTGCCGCTGGCTCGGCCTTTGCCGCCCAGATCGGGATCGAGCAGCACCAGTTTGTCGGCATCGATCGTAAAGTCGAGGCGGTCGTCGGTGGCTCCCAGCGCACCTCTGGCTTCGAACCGGTTACGCGCCAATCGCAGCAGCACGTCGGCATCCCAGATACGCGTCGTCGAAGCATTCAGCCTGCCCTGAGCGGACAGCGGCTGGTGCCTGAAATGGCTGTCGGCGACGGAAAATTCCAGACGGGCTTCGGGTGCCTGCGCCAGTTGGCCGGACGTCGAGAACGTCGCATTGACAGCGGCCACGGGATAGCTGCCAAATTCGGCCGGGTTGAATCCGCGCAGCCGGCCTTCGAGCTGAAACGGCTGACGGTCGGCAAGCGCCAGCTTGCCCTTGACGGAGAGGCTTCCGCTTGCCGCTCGGGCACTGAAGTCACGCAGTTCCACCTCCGCATCCTGATGACGTGCATCAAGCCTGAGCCGCAACTGCGAGTCGCGCAATTCGGCCGTCAAGCCTTGCGTTGTGGAATCCGCTTCCAGCTGCAGATCGCCACCAAGGCGCAATGGATGCAGGTCCCGATGCAGGCCTGCGGGGTTGAAATCGGCCGTCCTCAGCTTCATGCTCAGACGCGAAGCGTCGATCTCTCCATCACCGGAGAATTGCCCGGCCTCACCCAGATTCAAACGAACGGCGCTCAGCGCGATCCGCTCCGGCGTGCCGCCGAACCGGGCACTGACTTCGCGCAGCGGCAGGCGCGATTGATCGATGCGGTCGGAAAGCGAGTTGAGAATTATCAGGCTGCCTTCCAGACCGTTCGCACCCCGGTCGGTTACCACGATCTCGGCGCCAAGGCTGGCGGCAGGAAAGCTCTTGTCATAGAGCGCTGGATTGATGCCTGCAGCCTTGACGCTCACCTGCGCCACGGGAACTGCGGCAAAGGGAGTCGCCAGGGTCTTCAACTCGGCCTGCCCGCCCAAAGCTTTCAGCCGTGCCTGGAGCGCGATGCCTTGCAATTCACCCGACGCATCCGCGTCGACCTGATACGCGAGCCCGTCGGCCTGGTGCAGGCCGAACTTCGCTGTGATCGGGAAGGGCCGCGTGTCACCCAGTGTCAGCTCCCCCTGGACCGCGCCCCACGAGCTGGCAGCACGGCGCAGATTCAAGCGGTAGCTTCCGGCCTGCGCCTCCAGGCTCAGCTCAATGGCGCTCAAGACATGCTCGTCCGCGCCGCGCCTGACTATGACGCGGCCCAGCGCAACATCTGGAATCAACAGGCTCAAGGGCAGTTCGAGGCTTGCGGGCAGCGTCGCGACTTCTGTGCTGGCCCGAAGCTCGGTGATCCGCAGTTCTTCAAGCGCCAGCCGATCGACATGCAAGCGCTTGCGGAACAGCTCGAAAAACGTCCAGTCAAGATCAAGCTGCTTCAGCTCGATGCGCATGTCGTCGTTTTCGATTTTCAGCGCCTCGATGCGCATCGGTCCGAACAGGGATCCATGCACCGCGCCAAGCACCAGCCTGCCGTTGCTGCGCTGCTCGGCCTGGCCGGCGCCCCATTGCAGTGCCGTCTCGGTACCGAGCCACACGCCCAGCAAACCGCCAAGAACCAGCAGGGCCAGCGCCAGGCGAAGCAGGTAAACGGCGGATTTTTTCAGCAACCGTGACATCATCAGAAGCTCAAGCCCACCGAAAAATGCAGGCGCAACTGCCGGGTTTTTTCGCCATAGGCGATATCGAGATTCAGCGGACCGACCGGGCTCTTCCAGCGCGCGCCGGCACCATAGCCGTATATCGGCTTCAAGGCACTCAACGCGTCGACCGCATTACCGGCGTCGACGAACACGGCCGTTCCCCACTGGCCGTTCAGCCAATGCACATACTCGGCACTGGCCACTGCCAGATAGCGGCCACCCACCACTGCGCTGCCATCCGCAACGCCGACGCTTTGGAAGGCATAGCCGCGCAGTGTCTGGTCGCCGCCGGTGCGAAACAGGTAATCGGAAGGTATGCCGAGGCGGCTGCTCGCGGCGACCACGCCGAGCTCACCGCGCAGGATGAGTTGATCGCGCGTGCCCAGCGGCTGGAAATACACCACCCGGCCATAGCCGCGGACAAAGTCCTGGTCCGACAGCAGCGCCTGCGCCCCCGCGTCCGCCTGGAGGTTGAGCAAATAGCCGCGGGTGGGATACAGCAGGCTGTCCAGGTCGCGATACGTCCATGACACGGACGGGCTCAGGCTTGCATTGCGCGTGCCAACAATGCCTATGTCCTGCCTTTCCGTCAGATAGCGCAGTCCATAGACAGTTTCGGTCTTGCCGTGAACAAAATTGCGCCGGACGCCCAGGGAAAGTTTGCGGGTGATCTCGCCGGCGATGTCGGTGCGTTCGATCAGCGCGTTGAGGCTGTCACGATGTCCTGCCTCGGTGCGCGGAAACTGCAAATCGCCAACCCAGGACTGCCGCTTCTGTTCCAGCTTGATCGCACTTCCCAGCCGCCAGGCCCGCTCAAACAGATTGAGGTCCTGGTAGTCCACTTGCGCCCGGGCGCCGGTGTCCGTGCTCATGCCGACACCGAAACCGACTTTCTTCGACGGCTTCTCGCGCACCTCCACATGCACCGGCATGCCGGTCGGATGGGCAGCATCCTTGTCCACACTGACGGCGGCACTCTCGAAATAGGGACTGTCCTGCAAGCGTGTCTGCAGTTCCAGCAGCTTGCCTTGTGAATATGGCTCACCCGCCACGATTGGGTTCAGGCGCTGCACAATGCTTTCGGGATAGCGCTGCAAGCCCTGTACTTCCAGCGCACCGAAGCGGAACAGCGGGCCGCTCTCGAGGACGAGCAGCAACTCGACAACTCGCGCTTCCGGATCAACCGTGGCGCGGCTTTCCGCGATGCTTGCCGCCGGATAGCGATCCAGCAGCAGGGCCTTCAGCGCATTGCGTTTGGCGGATTCCCAGTTTTCCTGGCGGAACACCGCACCGGGCAGCAAAGTCCAGTCCGCGCGCATCTTGTCGAGTCGAGCCGCACTCTGCTCCGCATCCTCATTCAAAGCGCCGCTCACCCGGATATCGTAAGCCGTCACCCGCGCCGGCTGACCCGGCTCGACAACGAGAGCGACCGACCATTTGCCGTTCTCCTGACTGGCGTTCGCCTCGATCTCCGGCGAGTAGAAGCCTTCGGTAGCAAGAAATGTCCGAATCTGCTCCGGTGCCAGCCGGACCAGCCGCTGCAACTGGTCTTCGGACATGCGCCCGCTGCCGCGCCAGCGATACAGATCGAGATTGCCTTCCAGCAGTTTGCGTTGCGGCTCTGGCACGCGAAGCGTGATGTCGTAGGCAAGCGCATCCTGATTGTCTGCAGCAGGCGCGGCCTGTCCTGGAGTCGACAAACACAGACTCCAGGCCAACGCCAAACCGACACGCAGCGAGCGTCTCACGGATGCTTGGCGTTGATCCAGCGCATCGACTCCCAAACCGGAATCGCGGTCAGGCCGCCGACCATGCCCGCGAGATAGCTGGGCATGACGAAGTCGAAGACGCGCAGCCATAGCTGCGCCCCCGCATAGCTGGCGATCAGCATGGCGAAGACGGTAACGAGAATTTTCTGCCAAAGCTTCATTGCACGGTCCTTTCCAACAGATAACTCCCGCGACACCTGCGATCAGCGGCGCGATGAGCCTGCTCGAGTGTTGTTTGCCAGCGGGTCGCTGAGACCAAATCAGGTGGCTCCTGCATCAATCCAGGCACTCAGTTTGGACGCGGCCCGATTTGACCTATCTAAAGTGTGCCAGCATTCCCCGTGAGCCACGACTGACAGGGTTCTCCGTGGTTTGTGCGCCGCGCCCTTCACGGCCGGCCAAGGCACATTATATTGGGCGAAGTTGTTTTGGGCAAATGTTGCCAATGGCGCCCGGTGTGACCCCGGATTGCTCCAATGATTCCCTTGTCAATCAAACTGCGACGGCTACAAAATCACCATTTCCCAACGCACGCAGGGATCGAGCGCGGCGACTGCGCGGCCGACCAAGTTACGCAATCTCTCCGGATCGGCGGCATCACGGCCCGTGAGCCACACTGGAAGCGGGCCCTGCGCATGAAAGTTCCATTCCGTGGGCGCGACGATGAAATAGTCGGCTACGCGCTCACCATCGAGCACGATCTCGTGCAGCAGAAGACCCCTTGCGGTTTCCACCAGCGCACGACCGCGCCCGGAGGCCAGCGGCACCGCGCTCGCCGTACCGCCAGCGCCGACTTTTACGGCATCGCCCGCCCAGTCGCGCAATTCTTCCAGCCGCGCCAGCCAGCGCGCGGCATACGCCCGCCGTGGCGCTACCGCGCGCCCCGCTTGGCGGGCCATGGCGCCGGTTTCTGCCGCCCTCCCCTGCCAGTGTGGGGCACGG